>NZ_RPRY01000231.1 GCF_003949795.1 Streptomyces sp. WAC06614
CCCCGGACGCGCCGACCACCCCGCCGGTCACCCCGGGCGGCTCCACCGCCCCGACCGCACCCACCGACCCCACGGCGCCCACCGCGCCCGGCATGGCGCCGGGGTCGCCGGGGACGCCGGGTGCGACCCCGACCGCCCCGGGTGCGCCCTCGACCGCCCCCGGTGCTCCCACCGCCCCGGGTGCGCCGTCCGCCGGCACCGGCAGCCACGCTTCCGGCGAGGGCACCGGACGCCACCGCGGCGCCCCGGCCGTCGAGAGCCGGAGCGCGGCTGAAAACACCTCAGAACCGACGTACACCGTGAAGCCGGGCGACAACCTCACGGCCATCGCGGACGCGAAGGGGGTCAAGGGTGGCTGGAGCGCCCTCTACAAGGCCAACGAGCAGGTCATCGGCACCAACGCGGACCTGATCAAGCCCGGCCAGAACCTGGATGTAACCGCGAATTAGGGGCACTTCGGGCGGCCGGAAAGAGGTGGATGTCCGTTTCGTGCAAGTGAGACATGCATCTCTTCCGGTCAACTGGCGTGTCCCTCTTGCGGAATGTCGCAAACCCCCGTCTCACCTGCATAAACACCCTTTTCGGGAGTGCAAGTAGGGGTGGTTTCCGCCGGAAGTCGCTTGTTGAACATCGGGCGGAGACCTGTCTACCTTCTGGATCGCCCGCCACCGTGGGCCCCTTCGACCGCATCGCCGAATCCTGCCGGCGGTCGCGAGGGAACAGTCGTCGCGCAAGCGCCGGAGGCAGGAGCGGGGGACCCAAGGTTTTTGCCGGGACCGGCCATTGAGAGATGGTCACGGGAACGGCTAGGGGTTAAGCCACGCGCTAGGTCGCGAGGCCGGGCACCTCATTGGCCCGAACCCGACAGCTCACCTCGTAGGCGTCGGTGAGGAGAAGTTCCATGCTGCTTTCCGGCAAGGGCAAGCACCGTCGTGCCTCGAAGGCCACCCGCATCGTCACGCTCGCCGGCGTCACCGGCGCGGCCATCGCCGCCCCGCTGATGACCGCCACCTCCGCGAGCGCCGCCACGGCCTCCCAGTGGGACGCCGTCGCCCAGTGCGAGTCCGGCGGCAACTGGTCCATCAACACCGGCAACGGCTACTACGGCGGCCTGCAGTTCTCCCTCAGCACCTGGCGCGGCTACGGCGGCACCGGCATGCCCCACCAGGCCAGCAAGGCCCAGCAGATAGCCATCGCCGAGAAGGTCCTCAAGGGCCAGGGCAAGGGTGCCTGGCCGGTCTGCGGCAAGGGCCTGACCAGCGCCGCGTACAACGGTGGCGGCGCCGAGACCCCGGCCGCCAAGCCGAAGTCCGAGCCGAAGAAGCAGGAGAAGAAGGCCGAGACCCCGGCGCCGAAGAAGGAGACCAAGCGCACGGAGGCGCCGACCACCCGGTCCGAGCGCACCGAGACCCCGGTCACCAAGGCCGCCCCCGCGGCCCCGCAGACCGGCAACGGCTCCTACGAGGTGAAGTCGGGCGACACCCTCAGCACCATCGCCCAGGCCCAGGGCGTCCAGGGCGGCTGGCAGAAGCTGTACGACCTGAACAAGGACATCGTCCAGGACGCCGACCTGATCTTCCCGGGTCAGAAGCTGAAGCTCAGCTGAACGTTGCGCGAGCACGCGCGGTGACCACCACCGCGCCGTTCGCGGGACGCGCGAGCGCGCGTCCGCACCCCACCGCCGCCCGGCGCGTCACCGTACGCGCCGGGCGGCGGTGTGCGTGGGGCCGGTCCGGGGTGGCAGCGGAGTCGATCACGCGTCCCTATGTCCCGTAAGGAGGGTATTCGGACCCTTTTTCGTCCCAGGGGGCGGGCGGTCGGCCGACCGACCGCCCGGAGCCGGTTAGGCTCTAGGGCGGCAGGGCCATCCCACGGCCCGGACCGCCACCGCACACCCAGCGTCACATCCCAGAAGGAGATGCTCGTGCCGTCCATCGACGTCGTCGTAGCCCGGGAAATCCTGGACTCCCGAGGCAACCCCACGGTCGAGGTCGAGGTCGGCCTCGACGACGGCAGCACCGGCCGTGCTGCCGTTCCCTCCGGTGCCTCCACGGGCGCCTTCGAGGCCATCGAGCTCCGCGACGGTGACCCGAACCGCTACATGGGCAAGGGCGTCGAGAAGGCCGTCCTCGCCGTCATCGAGCAGATCGGCCCCGAGCTGGTCGGCTACGACGCCACCGAGCAGCGCCTGATCGACCAGGCCATGTTCGACCTGGACGCCACCGACAACAAGGGCTCGCTCGGCGCCAACGCCATCCTCGGCGTCTCCCTGGCCGTCGCGCACGCCGCGTCCGAGGCCTCGGACCTGCCGCTCTTCCGCTACCTCGGCGGCCCGAACGCGCACCTGCTGCCCGTTCCGATGATGAACATCCTCAACGGCGGCTCGCACGCCGACTCCAACGTGGACATCCAGGAGTTCATGATCGCGCCGATCGGCGCCGAGTCGTTCTCCGAGGCCCTGCGCTGGGGCACCGAGGTCTACCACACCCTCAAGTCCGTGCTGAAGGCCAAGGGCCTGTCCACGGGCCTGGGCGACGAGGGTGGCTTCGCCCCGAACCTCGGCTCCAACCGCGAGGCCCTGGACCTCATCCTGGAGGCCATCAAGCAGGCCGGCTACGCCCCGGGCAAGGACATCGCGCTCGCGCTCGACGTCGCCGCGTCCGAGTTCTTCAAGGACGGCAAGTACCTCTTCGAGGGCCAGGAGCGCTCCGCCGCCGAGATGACCGAGTACTACGAGGAGCTCGTCTCCGCGTACCCGCTCGTCTCCATCGAGGACCCGCTGTTCGAGGACGACTGGGCCGGCTGGAAGGTCATCACCGAGCGCCTCGGCGCCAAGGTGCAGCTCGTCGGTGACGACCTGTTCGTCACCAACCCCGAGCGCCTGGCCCGTGGCATCGAGGAGGGCACCGCGAACGCCCTGCTCGTGAAGGTGAACCAGATCGGCTCCCTGACCGAGACCCTCGACGCCGTCGAGCTCGCCCAGCGCAACGGCTTCAAGTGCATGATGTCGCACCGCTCCGGCGAGACCGAGGACGTCACCATCGCCGACCTGGCCGTCGCCACCAACTGCGGCCAGATCAAGACCGGTGCCCCGGCCCGCTCCGAGCGCGTCGCCAAGTACAACCAGCTGCTGCGCATCGAGGAGATCCTCGACGACGCGGCGGTGTACGCGGGCCGTTCCGCCTTCCCGCGGTTCAAGGGCTGACACTGACGCCGCGCCAGGGGTGACACCCCTGCGGGCGCACGCCTCCGTACGTCCCCGCACCCGGTCCCGTACCGTGTGCGGGGACGTACGCGCTTACCAGGGGAGGCGACAGCCATGGCCGGGAACCGGGACCGGTTCTCCACCGCGACCAGGCTCAAGCAGCTCGGGGAGCGGACCGCGGCCCACGTCTACCGCTCCCAGTCGCGCCGTCAGGTCCGCCGCAGCAGGCTCACCGGCCGCGCCGCGCTGCTGGTGCTCGTCCTCTGTACGCTGGTCGTCGCCCTCGCGTATCCGATGCGCCAGTACGTCTCCCAGCGCTCGGAGATCGCGGAGCAGCAGCGGGCGGCCGACGAGGCCCGCCGGCGGCTCGAAGAGCTGCGCGACGAGAAGGCCCGCTGGCAGGACCCCGCCTACGTGGAGCAGCAGGCGCGCCAGCACCTGCACTACGTACGGCCCGGGGAGATCGGCTACACCGTGATCGACCCGGACGCCGAGGCCGAGGAGAAGCGCCGCAGCGGCAAGGACGCGGCGGACCGCCCCTGGTACTCCAACGTCTGGGACGGCGTGGACAAGGCCGACCGCCCCGACAACCGATGATCATCCGCGAACGAAGAGACTTCCTCCAGGCATGCAGACGCCCCCGCCCCAGACCGAACGGACCGAGCCGACCGACGCGGACATCGACGCGTTCCAGCAGCAGCTCGGCCGCCCCCCGCGCGGGCTGCGCGCGATCGCGCACCGCTGCCCCTGCGGCCGGCCGGACGTCGTCGAGACCGCGCCCCGGCTGCCCGACGGCACCCCCTTCCCCACGCTCTACTACCTGACCTGCCCGCGCGCAGCCTCCGCGATCGGCACGCTGGAGGCCAACGGCGTGATGAAGGAGATGCAGGCCCGGCTCGCCGAGGACCCGGAGCTCGCCGCCGCGTACCGCGCGGCGCACGAGGACTACATCCAGCGCCGTGACGCCATCGAGGTGCTCCAGGGCTTCCCGAGCGCGGGCGGCATGCCCGACCGGGTGAAGTGCCTGCACGTGCTGGTCGGCCACTCGCTGGCGGCCGGCCCGGGCGTGAACCCGTTCGGTGACGAGGCGCTGGCGATGCTGCCGGAGTGGTGGGCCAAGGGTCCCTGCGTCACCCCGTGCGGGGCGCAAGGGACCGCAGGGGAGACCGCGGGGGAGTCGGCATGACCCGGGTCGCCGCCATCGACTGCGGGACGAACTCCATCCGCCTGCTGGTCGCCGACTGCGACCCGGTCACCGGCGAGCAGCGGGACCTGGACCGCCGGATGACCATCGTCAGGCTCGGCCAGGGCGTGGACCGGACCGGCCGGCTGGCCCCGGAGGCCCTGGAGCGCACCTTCGCGGCCTGCCGCGCGTACGCCGCGGTGATCGAGGAGCTGGGCGCCGAGAAGATCCGCTTCGTGGCGACCTCGGCGTCCCGGGACGCCGAGAACCGCGAGGAGTTCGTCCGGGGCGTCGTGGACATCCTGGGCGTCGAGCCCGAGGTGATCTCCGGTGACCAGGAGGCGGAGTTCTCCTTCACCGGCGCCACCAAGTCCCTGGCGCACCGCGACGACCTGCCCACGCCGTTCCTGGTGGTGGACATCGGCGGCGGCTCGACCGAGTTCGTCGTCGGCGAGGAGCACGTGCGGGCCGCCCGTTCGGTGGACGTCGGCTGCGTCCGGATGACCGAACGTCACCTGGTCGTGGACGGCGCCGTCACCGACCCGCCCACCGCCGCGCAGGTCGCCGCGATGCGGGCCGACATCGAGGCCGCCCTCGACCTCGCGGAGCAGACCGTCCCGCTGACCGAGGCCCGCACCCTGGTGGGCCTGGCCGGCTCGGTGACCACGGTCGCCGGGATCGCCCTGGACCTGGCCGAGTACGACTCGGCGAAGATCCACCACGCGGTGATCCCCTACGAGCAGGTCCGCGGGATCAGCGAGCGCATGCTGACCGCCACCCACGCCGAGCGCGCGGCCCTCGGCGTGATGCACCCCGGCCGGGTCGACGTCATCGGCGCCGGCGCGCTGGTGCTGCGGGCGCTCATGGAGCGGATCGGGGCCTCGGAGGTCGTGGTCTCCGAACACGACATTCTGGATGGAATCGCCTGGTCCGTCGTCTGACCGAAGGACGTAAGTCCCGAGATCCAAAAGAAGTTCGTGAAGTTCTTCACAAGGAAAATGAGCCTGGAGACCCCTTCCGGAGGCACTTTGTGACCTTCCAGGAGTCTCCAGGCTCGTTTTGCGAGGTCGTTCGTGCACATCGTGGACAGGGCGCACGTCCCGTCGGAGGTATGTACCAACCCGGTGGTCCAGTCCGGTCGAAGGCTCGGAGGCCAGGTCGGAGTAGGTGAACAACGACTCCCGCCGCCCCGTGGTTCCCGTCCGCCGGCATGACCTGGGTCACGTGGGCCGCGCAGTGTAGCAGAGGGCCCACCGGTCCTTGTGAAGGCCCTCACGAGCATCGCCTCTTCGGGTGCTGGATACTCGTTCCATGAGCACCACGGAGCGTCCCAGGATCCTCGTAGTAGGCGGTGGGTACGTAGGCCTGTACGCAGCCAAGCGCATCCTCAAGAAGATGCGCTACGGCGAGGCGACCGTCACGGTCGTCGACCCGCGGTCGTACATGACCTATCAGCCCTTCCTCCCCGAAGTGGCCGCCGGCAACATCTCGCCTCGGCACGTCGTCGTCCCGCTGCGACGCGTGCTGCCCAAGGCTGAGGTTCTCACCGGCCGGGTCACCAGCATCGACCAGGACCGCAAGGTCGCCGTCGTCACGCCGCTGGTCGGCGAGGCGTACGAGCTGCCCTTCGACTACCTGGTGATCGCGCTCGGCGCCATCTCCCGCACCTTCCCGATCCCCGGCCTCGCCGAGCAGGGCATCGGCATGAAGGGCGTCGAAGAGGGCATCGGTCTGCGCAACCACGTGCTGGAGCAGCTCGACAAGGCGGAGTCCACGACGGACGAGAACGTCCGCCGCAAGGCCCTCACCTTCGTCTTCGTGGGCGGCGGCTTCGCCGGCGCGGAGACCATCGGCGAGGTCGAGGACATGGCCCGCGACGCCGCGAAGTACTACTCCACCATCAAGCGCGAGGACATGCGCTTCATCCTGGTGGACGCGGCCGACAAGATCCTTCCCGAGGTCGGGCCCAAGCTCGGCGCCTGGGGCAAGGAGCACCTCGAGTCCCGCGGCATCGAGATCTACCTCAACACTTCCATGGACTCCTGCGTGGACGGCCACGTGGTCCTGAAGAACGGCCTCGAGGTCGACTCCAGCACCATCGTCTGGACCGCCGGCGTCAAGCCGAACCCGGCCCTGGCCCGCTACGGCCTGCCGCTGGGCCCGCGCGGCCACGTGGACTGCGAGCCCACCCTCCAGGTCAAGGGCACGGACTACATCTGGGCCGCGGGCGACAACGCCCAGGTCCCGGACATGGCCCTGCGCAAGGCCGGCGTGGAGAACGCCTGGTGCCCGCCGAACGCCCAGCACGCGCTGCGCCAGGCCAAGGTCCTCGGCGACAACGTCATCTCCGGCATGCGGGGCTTCCCGCAGGCGGAGTACGAGCACCACAACAAGGGCGCCGTCGCCGGCCTCGGCCTGCACAAGGGCGTCGCGATGCTGGTCTTCGGCAAGATGAAGATCAAGCTCAAGGGCCGGCTGGCCTGGTACATGCACCGTGGCTACCACGGCATGGCCATGCCGACCTGGAACCGCAAGATCCGGGTCTTCGCGGACTGGACCCTCGGCATGTTCCTCAAGCGCGAGGTGGTCTCCCTCGGCGCGCTGGAGACCCCGCGCGAGGAGTTCTACGAGGCCGCCAAGCCGGCGCCGGCCCCGGCCGCCGCCGCTGCCCCGGCCGAGAAGGCCAAGGCCTCCTGAGCCGGGACCGGACCTGACGGTCCGGGCCGTACGACCCCGAAGGGGCCGCCTGCCATCCGTGGTGCGGGCGGCCCTTCGGCGTGTCCGGGGCCCTCCGTGCGGCCCGCACCGTCGATTGCCCGGCGCACCAGGTGGGTAGAGGGATGCGTCGGAGTCTTTCCTGGAGGTGTGGGCCCATGACCGACGCCGCGCCACGGCTGGCCGCGCTCGCCGAGACGCTGCTGGGCGAACCGCTGCCCGTACGCATCCGCGCCTGGGACGGCAGCGAGGCCGGCCCGCCCGGGACCCCCGTGCTCGTCGTCCGGCACCGCCGCGCCCTGCGCCGCATCCTGTGGAAGCCGGGCGAACTCGGCCTGGCCCGGGCCTGGGTGGCCGGGGAGCTCGCCGTCGAGGGCGACCTCTACGAGGCCCTCGACCGGCTGGCCGGGCTGATCTGGGAGCGGCGGCCCAGGAGCCTCACCGACCCGCGGCACGGGCCGCTCGCCCTGCTGCGCGACGGGGACGCCCGCTCCGCCGCCCGCGACCTGGTCACCCTCGCCCGGCCGCTGCCGGCCCCACCACCGCCCCCCGAGGAGGCCGTCCGCCGCGGCGGGCCCGTCCACTCCCGCGGCCGCGACCGGGAGGCCGTCAGCCACCACTACGACGTGGGCAACGACTTCTACGCCCTCGTCCTCGGCCCGTCCATGGTCTACTCCTGCGCCTACTGGGAGCCCGGCGGCACCCTGGAGGAGGCCCAGCACGCCAAGCTCGACCTGGTCTGCCGCAAGCTCGCCCTCGACAGCGGCCAGCGGCTGCTCGACGTCGGCTGCGGCTGGGGCTCCATGGCCCTGCACGCGGCCCGCGAGTACGGCGCCCAGGTCACCGGCATCACCCTCTCCCGGGAACAGGCCGTCCACGCCCGCAAGCGCGTCGCGGAGGAGGGCCTGGCGGACCGGATCGAGATCCGGGTCCAGGACTACCGGGACGTCAAGGACGGCCCCTACGACGCCATTTCCTCGATCGGCATGGCCGAACACGTCGGCTCCGCGCGCTACCGCGAGTACGCGAGCGACCTGTTCGCCCTGCTCCGCCCCGGCGGCCGGCTGCTCAACCACCAGATCGCCCGCCGCCCCGAGCCGGACGAGAACGCCTACCGCATCGACGAGTTCATCGACTCCTACGTCTTCCCCGACGGCGAACTGTCCCCCCTCGGCACCACCGTCACCGAGCTGGAACGGGCCGGCTTCGAGGTCCGCGACGTCGAGGCGCTGCGCGAGCACTACGCCCTGACCCTGCGCGCCTGGGTGGCCCGGCTGGAGGCCCACTGGAAGGAGGCCGTCCGCCTCACCTCGCCCGGCCGGGCCCGGGTCTGGCAGCTCTACATGGCCGCCTCCGCCCTCGGCTTCGAACGGGGCCGGCTGGGCGTCAACCAGGTCCTGGCGGTGAAGGACGCGCCCGACGGGTCCTCGTACCTGCCGCTGCGCACCCGTACCTGGCCGGCCGTCTGAGACGGGCGCCGCGGCAGCGCGAAGGGCCCCGCGACCACGAGGTCGCGGGGCCCTGGGCGTGCCGGCGTCACCCGGACGGGCGCGCCGCGGCTACTCCGTCTTGATGGCCGTCAGCATGTTCAGCCGGGCGGCGCTGCGGGCCGGCCACATGGCGGCCAGGACCCCGACCACCGCGGCCAGCAGGAGGAAGATCCCGAGCCGGCCGTAGGGGAGGACCAGCTCGTAGCCGGGCACCACCTTGCTGAACGTCGTACCGAGGGCCCAGGCGAGGAACACGCCGACCACCACACCGAGCACCGCGCCGAACAGCGAGATCACCACGGCCTCCAGGCGGATCATGTTCTTGACCCGGCCGCGGTCCAGGCCGATGGCCCGCAGCATGCCGATCTCCTGCGTCCGCTCGAACACCGACATCGCCAGGGTGTTGACCACACCGAGCACCGAGATGATCAGCGCCATGCCCAGCAGGCCGTACATGATGTTCAGCGCGAGGTTGACGATGCCGCCCATCTCGTTGCGCATGTCCTGCTGGGTGGCGACGCGGATCGCCGGGTTCTTGCCGAGGGCGTCCACGACGGCCTGCTCGGCCTTCTGGGACTCACCGCCGGTGTTGACGTACACCTCGGGGATGTACGGTTCCTCGCTGTGCGCGCGCAGGATCTTGTCGTCGAGCACGTACGGCGAGAGCAGCCCGTCCAGCTCCTTGTAGACCGCGCCGACCTTCAGCCGGGCCGGGGAGCCGTCGTCGAACTCGGCCTGCACGACGGAACCCACGGCCAGGCCGTTCTTCTTCGCGGTGGGCTCCGCGACCGCGACCTCGCCCTTGGCCAGGCTGTCGAGGCTGCCGGCGACCACGTCGATGTTGAGCATGTCGCCGATGGACGCCGGGTCGACGCCGGAGGCGGCGCGGAAGTCGCTGCCGATCCGCAGGAAGCCGGCGGTCTGCGGGGAGACGCCCTTGACGCCCGGGGCCTTGGCCAGCGCGTCGATCACGGACTTGTCCAGGCCGCCGCCGCCGTCCGCCATGGACACCTTGTAGTCGGCCTTGATCTTGTCCGAGCTCATCCGGTCCACGGCCTTGCCCATGGTGATGCCGAGCACCGACAGCGTGGTGACCAGGGTCAGACCGATCGTCAGCGAGGCCGCGGTGACGGCCGTACGGCGCGGGTTGCGCACCGCGTTCTGCGCGGCCAGCTTGCCCGGCACCCCGAAGACGCGCCGCAGCAGCGGGCGGATCGCGGCGATGACCGGGCGCGACAGCAGCGGCAGCAGCACGATCAGACCGAGGAGGAGGAAGAAGGCGCCGCCGCCGAGGACCTCACGGCCGTCCCCGCCCATGGAGACGCCGGTGAAGACCAGGCCGATGCCCAGCAGGGCCAGCAGGACGCCGAAGACGTTGCGCACCACGAGGGACTTGGCGGTGGCCGGCAGGTGGGCGCTGCCCATCGCGGCGACCGGGGGGATCCGGCCGGTGCGCCAGGCGGGCAGCAGCGCGGACAGGGTGGTGACGACCACGCCGATGACCAGGGCCCACACGACGGTCGCCGGGGCGACCACCAGGTCGCCGGCGGGGATCTTGGCGCCGAGGGAGTCCATCAGCGAGCGCATGCCCACGGCCAGCCCGACACCGGCGAGCAGACCGGTCACCGCGGAGACCAGGCCCACGACCACGGCCTCGGACAGCACCGACCGCATGACCTGTCCGCGCTCGGCGCCGACGGCGCGCAGCAGGGCCAGCTCCTTGGTGCGCTGGGCGACCAGCATGGTGAACGTGTTGTAGATGAGGAAGATGCCGACGAAGAGCGAGATCAGGGCGAAGGCCAGCAGCATCGTGCTCATGCTGCCCATCTCCCGCTCGATGCTCTTGGCCTGCTCCTTGGCGAGCGCGGCGCCGGTCTGCGCCTTGGTGGTCTTCGCGTCGAGCAGCGGCTTGATCTCGGACAGCAGGGTGTCGGGGGAGGCGCCGGGCTTGGCGGCGACCGCGAGCTCGGAGTAGAAGCCCGGCTGGAGGTAGAGGGTCTGGGCGACCTTGGTGTCGAACAGCACCAGGCTGCCGCCGGCGTTGACCTGGCCGTCCTCGGTGGTGAACACGCCGGAGAGGGTGTACTCCTTCACCGGGCCGTTGGTGGCCACGCGGACCTTGTCGCCGACCTTGTACCTGCCGGTGGCGGCGGTCGCCCGGTCGAGGGCGATCTGGTCGTCCTTCACCGGGCCGGTGCCGTCGGTGAAGGTGTAGCGCGGGTCCTTGCCGTCCTTGACGGGCGCGTAGTTGGCGCCGCGGTTGGCCCAGCCGCTGCCGATCAGCTTGCCGTTCTCGTCGCCGACGCCGGCGAAGCCGGAGACCCGGCCGGAGACGGAGTCGACGCCGTTCAACTTGCCGATCCTGTCGAGGGTCTGCTGGCTGATGCCGGGCTCGCCCTGCTTCTTGCCGTTCTCGTCGCGGACGGTGCCGTACGAGGTGACGGAGACGGCGACGCCGTCGTAGCTCTTGGCGGACTGGCCCGAGAGGGCCTTGCCGAGGGTGTCGGTGAAGACGAGGGTGCCGGAGACGAAGGCGACGCCGAGCATGACGGCGAGCACCGTCATCAGCAGCCTCGCTTTGTGCGCGAGCACGTTGCGCAGGGCGGTACGGAACATGGAGGTCGGTCCTGGGGCTGGAAGTCTGTGGGTGGCTTCGGAGGATCAGGGACTGATCAGCTCGTGCGGCCCTTGGCGTCGAAGGCCTT
>NZ_RPRY01000023.1 GCF_003949795.1 Streptomyces sp. WAC06614
GCCGCGCTGGACGTGGTCTGGCTCGGGCGTCGCTCGATCGTGGGAATCGAACCCGGGCGCAAGCTGATCGCCTCCGGGCGGATCGCGATGAGCCACGGACGGCGTGTGCTGTTCAACCCCAAGTACGAACTCCGACCGCTCGGACAGGAGCACTAGCCGGTGACGTCCTTCGACAAGCCGACGCCCTCGTCGCCCACCCCGCCCTCGTCCCCCGGCTCGCCGGGGACGCCGGGGGCGTCCGGTCAGGACGACGTGAAGGCGGTGACCCAGGCGGCGCTCTTCGACGCCTTCGGCGGCATCCGCGGCACCGTGGAGACGATGCTCCCCGGCCTGCTGTTCGTGATGATCTACACGTTCAACAAGGACGTGACGATGTCCGCGATCGCGGCGGGCGCGGTGGCCGTGCTGCTGGTGATCGTGCGACTGGCCCGCCGGGACACCGTCAAGCACGCCTTCAGCGGCGTCTTCGGCGTCGGCGTCGGCGTGGCCTTCGCCCTGTTCACCGGCAGCGCCAAGGGCTTCTACCTGCCCGGTATGATCTACGGCGCCGGCCTCGGCGTGGCCTTCACGGTCTCGGCCCTGGTGGGCTTCCCGCTGCTCGGCGTGATGCTCGGCCCGGTCTTCCGCGAGAACCTCTCCTGGCGGACCCGCAACCCCGGCCGCAAGAAGGCCTACACCAAGGCCTCGCTGGCCTGGGGCCTGATCTTCCTGGCCAAGTACGCGATCCTCTTCCCGCTGTACTTCTGGGGCGACGAGACCCAGCTCGGCTGGCTGCTGGTGGCGCTGAAGCTGCCGCCGATGGTGCTGGCGGTGTACTTCACCTGGGTCTTCCTGGCCAAGGCCCCGCCGCCGATCGACGTGATCGCCGAGTACGAGGCGGAGGAGGCGGCCGAGAAGGCCCGCGAGGCCGCCCGCCGGGGCGGGGCGTAGGCCCGTAGGACCCGGGCCCGGCACAGGCCCGTAGGACATGTCGAAGGGGGGCCGCCCCACGGGTGGCCCCCCTTCGACGTGCGCGGCGTGCCGGACGGCTAGCGGCGGGCCTGGAGCAGCTCCTCCAGCTGCTCCTCGCGGGCCTGCGCGGCCACGAACAGCAGCTCGTCGCCCGCTTCCAGGGTCTCCTCCGGGTGCGGGGTCAGGACCCGGTTGCCGCGGATGATGGTGACCAGGGAGGTGTCCTGGGGCCAGTTGATCTCGCTGATCTGGGTGCCCGCCACGGAGGACTCCGCCGGCAGGGTCAGCTCGACCAGGTTGGCGTCGCCGTGGCTGAAGCGCAGCAGGCGCACCAGGTCACCGACGCTCACGGCCTCCTCGACCAGGGCCGACATCAGACGCGGCGTGGAGACCGCGACGTCGACGCCCCAGGACTCGTTGAAGAGCCACTCGTTCTTGGGGTTGTTCACCCGCGCCACGACCCGGGGGACCCCGTACTCGGTCTTGGCCAGCAGCGAGACGACCAGGTTGACCTTGTCGTCACCGGTGGCGGCGATGACCACGTTGCAGCGCTGCAGCGCCGCCTCGTCCAGCGAGGTGATCTCGCAGGCGTCGGCCAGCAGCCACTCGGCCTGCGGCACCCGCTCCACCGAGATGGCGGTCGGCGCCTTGTCCACGAGCAGCACCTCGTGGCCGTTCTCCAGCAGCTCGCCCGCGATGGAACGGCCCACCGCGCCGGCTCCGGCGATCGCGACCCTCATGCCTGTGCCTCCTCGGGGCCCTCGGCGAAGGCCGCCTCCACCTTGTCGATCTCGTCCGTGCGCATCATCACGTGGACGAGGTCACCTTCCTGCAGCACCGTCTGCGACGTCGGCAGCATGGCCTCGCCCAGGCGGGTGAGGAACGCCACCCGGACACCGGTCTCCTCCTGGAGCCGGCTGACCTTGTGCCCGATCCACGCCGTGGAGGTGTGCACCTCGGCGAGCTGCACGCCGCCGCTCGGGTCGCGCCACAGCGGCTCCGCGCCCGAGGGGAGCAGCCGGCGCAGCATCTGGTCGGCGGTCCAGCGGACGGTCGCCACCGTCGGGATGCCCAGACGCTGGTAGACCTCGGCGCGCTTGGGGTCGTAGATGCGGGCGGCGACGTTCTCCACGCCGAACATCTCGCGCGCCACGCGGGCGGCGATGATGTTGGAATTGTCACCACTGCTGACGGCCGCGAAGGCGCCCGCCTCCTCGATGCCGGCCTCGCGCAGGGTGTCCTGGTCGAAGCCGACCCCGGTGACGCGGCGCCCGCCGAATCCCGCTCCCAGCCGACGGAACGCGGTGGGGTCCTGGTCGATCACAGCGACGGTATGCCCCTGCTGCTCCAGGGTCTGCGCAAGGGCGGAGCCCACCCTTCCGCAGCCCATAATGACGATGTGCACGGCCGTCCTTCCGGCTGTCGGCGGCTGTATCGGTTCCAGCCTCGTTCATGCTCAGGCTTAACAGGGTCTCAGACCGTTGCCCAAGGTACACACGGGTGGTCCGCCGGGGTGACCCCTTGCGGCCCTCCGGTCACGAGCGGCAGCCTCTTGTGGTACTCCGGTGCCGAATTCCCGGAGGAATCGGCAGGTGGTTGGGCAGCGCCGATTTCGAACGCTTACGATCCTCTGCGTGTCCAAACTGACCGACGTGCCCAAACGGATCCTGATCGGCCGGGCGCTGCGCAGCGACCGCCTCGGGGAAACGCTCCTTCCGAAGCGGATCGCCCTTCCCGTCTTCGCCTCCGACCCGCTCTCCTCGGTGGCATATGCCCCCGGCGAGGTCCTGCTGGTCCTCTCCGTCGCGGGCGTGTCGGCGTACCAGTACAGCCCCTGGATCGCGGCCGCCGTCGTGGTGCTGATGTTCACGGTCGTCGCCTCGTACCGGCAGAACGTGCACGCCTACCCCAGCGGCGGTGGCGACTACGAGGTCGCCACCACCAACCTCGGGCCCAAGGCCGGCCTGACCGTGGCCAGCGCCCTGCTCGTCGACTACGTCCTGACCGTGGCCGTCTCCATCGCCTCCGGCGTGGAGAACCTCGGGTCCGCGGTGGACTTCGTCATCGAGCACAAGGTCCTCAGCGCGATCGTCATGATCCTTCTCCTCACGCTGATGAACCTGCGCGGCGTGAAGGAATCCGGAAAGCTCTTCGCCATTCCGACCTACGTGTTCGTCGCGGGCGTCTTCGTCATGATCGCCTGGGGTGCCTGGAAGGGCCTCGTCCTCGACGACACCATGCAGGCCCCCACCGCCGACCTGGAGATCAAGGCAGAACACCAGGGCCTCGCCGGCTTCGCCCTGGTCTTCCTGCTGCTGCGCGCCTTCTCCTCCGGCTGTGCCGCCCTGACCGGCGTCGAGGCCATCAGCAACGGCGTCCCCGCCTTCCGCAAGCCCAAGAGCAAGAACGCGGCCACCACCCTCGCCCTCATGGGCGCGCTGGCCGTCACCATGTTCTGCGGCATCATCGGGCTGGCCATGGCCACCGACGTCCGGATGGCCGAGAAGCCCGCCACCGACCTGCTGCGCAACGGCGTCCCCGTCGGCGACAGCTACGTCCAGAACCCGGTCATCTCCCAGGTCGCCGAGGCCGTCTTCGGCCCGGGCAGCTTCTTCTTCGTGCTGCTCGCCGCCGCCACCGCGCTCGTCCTGTTCCTTGCCGCGAACACCGCGTACAACGGCTTCCCGCTGCTCGGCTCGATCCTCGCCCAGGACCGCTACCTGCCGCGCCAGCTCCACACCCGCGGCGACCGGCTCGCCTTCTCCAACGGCATCGTGCTGCTCGCCGGCGCCGCGATCCTGCTGGTCTGGCTCTACGACGCCGACTCCACCAAGCTGATCCAGCTCTACATCGTCGGCGTGTTCGTCTCCTTCACGCTCAGCCAGATCGGCATGGTCCGGCACTGGAACCGGCACCTGAAGACCGAGAGGGACACCGCCGCGCGCCGCCGGATGATCCGCTCCCGCGCCATCAACGCCTTCGGCGCGACCTTCACCGGCCTGGTGCTGGCCGTCGTCCTCGCCACCAAGTTCACCCACGGCGCCTGGGTCGCCCTGCTCGGCATGGTGATCTTCTACGGCACCATGACGGCCATCCGCCGGCACTACGACAAGGTCGCCGACGAGATCGCCGCCGCCGAGGAGCGCCCCGACGAATACGTCCGCCCCTCGCGGGTCCGTTCCGTCGTCCTGGTCTCCAAGCTCCACAAGCCCACCCTGCGGGCCCTGGCCTACGCCAAGCTGCTGCACGCCAACCAGCTCGAAGCGCTCACCGTCAGCGTGGACCCGGCCGAGACCAAGGCGCTCAAGGCGGAGTGGGAGCGGCGCGGCATCGACGTTCCGCTGAAGATCCTCGACTCGCCGTACCGCGAGGTCACCCGCCCGGTGATCGAGTACGTCAAGGGCCTGCGCAGCGAGAACCCGCGCGACGCGGTCAGCGTGTACATCCCCGAGTACGTCGTCGGCCACTGGTACGAGCACCTGCTGCACAACCAGAGCGCCCTGCGCCTGAAGGGCCGCCTGCTCTTCACGCCGGGGGTCATGGTCACCTCGGTCCCGTACCAGCTCGCCTCCTCCGAAGCGGCGAAGAAGCGGGCCAGGAAGCGCCAGGAGTGGAGCGCCCCGGGCGCCGTCCGCCGCGGCCCGGTGGACACCCGCCGCAAGGAGCCGAGCGGAAAGCCGTAGGGCACGGCTCGGCCGGCCGGGCCTCGGCCCGGCCGGCCTTGTCGGGCGTGGTCGGGCCGGGTGCGGGATCCACGTAGACTGAAGGGTCGCCGCCCGAGCCGCCGACCGGCTGTGCCGCCGGCGCCGGAGGCCGCCCACCCGCAGTCCGCAACCCCGACCTCCTTGGAGCCACCCCCATGACCCCGCAGAACCAGAAGAACGCACCGGTCGGCGGGGAGGAGAAGGCGTCCCTGGTGGGGGAGGAGTACGAGGTCGAGGTCGGCCCCGTCGCGCACGGCGGCCACTGCATCGCCCGTACCGAGGACGGCCGCGTCCTCTTCGTCCGCCACGCCCTCCCCGGCGAGAAGGTGATCGCCAAGGTCACCGAGGGCGACGCGGACTCCCGCTTCCTGCGCGCCGACGCCGTACGCGTCCTGGACCCCTCCAAGGACCGCGTCGAGGCCCCCTGCCCGTACGCCGGCCCGGGCCTGTGCGGCGGCTGCGACTGGCAGCACGCCAAGCCCGGCGCCCAGCGCCGCCTGAAGGGCGAGGTCGTCGCCGAGCAGCTGCGCCGCCTCGCCGGCCTCACCCCCGAGGAGGCGGGCTGGGACGGCACGGTCATGCCGGCCGAGGGCGACAAGCTGCCCGCGGGCCAGGTCCCGCAGTGGCGCACCCGGGTCCAGTACGCCGTCGACGCGGAGGGCCGCGCGGGCCTGCGCAAGCACCGCTCGCACGAGGTCCAGGTCATCGACCACTGCATGATCGCGGCGCCGGGCGTGACCGAACTGGGCATCGAGAAGCGTGAATGGCCCCAGATGGCCTCGGTGGAGGCCATCGCCGCGACGGGCTCCCAGGACCGCCAGGTCGTCCTGACCCCGGTCCCCGGGGGCCGCCTGCCCCTGGTCGAGCTGGACAAGCCGGTCTCGGTCCTGCGGGTGGAGGAGAAGGACGGCGGCGTCCACCGCGTCCACGGCCGCCCGTTCGTCCGCGAACGCTCCGACGGCCGCACCTACCGTGTCGGCATGGGCGGCTTCTGGCAGGTCCACCCCCAGGCCGCCGACACCCTGGTCAAGGCCGTCATGCAGGGCCTGATGCCGCGCAAGGGCGAGATGGCCCTCGACCTCTACTGCGGCGTCGGCATCTTCGCGGGAGCCCTCGCCGAACGCCTCGGCGAGACGGGCGCCGTCCTCGGCATCGAAGCGGGCAAGCGCGCCGTCGAGGACGCCCGCCACAACCTGGCCGACTTCCCCCGGGTCCGCATCGAACAGGGCAAGGTCGAGCAGATCCTCCCGCGCACCCGCATCACCGAGGCCGACCTGATCGTCCTCGACCCCCCGCGCGCCGGCGCCGGCAAGCAGACGGTCCGCCACCTGGCCTCCCTCCACGCCCGCCGCATCGCCTACGTGGCCTGCGACCCGGCCGCCCTCGCCCGCGACCTGTCCTACTTCCGCGACCACGGCTACCGCGTCCGCACCCTCCGCGTCTTCGACCTGTTCCCGATGACCCATCATGTCGAGTGTGTCGCGATCCTTGAGCCCGTTGAAAAGGGTCACTGACCTGCGGTTTTGGCGAGTGTGCGTTATGCGCAGTAGGTGCGTTACGGGCGATATCTTGACGCCAATCTGACGCACGTGACGCACGTGACGCACGCGTGACGCACGTTTGACGCACGCCGGACGTTTTTTCTGACGGGCCGTCATGGCAGGAAAGTCGCCTCCCGAGACGGTGTCCCGTCGGGGAGGTGGCTTTCGCGCAGTCGAGCCGTGCTGCCCTTCCCCTGCGGGCGTCTCGGACAATCCCGTGCGTGGTAACACTCTGTAGTCGATCGCCGGGGTGGCGGCGGGCCGGGGAAACACCGCGGGCGAGATGTTCAGGCGGTTGGTGAACGCGTCCGGGGGGCGGGTGGTCACCTTAGGTGCCGCAGGGGTCGGGGCTCGTAAGCGAGGAGGGTGTCGGCCTGCTGGTGCCGAGTAAGGGTGCGGGTAACGCCCAGAGATGTGCTTCGTGTGGAGGAGCGCCCGGCGACGGCAGCATCGGCTGGACGTTGGGGCCCGCCCGCCGGGCCTGTACAGGCCCGCGTGTCGCCCGACGCCCCGGGAGGGGGCGCCGGGCGGTTTTGAAGCAGCTGATGACGGGCTCGCCGAGGGATCCGTTGCGGATAGGGTCAGCTTCATCCCGGGCCGATATGGCGTGCGCGGGCCAGGCCCGGCGCCCAGGCGCTCTGGGAGCAGTACCGCCGGGCCGCCTCAACTTTCCGCGACCACCCTCTGTTGGTGTGCCAACTCCCCTTGTGCCGTCCTCAATTACTGTCGGGCAGAGCGGGCTTCGCCGCGGCTGCGAGCGGTGGTGAGGCCGGCGCGGGGTGCGCCGGGCTCACCAGACTTGCTCCGGCTCCGGTCATTCCGGCATGTCGTCTTCGGGTTCGTGGAGGTACCACATGTCGAAGCAGTACGTTTCGGAGCCTGCGAGGGCGTCCAGTGCCTGTCGTGTGGCGGCGCGGCTCCACTGTTCCTCGACGGCGCGCATGCGGATGGTCGAGGCCTGGTGGGCTGTTGGCTCGCGTCCTTGCCAGGAGGCGCGGACCTGGTAGACGCCGGGTCGGGGGAGCTCGACTTCCCCGGCGACCCCTGCGGTGAACTCGCCGACGACCAGGGTGCCGGTTGCGCACTCCAAGGTCAGTTCCGTGCTGCCGTCGGCGGGCGGCCAGGTGGAGGGTGGGGCGTTGTGGACTCGGATGGTGACGCCGACGCCGACGCCGCTTTGCAGGCTGCCGATGTAGAGGTGGTATCCGTCGCCGGCCACCACGTGTTCGTCGAGCTGGTCCAGGACGGCTGATGTGCCGACGTAGGCGTCGGCGTCGTACAGCTCGATGACCCGGCGGTCGGGGACGGCCTGCAGCCGGTGTTCGGCAAGGATGGTCACGGAAGTCCTCGGCGGGTCTCAGGGAACGATCTTGACGTAGAAGGGGTCGTTGTCGAGGATGCGGTTCTCCTCATACACCTTCTGGATGCGTTCGCCTCCCTTGCGGTTGTCGCGGCCGTCTATGAGCCGGGCACTGTATCGGTTGTCGTTCTTCGCGGCGCCTTCGTAGGTGCTGGAGAAGGGATACTCGTCGCATTCCAGGCCGCTGCCCTCGTAGTTGCCCCAGACATCGTTGCAGGTGGCGATCGCCACGTCCCGGTTCGCGTCCTGCTTATCGCGGTTGATCAGGCGGTGCAGGGGCTCACTGGAACCGGGGACGGACTTGCCGGGCCACGAGGGGAAGGTGCGTTCGGGCAGCTGCTGGGCGTCGAGGATGTGCCGGGCGCTCTGATCGACTTCCGGGTCTTTCAGACTCATGGTCAGCTCGACACGGGCCTCGACGAACACCGTGCCCTTGTGCTTTCCGGCAGCCCGCCCGGTGTAGTCGAAGCGGACGTTGGAGTACGCCATGTTCGAGTCGACCCAGGGCACGGCTGTCGGTGAGGTGATGTTCATTGCAAGGTTGACCTGCCCGGCGACGCGTTGTGCGTTGGCGGCGTCCACACGGCCGGTGTCGGGGGAGGTGTAGGTCAGGACCCACTGGGGCTTGGTCTTCCACTGCTCGATGGTGTCCTCGCGGCTGGTCACTGCCGGCTTGGTCATGGCCGGGTTGGGGTCACTGGCGGAGGCGTTGATCGAATGGGAGAAGGACTGTCCGAGCTTCCAGGTGGCCGGGTTCTCACCGGCAACGGCCTTGGCCCGGATGTTCTCGATGCTGGTGACGTAGTCCACGCGGCGGGATCCGTCGTAGGAAAAGCCGAGCATCCACAGGTCGAACCACAGCTCGCCGCGCAGCCGCCGCCTGTCGTCGAGGAGCTTGAGGTAGACGGGCTGGTGCACGCATGTCTCGAAGCGGTTCTTGATCCAGCCCTTCTTGGTCTTGGCCTCGGGGTGGGCAGCGCATTCGGTGCGCAGGTTCCCCTCGTCGGCGGCTGGGCCGTTGACCGCGAGGGTATGGCGAATCGTTTCTTCCGGCGCGGCGGTCGCAGCCGTCGTGGCGGTGAGGAGGAAGGCGAACAGGGCCGCGAACACCGCGCTCGTCCGGCGGGTCAGATGAGAGCGGCGCTGGCCGGCCATGGGGTCACGTGGCAGACGCATGGGGGCTCCTGAACGGGGGACAGTACGGGTCATCGGGCGCACATCTGCCCCCAGCAGGCGTCAAGGAGCTGGCCGCTCACGGCCGAGTAGGTGGCACGGAACCCGCGGACGGCGGTGCCGCGGGCGGAAAGGCCCTTGGTCGTCGCCTGCGACTCCACCGTCCAGACGGCACCAGCTTCAGGCTGCGGGTCGGCCGAAGGCGCCGTCTTGCCCGCGGTGTCGCGGCTGCTGCCCGTGCTGACGTGAACGTCCTGCACCGGGACGCCGAACGCTGCCGCAGCGCGCCCACGGATCTCCACCGGCGACGGAAGCGGAGGCGTTGCGGACCGCGCCGACGGCGCATGCGTGGGGCGCGATGCCGTGGGTGTCAGAGCGGCGGCGTTGCACTGCTTGGCGGTGCGTACGCACTCGGCCAGCCCCGGCACCGTCGCAAGGCAGCTGTTGGGGTCCTCGGCCATACACCGGGCGAGTGCGCCCTGGTCAGTCCCGTTGAACGTGCCGACTGGGGCAGGGTCGACACGGCCGGGTGCCGACTGCGGCACGAACGGAGCGGTTCGCGGCGCGACGGGGGAGGAGCCGGCCGCGCCAGGCTTGCTGACGGTCCACTGTGTGAACTTGGTGTTGTCGGTCAGCTTTGCGTTGAAGCAGTTGGGGGGAGCGTAGGTGAAGTTCGGGTCCCACGGACTCTTCTGGCCGCAGATGCCCAAGGTGACAGCCTGCGCGGTGTCGGCGGTGGCGGAGCGGGACCAGGTCTTGTTCTCGGCCATGTACTGGACCCGGTTGGCTATCTCGGGGACCGTTACGTACTGCGGACCCATGACCTCCAGGCCGATGTCGATGCGGTTGGGGTTGCCCCGCGGGACTTTCAACTGGTCGGTGGTGGAGCCGACCCAGTTGAAGTCGTACAGCACGTCCCACTGGTCCCCGCTGGCCTGCCGAATCGTCATGTAGGTGTGGTTGACGTTGTTCGGCTTGTCCGGGTCGATGCCCTGGGTGATGGCGTGGGTCTTGCCGCCGCTGTTGCCGACCTCGGTCCATCGCGGACCGTACGTACTGCCCGTGGGGCCGGTCTTCTCCGCGTACAGTCCGAGCTCGATGTGGTTGGCGAACATGCCGCCCTCGGTGTTGGGCACCATGGTCAGGTAGTTCGACGCCTGTACCGTCGTCCCCTGGGGCGCCGCACTGTCGAACGTGATGGGTGTGTTTCGCCAGGTGGCAAAGGCGCCGATCACCGGCTGGCCGGGCTGTGAACACGCCACCGCCCAGAAGACGATTCTGGCCTGATGCGTTTCACTGCAACTGGCGGTGGGTGGACTCGCGCTTGCCGGTGCGGCTGCTGCCAGGGACAGCACTGCGGCGGATGCCGCTGCGGATAAGGATGCGGCGAGCCTTCTCTTCGCGCGGAACACATGTCTCCGATCTCGTTGATCAATGACGTGACCGCGTGAACCTATCGAACAGATGTATGCGCCACTGGGTTATCTACCGACTTGGCCGGATGTCTACTCTTTGGGCGGCTACGGGGTTTGCGATTCCCGACGCGAGCATGCGGAGGCAAGTCGCCGAAAGGATGTGTGTGGGGACCTGGTGACAGGTCCCCACGTATCGCCCGAGAGTAGGGAAGGAGGCTCGCGATGGGCGAGGCCGGCCAGTGTGGTGGGCGACTTCGCCAGCTGTGATCTCCACGCGGTCCGTGTGAACCGTGGACTGAGGAGAGGATGGTCGATCGGGAACGGGCCGCAATGGCCGTATGGGCTGCTGACCAGCCCATGAGAGCGCCTTGGTTGGACTCGAAGCTTCGGCCGAGCGCTCAGAAGAGACCCATACGTTTCGCCGCGCCCACCCCTCTGACCAGCGGCGGAGCACTGCTGGAGTCGCTTCGAGGACCGACTGCCACGCCTGTTCACCGGAAGGCGCGGTTCCGGCGTCCTGCGAGGACGGCCAGGTCGGACGCATCTGACCTGGCCTTCTCTGAGCAGCCTTGGGATTCGAACCTGAGACCTACGCATTACGCCTATGGCGGGTCGGTCACAAGTGCTGGACCTCGGCCGGGAAGCCGTCAGACAAGGTCGGTGCGATGGTGGACGCTTCGGCTGATCGCCTGGTTCTTCCTTCACCCGCGGCCCCGGAGGGTGGGCACGCAGAAACGCGCGGAGACCCCGGGTCCCGGGGCCTCCGTTTTTGACACACCGGTCGGGCGACGTGGCGTGCCTATGGCGGAGTTGACGGTGCTCCTACCCGTCGGGCCTGTTCTCGTCGGGGGTACAGCCGCGAGTTGCCAGCGCAGGTCCCCGTGGGCGGGTACGAGACGTCGGCTCAGTGTGGTGAGCTGGAGCGCTTCCTGGCGTACTACGGTTCCGCTGCTGAGCGCGAGAGTTGTGCGGGCGGCGAGCGGTGCGGGGAGCCAGGTGCTGACGGTGCGGGCGGCGTCAGGGGCGATGGCGGTGGCGCTTCGCCGGGCGCACGTGAGGAGTGCCGCGTAGAGGCCGCTTGCCGGGGTGAGTGGGGGAAGGCCGGCTGCCACGGACCGTTGGCTGGCCAGCGTGACGCAGTGCAGCCCGTCGTAGTCCAGGTCGCCGTAGTAGAGGATCTCTGTGAGCGGATGCCCGGTTTCGCTGAGGCGCTCGGGGAGCGTGGTGATGCTGGCGGCGATGCGATCACCGTCTCCGAAGGCGATCCAGCCCACTTCGTGAGGGCAGGGCCACTGCCGCAGGATGCGGCGGAGGTTGTCGAAGGTGGCCGTGTTCTCGACGATGAGCAGCCATGGCGCCGGACCGAGCTCGATGATGTTCAGGGGCTCGGGGGTGAGGTAGGCACGCAGGTGCGTGTCGATGCTGAGGAGACCGTCGGTAACCCATTTCGCGTCGTGGATGCCGTCGAGGAACTTTTCGTCTCCGAACAGTTCGAAGGACCGGTCGCGCAGGGGTATGAGCTCGCGGGTGGCGCTCCCGGCGAGGATCAAGTCGTTGAGACGGGTGAAGAGTCGGTAGTCGTGGGGGGAGAGCCGGCGGCCTTCGAGGAAGGGCAGTGTTCCACCCAGGAGCGGGCGGGACGAGCTGCCCTGGGTCGGGGCGCTCGCCGCCCACAGCACCGACCCGGACGCCGCCGCCCAGGCCAGGGCCGCGGCGGAAAGCGCGCTGCGCCGGCTCGGCGAGCTGGCGATCGGCACGTTCCCGGGGACGCTGCTGCCCAACTCCCTGGTGAGCGAACTGTCCCACCTGGCCCGGCAGGTGGAGCTGCCGGCGCCGCTCGTGGAGGAACTCGCGGCCGACATCTTCATGGGCAGCTTCACCCCGAAGTTCCTGACCGCCGCCCGCGTCGCCGCCGACCTGCTGGAAGGCAGCCTCTACGCGCGCTACTACGGCATCGACTGCGCGGCGGTCCGGAGCATGGCGGTGCTCCAGGCGGCCCAGAGCCTCGCCCGCGGCGCCCAGGGCGCCCCCGCCTCCGCCGCCGGACGGCCCGCACCCGCAGCCGCGTTCGGCCGGATGTGCGTCGAGCGCGCCGAACAGGCCTCGGCGGGCGCCGGATCCGGCGCCCGGTCCTGGTCGCCGGCCGCGAACGGCACCGTGATCGAGCAGGCGCAGATCCTCACCACTCACAACCTCGCCGTCCTCGTCCGGCTCGCCGGGGTGGAGCCGGCGGCGGGCTGGGAGGACCTGGCCCGGGCCGCCTTCATCACGGCCTGCCGGCTGGTCGCCCGCGCGCACGACCACCCGTACCCCCTGGCCACGGTGAAGGACGCGGCGTACGCGTTGCGCCAGATGCTGTTCCACCTCTCGCTGTGTACCCCCGAGCGCCAGACGGCGCTGGTGGACTGGATCGGTGCGGAAGCCGCACGCCAGCCCTGGCACACCGCGGCCCGCCTCGCCCCCGCCGTTGCCGGCCTGCGCATGGTCGCCTCCGGCGGCGCCTTCCTCCCGGACGGCACCGCGCTGGGCGGGCTGGCCCGCCGCTTCCTCGGCTGGACCACGACCGGCCACTGGCCCACCCGCCGCCTGTGACCACCGCCCCCCCGGCCGGACCGCACCGCCTCCCGCGGCGACTGCGGCCCGGCCGGGGGACGGGCGCCGGGCGGCGCCGGGGGGCGAGGCGCCGGGCCGATTCCGGCCGTGGTCCCGGCGCCGCGCACGCACCCGAGGGAACCGCGCTCCCTCAGAGCCAGTACGAGAAGCGCAGTGCGCCCCCCTCCTCCCGGTACCGTCCCCGTCCCTCCTTGCCAAAGGGATTCGGAAGCATCCGGATGGCCATCCGCTCCGGATCGCGGACGTGGCTCACCACCAGCAGCCGCCACCGGTCGTTCCCCGCGGAGCGCTGCGCCTCGCGCACCTCGCTCTCGCCCAGCTCGATGCGCCCGCCGTCGCCCTGGGTGGCCTTCACCTCGAACATGAGGGGGCGCTTGCCCGACCCCACCCTGAAATCGAATCCCAGGCCGTCGTCCCCGCGCACACCGGGGAAGGCCCGGCCGGCGTTGGCGGAGACCCAGCTGCTTTCGTCCGTACGCGTCGGGTAGGCGGCCCGCAGCCAGTGGTAGGCGTACCACTCGCCCATGTAGCCGATGGCCTCGCGCTGAGCCTGGGACAGCCCGGCGTCCCCGCCGCCGGGCCGCCCGGTGCGCACGGTCCCCCGGCCGGAGGACCGCTTCGCCGGAGCGGTCTGCCGCCGGCTGAACACCGCACGGCCCTGCGGCAGCAGCCCGCGGTCGACGATCCGCTGGAGTTCGGCCGTCAGCTCGGTGAAGTCACCGGACGCTACGAGGACGTCCCTGCCGCCGATGCCGACCGTCTGCCGGCGGCGCTCCTGCGCCTCGCGTTCCCGGCCCGCCTCGTCGCGCGCCCGGTCCAGGTCAGCCCGGGTCAGCCCGTGCAGGTGCGGTTCGGCCGTGGGGTGCATCCCCGGCGGCCACGCGTCCGTGGCGGCAAGCCAGAGCACCACGTCGGCCGGGGCGAGGGAACGGAAGTCCAGCGCACCGGCCGCATCCAGGTGCGTGATGACGGCTGCCGCCGGGTCTGGTGCGGCGAGGACCGCGGGGAGGCTCCGCCCGGCGGCCTTGACCAGCGCGGCGAGCTCGGAGGCCATGGCGCTGATGGTCCGCCGGTTCGTACTGCGGACCTGTTCGCGGCCCGGGAGCTGTTCGCCCGTCCGGGGCGTCGGCCGTCCCAACCGGCGGGTGAGCTGCGCTTCGACGTGCTCCTCCAGCAGCGCGGGACCGGCGCTCTCCACCGCGTACGCCCACTCTGGCGGGATGCCGATCCATTCCAGGGAGCGCAGCGCGGGCCAGTGCGGCATCGGACGGCGGGCGTCGAAGTCCGCCACCGCGACCCGGCGCAGCCGGTCCACGATGTCCTTGCCGTGCAGGTCCAGGTACTGGTGCAGCGCCTCCTCGTGGGCCTCCGCGTGACTGACCGGTCCGTGGTCCGGACCCAGGGACCCCAGCGTGGCGTTGAACTCGGCGAAGCCGACGCCCAGTCGGGACCGCAGGTCGTCCAGGTCCCGAGCCGAACGGGCCCGGGCGAGGAACTCCTGCGGCGGCAGCGGCAGAGCGTCGGCGTGCCGCTCCAGCGAGGCCCGGAAGTCCGCCGCGTCCCGGGGCGCCGGCACGGTGAGCCCCCGTGCCTCCTCGACGCCCAGAGCGTGGGCGAGGAAGGGATAGCAGCGCTCCACCACCAGGCCGATCGCCCCGTCGACACGGTCGCGCGTCTGCTGCAGCTGGGAGGGCGTGACCTCGAGGGCCTCGGCCAGCTGCTCGTCCCCCGGCGCGGGCACGGCGGCGTACAGGGAGGCGAGGGAGAAGACGGCCAGCCGCAGCCGGGGGCCGAGGTCCGGGCGGTCGATCAGGTCGCCGACCGCCTCCACGATGCGGGGCACCTCGCCCCAGCCCGGCTCGGCCTGCGGGGCCAGGAGCAGCGGGTGCTCGGGATCCGCCAGCGGCAGGACCCCGCCCAGACGGTGCGGCATCGTCACGGGACGCCCGTCGAGCTCGATCTCCCAGGCGCGGTAGCGGCGCAGGTGCACCCGCCGCACCGCGGAGGTGAGCGCGCTCAGCACCGCTTCACTCGCCCGGGGGCCGCTCGTGGCGTGGTCGGCGAGGACGGCGACGGCCAACGGCAGCCACGGCAGGTGGCCGACGAGCGGTTCCCCCGAGGTGCCGGGGTCCACCCGCTCGCCGTCGACGCTCACCGCGAACGCCGCATCGGCCAGCCGCCGGACCGCGCCGGGGCGGCGCCCGCGTCCCAGCAGACCCGCGACCTCGACGGCGACCCCGGGCGCGACCAGCAGCGGACGCCGCATCTCACGGACCAGCAGCGCCTTCAGGCCCTGCCGCCCATCGCCCACGTAGAGAACCGAGCCCTCTTCGTCCAGCGCGGACGGAACGACGGCGGCCGGCTGCTCGCCGACCTCCACCAGCAGGGGAACGTCCTCCTGCAGGGCCGCCCCGGGCTGCTGTGCGAAGTGCTGCCACGCGCGTTCATTGGCCCGCTGCGCCGCCGGCCGGTCCTCGCCGCCCAAGGCGCCCTCCGCCACCAGCCGACCCACGGCCGCGAGGACCCGCCCGCTGTCCTGCGGATCGTCCCACGTCGGCATGCCCAGCCTCCGCAGCCGGTCGCGGACCTTCTCCGGAGCCAGGAGGTGGCGCACGCGGTGGTCGCACGTCAGGAGGTACGGCGGCTCCTCCTCCGAGCCGTCCGGGCAGTGCCAGACCTCGGCCGGCGGCACGAACCGCGCGGTGCGGTCCCGGCCGCGCACCGGCAGCCAGGGCTGCTCCCGGACGAAGGCCGCCAACGGCGTCAGCACATACTCCCGCTGCTCCTTCTGGCTCCCCCTGCTGGCCCACGTGCTGCTGAACAGGGCGTTCCCCCAGCGGGCGAGTCCGTGCAGGACGAGCCGCGCGTAGGCGAACCGAACGTGCTCGCCCAGCCGCTCGACGACGCCCTGCCCGGGCAGGCGGTAGGCGGGAGTCCCCTTGTACAGGGTCTGAGGATAGTGCGCACCGGACCGGGAGCGGCCCACGTGCGGCTCCCACTGCGCTTCCACCTCGGGCGGGAGCTTCGCCATCCCGACCAGCCGGCGGGTGACCAGCTGCCGGCCCTCCTCCCATACGTCCGCGCCGGCGGACGCAACCGGGGCCAGCCCGTCGGTCACACCGCACTCCGCGAGGAAGGCGCGCCAGTCCTCGACCTGCTCGCCCTTCCTGAGGAACTCGCCCGGCGCGGCGAGCAGGTTCCCCGCGACGTTCCCCAGTCGAGGAACAGCATGACGGGCACCTGGGCGCGGGCGAGCTCGTGCAGCCGGCCCCGGACCTCGGTGCGGGCCGTGCCCTCCAGCAGCGGCAGCCGCACCACGGTCACGTGTCCCCGCGCCGCCAGCTCCCGGCACACCGGCGGCACCTCGGTCAGCGGCAACGGAGCCTGCAGCAGCGGGAATTCCGCCGCCACTTCACGGGCGTCCGGTTCGCCCGCGAGGAACTCCTCCAGATCGCTGCGCGAAGCGAACCGGAAGCAGTACCCGTCCAGTTCCCGTCCGCCGGGCCGGGTGGGGTCGACTGCGCCAGCGGGGTCGACGACGTCGGCCGGGTCGGCGAGGTCGGTGGGGTCGGCCGGGTCGACGAGGTCGGCGAGGCGGTCGGGATCGGCGCTGTAGATCTCCGGCGCCTCGCTGATCAGCAGGACGCTGCGGAACCCCACCCCCTTGTTGCCGATGCCCTCCCCGACGACCTTCGAGCTCCTGGCGAGCTCGCACACCCGCTTCACGTTCTCCCAGGTGAACGGGTCGCCGCCGTTGGCGACGTACAGCGTCCCCCACTCGCCCTCGTCCTCGTCCAGCAGGACGTGCACCCGGCCACCGCGACTGCCCCTCGGGTGCGCGTCGTACCCGTTCTGCAGCAACTCCAGGAGGAACCGGCCGGCATAGGCCTTGGCGTACTCGTCGGTGGCGGCGTTGACCTGCCGGCCCATCCGACGGACCTCCTCCGACCGGGCCCCGCCCAGCACGAAGTCCGCGAACTCCTGCAACTGCCCGGCACGCACGTTCCCCACCGACTCCCCCTCGCCCCGTCTCAGCCGAGACGCTACCGCTCGCCCCGGCCCGCGGTGTCACGAACGGGAAGACAAGCGGAAGAGCACCGGAAGGAGGGAGACGGGAGGGCCTCAGCCCGGGCCGCCCGTCTCGGCGCCGGTCAGGACGGCGGCCAGTTCCGCCGGGTGACCCAGGGCGACGCAGTGGCCCGCGGCGATCTCCTCGGGGACCACCCCGAGACGTTCCCGTACGAGGCGGCGCAGGAAGCCGGGCGCAGGGACCATCCCGGCCACCAGCACCAGCACCAGCGCCCCCACCGGCCGGCGGGCGGAGACCAGCGGCGCCGTGAACGCACCGAACGACTGCCCCACGACCACCAGATCACGCCGCGCGCCGACCGCTCCCAGCACGGCCTCGGCATAGTCGTCCAACGTCAGCGAGTCGTCGTCACCGAGGTGTTCCTCGCCCATGCGTGCATGGCCGCACGCTGATCGACCGGCGTCTGTATCTGCCCGCCTCCTGGACGGACGACCGCGACCGGCTACTACATCGCCTACTGCCCCGCCGAAACCACCTTGGACGAGCTGATCCGCGTCGCGGGAAGCCGGTGGGCAGTCGAGGAATGCTTCCAGAGCGCGAAACAGGAATGCGGCCTGGACGACTGCCAGGTCCGCCGCTACGACGGCTGGCACCGCCACATCACCCTGGCAATGGCCACCCGCCCACGCCTGCCTCACCGTCCTGCGGGCCCGCGACCTCGACACGGGGAAAGCAGAAACGGATCCTCCCAGCTCATACCCCTCACCCTCCCGAAATCCGACGCCTGATCCACCACCTCACCCGACCCCGACCGAGCAACGACGACGTCCTGCACTGGTCACACTGGCGACGCAAACGACAGTTCCAACCCCGCATCAGCCACTACCAACAACGCGGCCACACACCACCCCGAAACCAACACACCGTCACAGAAAAGACCGTTGCAGTACTAGGTTTCATGGTGTTGGGACCGAGCCGATGCGTACGTGTCACGAATTTCTGCGATCGAAACACGTCCACTGTTAACTTCGATGGTCCAGAAATGCCAGCCGCTGCTGGCCTCGGCTCCGGCCGCTGCGGCGGCCGACTCAGGGCTGGCGTACGCTCGTGCGCCGAGTTCAACACGCCCGTCGGCGATCAAGGTTGCGTGGACATCGCCTAGCGCTGTCGATCCGATCAGTTCGACGCCGGGACTCAGGACACCGGTTTCAATCAGTCTGGGCAGGCTGAGATTCAAGTCGCGAGTTGAATCGCTATCGGTTACCTCGGACTCGTCAACCAACAGTACGTCATGAAAGGCCTGACAAACGTTTGGTAGCCCGCGGGCCGTCCGCAAGGCTGCACGGGCAGCACTGCTGTATTCGGCTTCTGTGGCTATGCGTGCCCGGATCCATTCCTCAGCCTGCGGAAAAACGCCAAGGGCTTTCGCAAGGTCCACTACCTCGCCCATCACGACCCGTCTGCCTTCTGTCAGACCAGTTCGATCGAGCCTGAATATTCGAATGCTCTCGGTAACCCGGTCTACGCTCTCTAGTGGGGTACGGGGCGTCAGCGCGTTGCGTCGCGCAACACCTACCATATCGAAGGACAGCATTACACTGTCACTCGCAACCAGAGGATCGAGCAGGACGGGCATTTCGCGGCTCAGCTCGCCCCCGGGAGAGCGAATACGCGCAGACTCGTTCAGCAAAGGAAAGTGGTCATGCTTTGTTCTTCGTGACCCATTTGTCACATCGTCCGTTGACGAGTTGCAGAATTCGCATGCAAGGCGGAAATTTTGGGGAACAAAAGCTAGCCAGTAGTAGCCTGTGTGAGAGGGATCTTCGGTGACCCGTCCTTTGGGTCTGAAATGATCGATATGTAGTCTGCTATGGGAAACTTTGCCTTCGCAGTACCAACATTTCCGGCCGCACAAGTCCACTAGCTCGGCTCGAAGCTTGGTCCAGTGGGACGTGTTTCTCCGCTCGAAGAACTTTTGAAGCTTTACTTTGTCGCCGTTGCATTCATCGACCTGCTTCTCCAGGGCGTCGGCGTCGGCACGCCACTGTGGCGGTACACTCAGCCGAGTGCTGTCCACGTGCCGCACTGTCAGAGCCCCCGGGTCAAGCGCTGATCGAAGAGTTGGGCTGCCAACGCTGCAAGCTCCTGAGAGTTCGGATAGCTGTCTCCGGTCGCGCTGGAGATGAGTTCTTTCCGGCGTCGATCTAGTTCGGCCAAGAATAGCTCGACCGCCTTCTCCCGATGAGATGGAGCAAAGCCGAGTTCCTCGAGCTTCTCGTTGAGCTCCCGTAGTCTATCGAGCTCGTCATGACTAAGCTTTCGGCGCCCCGCAAGCTCGTATTGTTCGTCGATCAACATCTGGGTATAGCTGTCGAGCTGGCTGGTGAGTCCGTAAAGCTCGGAGGTCAAGATTCCGCCGACTCCGCGACCGCGAGGGTCGTCAGCCGGCATCTCCGCACATGTCGAACCATCATTCGCACGCCGAAGGATCCTGAGCTGCTCACGGGGAACATTGGATACCAGGGCGGGATCATGCGTCGTGGCGATGAACTGCGACCTCTGTCCATCCTCCAGCATCTCGCGAATCGAGGCATACCAACTCTGACTCCATGCAGGGTGGAAATGCGAGGCTGGCTCGTCGAGGAGGAAGAGGGACTCCTCGCCTCGCTGTAGGCGGAGCATTCCGAGGACTACGAGCATCTGCTGCTCGCCTGCACTCAGATCCTGCGGCCGAATCTGATCACCGCTGCTTGTGATCAGCCTGACGTCCGCCGTCAAGATTTCTGCGGTCTGCAAGCGCTCCAGAGTGGCGAACATCGTCGCATCCGAGGCGAACAGACCTAGAAAGCTCGCGAGATCGTCGGGTGCGGCGATAGTGATCCGGAAATCGTCATAATTGCTGGGAATTGAGGAATCGGGTATTGCGCCGAACCGTCCCATGGACGCTACTTGGTCAAAGAGAGTCGGCGCAAATCCCTGAAGTCCCCAGTAAGGCAGTGCAGCATGCGAAGAATTTCTGAACCACGGGGGCCGTCGTACCGTTAGGTCGGCCGAAGCGAATCCTTGAATTCCGACATGCTTCTCCGTGTACCGGCTAAACCTCTCCGACCAATCAGGTAGGAGCGCGAGGAGAATTAGCGGAAGGTGCCGTCCGTCGCACTGGAATAGCGACCGCAGCCCCGGCTGGCTCTCGAGGCGATCCATTCCCTGCTTTCGGGCGGCGTCAAGATCGGCCTTTGCGTGACGTTCGAACTCCTCGTCCCAAACAGATTCTCCACTTGCCTGATAGCCGAATACATGGTCCGGAAGATGATGGTGCCAGTGCGCGCCATTCACCTGCTCAGCGGCACGGCCACTGGCTGAAATTTTCATCGTCGGTTGTGACCCCGCCGTCTTCTGGACGACGTGGACGGCTAGATCTCCGTGAATATACTTGACGCCGTAGCTGAAGCTGGCTTTCTTGGATCGCCGGAGACTTCCAAAGATCTCTACCAGAGCATGCAAGACCCTGGACTTGCCGCGCCCATTACGCCCTACGAGGACACCGACATCACGGGCGTCGTGAAGGTTGAGATGGAAATCGCGCAGGCCGCGATAGTTTGGAAGCTCCAATTCGACCAGGTGCACGTCCACTCCCCCCTTGATCATTCGGCGCCAACTCTCGCCATCGCCGATGAACCAGCTTCCGTTATTCGCTTTGCTCGGTGTCCTGCAGAGCGAGGCCCGCAGGGCGCAATGCGTCCGCGAGGGACATCAGCTCTGCCAGGGCAGATTCAAGCTCTTGTGCGATCTCGTCAGCAATCACATGAGGCTCGAGCAAGTCGTCCTCGTTGTCGGCCAACTCATCCTTAACGCTCGCCAGCAGCCGGAGATCGACCAGATCACGCTTCAGCAAGTAGTCGACGTCGTAGGGCTTGAATTGTTCGGACGGCTGCCGGAGCTCCCGGCTCTCGCCCGGGCGGTACGCGGCGACGAAGTCGTCCAGGTCTTCCCGCCGAAGGCGCTTCTGCTTCAGCGTGAAGTGCTGGTTGGTGCGGAAGTCGTAAACCCACAGCGTCTTGGTCTGAGGCTTGCCGTCCGCCCTCGGCGGAAGCTTGTCGAAGAAGAGCACGTTGGCCTTGACGCCGCCCGCATAGAAGATGCCGGCGGGCAGCCTCAGCAGCGTGTGCACGTCACACTGTTGGAGCAGGCGCCTGCGCAGGGTCTCGCCGGGGCCGCCCTCGAAGAGGACGTTGTCAGGGACGACGACGGCGGCCCGGCCTCCCGTCTGGAGCAACGTGTAGATGTGCTGGACAAAGTTCAGCTGCTTGTTGCTGGTGGTGACCCAGAAGTCGAGGCGGTGGTAGGCCAGGTCCTTGCGCTCGATCTCGTCATCCTCCCCGAAGACCATGATCGAGGACTTCTTCCCGAACGGCGGGTTGGCCAGGACGAGAGACGCATGCCGGGTCGGCGGCTTGGCCAGTGCGTCGCCCACGTCGATCAGCGACTCGCCGTTCGGCTGCCCGATGCCGTGTAGCAGCAGGTTCATTGCTGCAAGGCGGGCGGTTCCGTCGACCAGCTCGTTCCCGCGAATCGCACCAGCGCTCAAGCGCTCGCGCTGTTCGGGCGTGAGGCCTCTGTCGTGGTGGCTTTGGATGTACTCCGATGCGCTGAGGAGGAACCCGCCAGTACCGCAGGCGGGATCGACGATTGTGTCGTCGGGTGTCGGCTGCATGCAGTCCACGATCGCTCGGATGAGATCGCGCGGCGTGAAGTACTGTCCAGCCCCGGACTTGACGTCTTCGGCGCCCCGGGCGAGCAGAGCCTCGTAGGCATCGCCCTTGATGTCGACGCCCGTACCCGACCAGTTCTCCTTGCCGATGAGCTCCCGGATCAGTCGCTTCAGCTTCGCCGGGTCCTGGATGCGGTTCTGCGCCTTCTGGAAGATCCGGCCGAGCGTGCCGCCCTTGCCAGCGAGCTGCAACAGGATCTTCGTGTACGCCTCCTCGAGTTCCCTTCCCTCTGCGTCGAAGAGGATCTGCCAGGCGTTGAGACCGTCGAGGATATCGACCGGGTTCAGCCGACGGGTCTTCTGCTCATGGGCCATCTTGAGGAAGAGCAGATAGGTCAACTGCTCGACGTAGTCTGTGACCGAAACGCCGTCATCCCGGAGGACGTTGCAGTAGCTCCAGAGCTTGTTGACGAGGGCCTCGGCCTCAGCCATCCGCGGCAATGCGCCTGGCTTGGTCACAGCAGGGTCTCCTGTACTTCCTTCTTCGGCGTGCGCCTGCTGGCAACGCGCTTACGGGCTCCGGCTAGGGGCGTCGGGACGTCCGCCCGGGCTGCTTCCAAGAGGACGGACGCTGGCTCATCTTCTGGAACTTGTGGTACGAGTCGGCCGGAGAACGCGGTGCGGAGTAGTGCCTTTCGTATGGCGGCGAGGCGCTCCAGGCCGGCGGTCGCCGAGCTGTGGACCACATCCGCCATCTTTAGGCGTTCCTCGATCTCACTCACGAGCTGTTGCTGAACGTCCTGCGGTGGGATGGCGACCGGCAGCATCCGGATCTTGCTCAGGCTAATGGACGCAAGATTGACGCTCTGCTTCCCATTCCTCTCGCACCAGCGCTGTCCGAAGCCGTTGGCATGCCAGGCGAGCAATTTGGGATGGAGGACCTCTTGGTCGACGCGGGCGCGGAAGACATGGTTCTGGTGGATGCACTGAGGGATCTGTTCCTCCCAGATCCAGCCGCGTCCAAGCTTGTCGCGGTCGCCACCCTCGTTGAGAAGCACGTCGCCATGCTTCAGGTACAGCTGGTCGGCTTTCGCCGGCGCCACCTTGATGGTGGACACGTCGGAGAGCTCGAGGCGCCCGCGCTGCACATTGGCTACCCGAAGATAGGGCACCTCGACATAGGAGGGGTCGTTCTGCTTCTTTGTGTCCTTGGTGACGCCACCGACGACTGCAGCGATCTGGCCGAGCCGGGCCCAGCGCCAGTTCCGCGGAAGCGGGGGCAACTCACCGTCGTCGATTCCAGCGGGGGCGAGGTGGGCGGCCGCCCGCTGCGCCGGGGCAAGGCCCCCAGTGGTCGCGAAGTCCGTGATCCTGGTGCGGAGCCGGGACATCCGGGCGACCACGGTGTTCAGACTGGAGGCCACTGCGTCCAGCTGGGAGAGGCGGTCCTCGAGTTCGGCGACCAGGCGATGTTGCTCAGCTAGCGGCGGGATGCTGATCGGCCACCGTGCCAGGCGGGTGGCCCCAAGGTGGTGGATGCCGACGCCCCGGGCGTCTGCAGCGAAGGCACCGCGCAGAGCCTCATAGCGGAGGTAATGCAAGAGGTAGCGGGGTTCGACGCGCCGTGCCCTCACTCGGATCAGAGTGTTCTGGAGGCAGCAGTCCTCGATCTCGTCGTTCCACAGGGCCGGCTTGCCAACTTCGCCAGCGCTCCCTGACGCCTCGCCCACCACGATGTCACCGCGGCGCAGGCGATAGACCTCCGCCTCGTCGTCGGTGAAGTGCATAGTCTTCACATCATCGAGGAGGAGACCATGCCAGCCAACGTTGGCCGCGCGCAGGTAGGGGCGCATGTTGGTGCCAGTGTGGTTCTTCGGCGATCGTTGCCGGCCGAGGCGAACCTCCGCGAAATCTGCCAGCGGTGCTCGCAGCCAGCCAGGCGGCAGTTCGCTCATGCGGTGAGTTCCTGATCCAGCTCGTCTAGGACTGCCTCGGCGCGATCGTCGCCGAAGACGCGCAGGAACCCGTCGGTACCTCCGCGCTCAGTGAAGGGTACGCGGTCGAGGTCGGCTACATCGAACCGGACGCTGGTGGCCATGGTGTCGACAATCCGCTCAAGCCACCAGAGCTCGTCTGGGGTGAACACCACGCCAGCCTGGGCCTGGCGGGCAATCCAGTTGGCGAATCGCTCCTCGACGGTGGCCCTGTAGGGCCTCACCTCATTGTCCAGCCCCAACTCGAACCGGATCAACGAGACCAGGTCCGGCGGCCCATGCTTGACACCGGGAGTACTCACAGCCTGCCCCAGTTGCTCGTATGCCTGCCAGAGCCGTTCAACGGTCCACTGGTGTGGCGGCCTGGCAATTCGGGCAGCCAGGTCTCGAAGGCGCTGATATGCCTCTCGGGGGTGTACCTCCCGGCCACCTTGGCCAGTTAGTGCGACCTGAAGCGCGGCGATCTCATTACGATGCTCGGTGACGTACTCCCGCCAACTTGCGACGGTGGCTGGAGCATTCTCGACTGGCTCGGCGAATATCAGCTGGTCTGAGCTGACCTCGTCGTAGACGATGCGCTGGTTGGTCCGGATATAGATCAGCAGGTCTCGGAGTTCTTTATTAGCAGCCAGCGGTTGAACAGCCTTCTGCACTTCGTCGTGCACACCTTGGGCGCCCTTGGTGCGCCGGACCTCGTCGAGATGGTCAATGTCGACTGCCTTCATGATCCGTCCGATGACAGTGTCGAGTGGTTCGCCGGCAAGACGGCTGATTTCGCCGTGGTCTTCGGCGGTCAGGGTACGCGCGAGTCGCGACAGCCGAAGGGCCAATTCTTCGGCCTCGTCTTCATTAATGGTATGGCCTGCGGTTTTACTCAACAATTTCCGTAGCGCGGTGCGCTTGGCGTCGTCCCTCTCAACGGCTGGGGTTTCACGCTTGTGGCTTTCCGTGACCCCGATTGCGTCGATTACGACAAACCTGGTCTTCTCTGCAACATCGGGGGTTACTGCCCGCAGCTCGGTAGGGTCGATGGTACGGGATCCGCGACCGCGCATTTGTTCAAAATAAGCCCAGCTCTTAACGTCGCGCAGGAACAGCACGCATTCGATCGGGCGTACATCGGTGCCTGTGGCGATCATGTCGACCGTTACTGCTACCCGCAGCTCCGGCGTGTTGCGAAATTCGGATAGGAGTATGTCCGGTTTCGCGACCGATCCGGTGATTTTCTTGCAGAAATCATTTCCCTTTCCGAAGACGTCGCGGACCATTTCCACGACCTCATCGGCGTGAGCTTCGCGTCGTGCGAAGATCAGTGTCTTAGGCACCATTCTTTTGTCCGGGGCCACAGCCTGCCGCTCCGGAAAGATCACCGGGATGTTGTCGCGGAAGGTGGTGAGTACGGTACGCAGCTGCCCCACGCTGATGACATCGGAACCCACCTGGCTCGCGCCATAAGCGAACTCTTCGTCCAGTTCCTCGTAGCGGCGACGCCGCGTGCGGCGATCCGCGATCGGCACATGTGTGTCGACCGGAATTACAGACCCTTCCTCTGTGATTTGCGTACGAATCCGATACGTGCTGTAGTCCACGGCAACGCCATCCGCCACGGCTTGCTCGTACGTGTACTCGCTAACCAATCGATGGAAGAATCCAAAAGTCTGTGCGACAGGCGTTGCAGTTAGGCCGACCAAGTGCGCGTCGAAATACTCGATGACGGCGCGCCATTTGCCGTAGATCGACCTGTGGCATTCGTCGATGATGATGAGATCGAAGGACTCTGGGGGCAGTCTGTCGTTGTAGATGACGGCTGCCGGTGCCCCTGGGTCTACTGCCTCCTCTTCCTCTTCGAAGGAAGATACGTCACTGTAGTCATCCGATGGGCCGGGATCTTCGCCTTTCAGCAACTTTGCCACACGATGGATCGTCGAGATGACGACCTTGGACGATTCCAGAACGGTCGATCCGGTCAATTGGTCTACGTTGTAGAGCTCCGTGAACTTTCTGCCGTCGTCCGGGGTGGTGTAATTGGTGAATTCGGAATGAGCCTGCGCGCCCAGGTTGTTTCGGTCCACCAGGAAGAGAATCCGCTGAGCCTTGGCATGCTTGAGTAGCCGGTAGGCGGCCGTGACCGCGGTGTAGGTCTTGCCTGCGCCGGTTGCCATCTGGATCAGAGACCGACGGTCGCCCCTGCGTAGCGCTGCCTCCAGCCCTTGCACTGCGTCGAACTGGGCCGGCCGCAGTCGGCCGCTGACGACATCTTGGTAGTCGAGCGCCGGCAGGCGCTCACGGAGCCGAGCCCGATAGGTTGGGGCGCCCAGGTCTGCGTCTGCTTCCCGCATCCATCGGGCCAGTGTTTCGGGCCGATGGAACGAGTGCACGTCGCGGGTGCGCGAGTCTGGGTCGAGCGCGTCACGGAATCGGACAATTCCACCGTCGCTGACATATCGGTAGGGCAGCGGTGTCTGCCAGGCTTGAAGGTCTTGGGTTGCTGTCAAGCCTGCGGCGTAGCGGTCCGCCTGGCGCTCGGCGACCGCCAGATCAGCACCCTCGTGTTTGGCCTCGATCACACCGACGAGTTTGGTGTCCAGGTACAACAGATAGTCCGCACGGCCCGCAGCCGTCGTGACCTCACGGACGGCAACACCACGAGCCGCGTACAGGCTTTGGCTTCCTTGTCCGTCCTGCACGGACCATCCCGCCTCAACAAGCATGTCGTCGATCCGGTCTCGGACCCGTGCCTCGCTGAGAGGCTCTTGGGATGCCCGTCGTGCGCTGGAGGCGAGGGCTTCCCGCTGCCGCGCGGTCGGCCGCTTTCCAATCCGCTCGTCATCGAAGCGCTGCTGGAGAAGGGTCCTCTCGTCCGCTAGGGCCTTGAGGAGGTCAGCCACCGCGGCCTGAGCCGCTGCGGCCCGGGTTAGGTCGGCAGCTGCGCTGGCGCGAGCCTGTTCCAACGACCGCTCAGGTGCGAGATCTCGGTCGGTGTAGGTGATGCGAGAGGTCTCGAGATCGCGGCACGCGGCGTCGATCTCCTCACGGATGGCCTGAAGCTCGGGGCCTTCAGTCTCGGCGGCCAGCAGTGGGGGAGGGAGCTGAGGAGGGATGAAGGGGATCTGTTCGCGGTCGCCGGTCAGCAGACGGTGGTACCAGACGCCCAGCCGAAAGCACCGCCGAACCGTTCTCAGGGCCGCTAGCTCTGCGGCGAAGTGATTGGGCGCTGGCCCGAGGTTTGGCCTGCGGAGATCGTCGAACAACTCTCGGATGGCTTGATCGAGGAAGCCGGCTCGGACTAGGGCGTGCAACCGGCCGGCGTGGTCACCCCGTCGAGGCGTAATGCCAGATCGGCGGATGAGGTCAGCGGCCAGGACCTCGCCGAACTTGCGGCCTTGGATCAGGGCCGTATCCGGGACATCGAACGCGTTGGCTTCCGTGCCAGCACCGTAGAGGAGCAGCAACGGCTGGTGCGACAGCAGAAAACCGAAGTTCGCAGATCGAGCAGCCAGCTCCTGCAGGCGCGGGTCGATACGGCTGGGCGCCTGGCTCAAAGGATCCTCCCCCAATAATCACTTCGCATCAGATCTAGTGAGATCGCACAACGCTACCCAATCTCGACGGCCCGTGGCGACGAACGGGCCTGAGGGCAGTACCGCAGAGATTGCGTGGTGTTCGTCCGGCCAGCCGATGTGCGTTCCTGTGTGCTTCACCTCGACGCCGCTGGCTGTCACGCAGTGCGGCCCAGCCCCTGCTTGGTGCGCGCTGAGTGACGAGCAGGTCACTGAACGAAAGAGTGGCCCGGCCCTGCACCTGATGCTGACATCGATATCTCCTGTGCGGCGGCCTCGTGAACGGTATCGCGCGCCGCCGTTCCGGACGCCGGCCACGGAGAGTTCCAGATCACTCAGGCTGACGCCTTCCAGGCTTCGGCAAGTGAGCGTACTGAGGGGAACCGACCCGTCGGCGCTGCCGTTGTGGCTCGCTGGATCACGGTCAGCTGGCCGCGGCTACCGCGCCACTGCTTCTCCTCGTCGTCGGCGTCGAGGAGGAGCCGCCGCGCCCTGCCGGGTGAACACGGTCGTACGGATGTCGATCACCGAACCCCGTACGAACTCCTCCGGTGGCCATGTACCGGCTGGAGCCGGGGAGCCGGTCGGCGTCCAGCGTGAATGTCCCTGCCGGTACTCGTCGAGGTCGCACAGCCTTATCCGCCCCTCTTCGAAGTCATGCAGCATGCAGCCGTCGTAGAGGTCGACGGCCACGAGTCCTGTGTCCTCCACGGCCAGATGGGCATCCAGGATGGTGTCCAGGGCGGCGTGGACCACGGGAAGGCAAGCCTGCGGAATCGGGCCATTAGGCTGTCGGGCGCCGTTCTGCCACCGCTTCGTGACCTCGTGGGATGATAGAGAACTTCGCCAGCACCCAGGGGTAGACGAGAGCCAGCCCCTCATCCGTCGAGATCCTGTGTAGGAGGGGCGTGATGGCTGGGTGCGCGACGGCCTGGTGCACGGCGACCGCTCCGCGCAGCGAGGACACCGCTGCCGGTGCGGAAGAGGTCTTCACGAACCATCTCCGCCCATCGATCAGGACTCCGTACGAGATGCACCCGGAGTCCTGATCGGCGAAAGTACGAAAGATCGTTCCGATCTCCGCAAGGTAGGCGTCGACTGCGCTGATGTGGGGGACGTCAAGGAGGGGATGCGGCGTCATGCTTGTGATCGTGTCAAGTCCGGTCCGACCTCGTGGTGAGTTTCCCGGTCGAAGCACGAATCCCCGCCCCCGCTCGGAACATTCGCCCACGGCAGACGTGGAAGAGGCGCAAGGGGCTGGAACGCTCGCCCGGACCATGTCAACGTACAACGTCCGAGAAAACACCAGGTCAGAAAGGCCCGGTGCTGTATGCGGCCGCCGGGCTCGCCGCGCCCTCGATCGTGTCATCGCTTCAGGAGATCCTCTGCCCAAGACCGTCCCTCGCCGCTCTGCGGCTCTTGGCCCCTTTCTGACCACTCTCAGCGCTCCGTATGCATGAAGTGCCCTCCGGCATCATCGCCATGGCGGCCTCACCGCCCTGATCCGTCCCTGTCTCCGTACGGCCGGCCTTCTTGCCGATGACCTCCTCCAAGATCTCTACCGCCAGGATCGAGCAGTCTTCGCCCGCACGGCCGCGTACCCAGGAGTGAGTGTCGTAGGCAGCCTGTGGAGTGGGGCTCGGAGGAGGAAGTCCCACGAAGTCTCGACCCCGTTGTCAGCGACGGGGTTGTGATTGTCGAGAACGAGGCCCAGGGGCGATCGCCGTGCTCATTTCGGGTGGCTACCTGACACCTCTTGCCGGCGCCGCGCACCCACGCTGAGGCGTACGTATAACCGACGATCCCCGGTTAGCCAAACCGGGGATCCTCCAGACCATTGACGTAGTTCGCGCCGCCTACTTGGCGGTGGCGTGGTGCGGGCTGCCCTGTCCGAATCCGTTTGCGGCCCCTTACATGCCCTGTGCAGATACTGCGCGGGCGTCGTCGGAAGCCCAGGTGAAGCAGAAAGACCTGATCATGTGCGAAACCCTGCTCTCTGTTCCCCGCGTAGCCCAGATCCTCGACATCAGCCGAAGGTCCGTGTACCGCTAGATCTCTTCGGGCGAGCTGTCGGTTGTCGACCTGCGTACCGGCACTGAGCGCTCGCGTGTCCGCATCCCGAGCGGGGACGTGCATGAACTGGTCCGGCGGCGTACTGCTGCCTCGCCCCGGCGCTGAGTCCAGTCTCACCCCCAGACGTGTTAGCGGCGAGAGCCGTCGGCGTTCAGAAGACAATCGGAAAGGGAATATGCCGTACCTGCGCAAGCTGGCCTCCGGAAACTGGCAGGCCACTGTCAGAAACCATGCTGGCGAGCGGTTCACCGAAACGTTCCCTCTGCGCACGCAGGCCCGCGAGTGGGGCCTGGAGCAGGAAGCGAAACTTCGCCGGAATGCCTATCAGGATCCGCAGGCTGGGAAGATCAAATTCGCTGAGTGGCACGACCGCTGGTGGGAAGCCCGAGTTGTGGAACCCCACACGCAGCGGGGTGACGCATCGTGTATACGCACCCATATCGCGCCATACTGGTCTGATTGGGGAGTGCGCGCGATCGCCCGTCTGGATGTGCAGTCCTGGGTGCGGAAGATGGTCGTGGACAAGAAGGGGGCCTCGGCGATCCGGCGGGCCTACAACCTGATGTCCTCCATCATGCGAGCGGCGGTCGACGAGAACCTCATTGCCGTGACGCCGTGCAGGCGCATCGACTTGCCCCGGGAGGCTGTCAAGCCGCCGCAGTGGTTCACCGTGGAGGAGGCCCAGGCCATCCTCGGCGAGCTCCAGCAGCCGTGGCAGACGATGGCTTTGCCGGCCTTCTACACCGGCCTGCGATGGGGAGAGCAAGCTGGCCTTCACGGGCACCGCATCGACGGGCGGCGAAGCCGCTTGTTCGTCGTGGAGGTCAATACGAAATCGGGCATCAAGGAGTACCCGAAGAGCTCGAAGAGCCGCCGCGAGGTCCCGATCCCAGAGCACGTGCTCGATGCGCTTGCCCGCCACATGAGAGGCCGCGACCGCTCGGGTGTCGTCTTCACCACCGTCACGAAGGGCCGGACCGGCCGGCTGCTCGACGACGGCAACTGGCGGACCCAGACGTGGTGGCCGGCGGTGAAGAGCGCGCACTACACAGAGGCCGACGGGACGATCATGCCGGTGCCGCACTACCCGCCACACTCGATGCGCCACACCTGTGCCTCCTGGCTGGTCCAGAAGGGCGTGTCGCTGTACGAGGTACAGCACCTCCTTGGGCACGAGAGCTACCAGACCACACAGCGGTACGCCCACCTTGCTCCCGATGCTCACCAGGCGGTTCTCGGTGCCTGGGAGCGGCTGGACTCCCAGCTGATCGTTCCCGCGGGTGCCACCTCCAACAAGGGCAGCAGCACCAGCCGGTAGCGGTGGGTGATCACGCCCATCTCGCCAATCACGCCTTCCTCGGCGCTGCCGGCCACACCCACCAGGGTGTGGCCGGCAGCGCCGTGCTTGTTTCCGCTGCCCTGGCTACCGGGTTTCCTGCATCGCGGCTCAGCTTGAACAGCGCGCTCGCCCGTAACGCACACCGACGCTGGTGACGCTCGTTTGACGTACGGCCCTTCGAGAGGCGAAGCGAAATGGCCTCTGACCTGCGGTTTTGTTCGCCACCCTAGGTGTCCACATCTTCCCGATGACGCATCACGTGGAGTGCGTGGCGATCCTGGAGCCGGTGGAGAAGGGCTTCTGACCTGCCGTTCCTCTGAGTGCGCGGGAGGGGTGCGACGGGCGTCGGGTGCGATGCACCGGCCCGTCGGCACGGCTCCGGGAAGGGTCGTCAGCCGGATCCGCCCAGGACGATCTTCCATACTCGGGTCGCCACCTGGAGGTTGAGCCGGTCTTCGACGTTCGCGAGGTCGTTGCCGCTGATCTCGCGGATGCGCTGCAGCCTGTAGCGCAGCGTGCTGCGGTGGATCGCGAGGGACGCTGCGGCCTCGTCGTAGTTGCCGCCGCAGTCGAAATACCGGGAGAGGGTCTCCACCATGGTTGCGTGGTGTCGGGAGTCGTAGTCGATGAGCTGCCCGAGCCACTCGTGGACGAACCCCTCCAGTTCCCGGTGATCGGCGCCAGGTCCCAGGATGCGGTACAGCCCGAGCTCGTCGAAGAAGGTCGTGCCGTACCGCTCACGGGAATGGAGACGCACTTCGAGGGCGCGCCGGGCCTCCCGGTAGCGGTGGGGGATGTCGGGCACGGAGTCGGAGGGGGCGCTCACCCCGATCGTTCCGGACGGTGTTCCGGTCTCCCGGGCGAGCGCCTCGTGCAGCGCGCGAGCGTGCGGCCTGTCGTCAGCGACCAGGACCACGTGGTCGGAGCGTCGGGTCACCAGCGAGTGCATGCCGACGGCAGAGGCCGCCCGGCCCACGGCCCGGGCGAACGAATCGTCCGCGGTTCGGTTCGACCACTCCACGACGACGACGTAGTGGCTGCGGTGCAGGTCGTGTCCGACCGCCTCGGACCGGGCGTAGGCGCTCGCGGCATCCGTTCCTGCCAGCAGGTCGTCGACCAGCTCACGGTGCAGCCTCAGCTCCACTTCGGCCAGAGTGCGCAGGTGCGTCAGCTCCAGGGCGAGCGAGGCGGCGGCGTGCTCCAGTGCGCACAGGGTGTGTTCGTCGGCCTCACCGAGGGCGTCGACCAGTGCCAGTACGCCCAGGATCTCGCCATGGGGGCGTACCAGAGCGATCAGCCGGTCCTTCATCCGTACGGGGCCGGCCTCCCGGGCGACGGCGTGCAGCATGTGGTTCCGGCGGACGGGGTCCGGTTCCGGGTAGGGGTCGGGGCGGCCGGCACCTGACCAGGCCTTCAGCCGTCCGAAGCGGTCTTCGACCAGTGCCGGAAGTCCGGTGAGCTCGTGCAGTGCGCGGGTGACGGCCTCTTCACCGCCGCCCGAGGCGGCGATGTCGGCCATGAGCGCGTGAACGGCCCGCTGGTTCCCCAGCTCGGACACCACGGAGTTCAGCTGCCGCTGAAGAGCCGCGCGGTCCTCCCTGACCCGGTGGAGCTCCTGCGCGGCCTCGCGTTGGAGGCGCTGCGCGAAGGCGACCGACAGAGCAGCGGCGGTGTGCCGGACGAGCGTGGCCAGCAGGGACCGCTGGGCCCTCGTGGGCCGGGTTCGGGAGGTCACCACCAGGTAGCCGTGAAGCCTCTCCGTCCCGCGTAGCCCCAGGGCCCGGCCCCAGGGCCTGTCGAGGACGGTCACAGGCCCGTCCTGCCCCTCCAGTTCCCGAACCCTCCGGTCCACGGATGCGGCCCGGGCGCGAGCGTTCCCCGGGCTGGGGACCAGGTCGCCGTCGACCTCGAGGTATCCGGCTTCGGCACGGTAGGGCCCGGCGGCTGCTACGTGGTGCATGGCCAGGCGCAGGATCTCGCCTGCGCTCGGGGCTTCGAACAGGGCGCGGGAGAGCTCCGTCACTTCGTGGAGGGCACGGGCGGTCGGCCCCTCGGCCGATGGGCGCGGCTCTCTCCGCCCATCCGCGCGGTGCCGCCCGGCGCTACCCGGGGGAAGGCTGCCCTCCCCATCGGAGCAGCGGCCGTGCACGTGGTGCGACCGGCTGCCGGCCATGGGATCACTCCGTTCTCTCCGGAGCCCCGGGGAGGCGATCGTCCCTGCGTCTACCCCAGCGGGGGCGGCTCATCCGAGGGGTCCGGATTCTTCCCCCTCGTACTCGGGGGGCCACCGGGCCCGTGCACTTCTGACTCGTCAGGAGCAGGCGCGGAGCCACCCGGCTGACGATCCTGGACAGGGTCTGGCAGCCCGCCGTACCGAGAGGAGTCTTCTCATGGCCAAGGCAGTGGGTCTCGACCTGGGTACCACGAACTCGGTGATCGCCGTGTGGGAGGGCGGGGAGCCGTCCGTCGTACCCAGCAGCGAGGGCAACCGCACGACACCGTCCGTAGTGGCGTTCACCGACACCGGCGAGCGTCTGGTGGGCCAGATGGCCCGACGCCAGGCGATTCTCAACCCCAAGGGGACCATCTACTCGGCCAAGCGGTTCATCGGCCGGCACTTCGACGAGGTCTCCGACGAGGCCAGGGCGGTCGCGTACGACGTCGTCGAGGGCGACGGCGGGGCGGCCCGTTTCAAGGTGCGCGACAAGGTGTACGCGCCTGAGGAGATCAGCGCCCAGGTGCTGCGCAAACTCACCGAGGACGCGTCCAAACAGCTCGGGGAACGGGTCACGGAGGCGGTCATCACGGTGCCCGCCTATTTCAACGACGCGCAGCGCACGGCCACCAAGGACGCCGGCCGGATCGCCGGACTGGAGGTGCTGCGGATCATCAACGAGCCGACCGCCGCAGCCCTCGCCTACGGCATGGACAAGCAGCAGCACGAGACCGTCCTCGTCTTCGACCTGGGCGGCGGGACCTTCGACGTGAGCATCCTCGACGTCGGCGACGGCGTGGTGGAGGTGCGTTCCACCGCCGGTGACAGCCACCTGGGCGGCGACGACTTCGACCGGCGTCTGGTGGATCACCTCGCGGACGACTTCCAGAAGGAGAACGGCATCGACCTGCGCAAGGACCCGCAGGCGCTGCAACGCTTGTTCGAGGCCGCGGAGAAGGCCAAGACCGAGCTGAGTTCGGTGACACAGACGCAGGTCAGCCTGCCGTTCATCACCGCCGACGCCTCGGGCCCCAAGCACCTCACCGACTCGATCAGGCGGTCCACCTTCGAGCAGATCACGAGCGACCTGGTGGAGCGGTGCCTCGGACCGGTCCAGCAGGCCATGACCGATGCCAAGGTCGGCGAGAGCGACATCGACGAGGTCATCCTCGTCGGCGGCTCCACCCGCATCCCCGCCGTTCAGGCCCTCGTGCGCCGGCTCACCGGCGGCAAGGAGCCCAACATGAGCGTCAACCCCGACGAGGTCGTGGCCTTGGGCGCCGCGATCCAGGCCGGGGTGCTCAAGGGCGAGGTCAAGGACGTCCTGCTGCTCGACGTCACCCCGCTGTCGCTGGGTGTCGAGACACGGGGCGGCGTGATGACGAAGATCATCGAGCGGAACACCACCATCCCGGTGCGCCGCTCCGAGACCTTCTCCACCGCCGAGGACAACCAGCCCGCCGTCGACATCGTCGTCCTCCAGGGCGAGCGCGAGCTGGCCGCCGACAACCGGGTGCTGGGGCGGTTCCAGCTCACCGACATCCGGCCGGCGCCGCGGGGCGAACCGCAGGTCGAGGTCACCTTCGACATCGACGCCAACGGGATCCTCAACGTCACGGCCCGCGACCGGGACACCGGCAAGGAACAGGGCATCACGATCAGCGAGAGCTCCAACCTGGACCGCAGCGAGGTCGACCGCATGGTCCAGGAGGCCGAGCGGAACCAGGGGCAGGACCAGGCGCTCCGCGAGGCCGTCGACGCCCGCAACGAGCTCGACGCCGTCGCCTACCAGGTCGAGAGGCGCCTGGCGGAACTGGGCGACGCGGCCCCCGCGCACGAACGGGCACGCGCCGAGATGCTGGTCTCCGATGCCCGGGCGGCGGTCAAGGAAGAGGCGGGCGTCGAGCGCGTGCGGCCCCTGGCCTCCGAACTCCAGCAGTTGCTCGCCGGGCTGGCGGCCCACCGGGGCGCCGCCGCCGACACGGGCGGCCCGGGGCCGGACCCCACCACCGGCGGTCCCACGAGCGGCAGTGGCAGTGACGACGAGGACGACGTCATCGACGCCGAGTTCGCGAAGGACTGAGGAACCGCCATGTCCAGCCACCCCAGGGAAACCGACCCGGCCGTGCCCGAGCACACCGGTCCGGGCGCCCAGGGCGCCGTAGCCCCTTCCCCCGGGGATGCGCCGCGCTCGGACCCGCCGACGGGGCGGGTGCCCGTCACGGACGGGCACCCCGGACCCGGTGGGGCCGGCGGCGGCCCCGCACCGTCCGAGGACGAGTACGCGGCCGAGCTGGAGGAACTGCAGGACCGCTGGAGGCGCGCCCTCGCGGACCTCGACAACCTGCGCAAGCGCCACGCCAGGGAACTGGAGCGGGAGCGGACGGCCGAGCGTTCCCGGACGGCCGCCGCCTTCCTGCCCGTCCTGGACAACCTCGAACTCGCCCTGACCCATGCCGGCGCCGATCCCGGTGCCATCGTGGAGGGCGTCCAGGCGGTCCGCGACCAGGCGGTGAACGTCCTCGAACTGCTCGGCTACCCGCGGCACGCGGAGACCGGCACCGCGTTCGACCCGGCCCGGCACGAGGTGGTCGGCGTCGTCCAGGACCCCGACGCCCCGCCGGGCACGGTCGTCGACGTGCTGCGCCCGGGCTACGGGGACGGCGAGCGGCAGCTCAGGCCCGCCGCCGTGACGGTCGCGAAACGGGAGTGACCGGTCATGGCACGGGACTTCTACGAGGTGCTGGGCGTGCCGCGGACCGCGAGCCAGGACGAGATCCAGCAGGCCTATCGCACACTCGCCCGCAAGAACCACCCCGACGTCAACAAGGACCCGCGGGCGGAGGAACGCTTCAAGGACCTCAACGAGGCGTACAGCGTCCTGTCCGACCCGAAGACCCGGGCCCGCTACGACCGTTTCGGCGAGGATTTCCGCAAGATCCCCGAGGACTTCGACGAACGGGTCGCGGCCGGCGCGGGCGGCGGCTTCCGCGCCCGGAGGACCACGGGCGCGGGTGGCCCCCGCGTCCGGTACGCCACCGGCTTCGGCGACGACTTCGGGGCGGAGGACATCGACATCGAGGACCTGTTCGGTTCGATCTTCGGGGCGGGCGCCGCCCGCGGCGGTGTACCGGGAGCCGACCAGGAGGCCGAGCTGCCGCTCACCGTGGAGGAGGCGTTCCAGGGCGGCCGTCGCACCGTCACACTCGCCGGACCGACCGGGCAGCCGCGACGGTACGAGGTCGACGTGCCGCCGGGCGTCACCGACGGACAGCGCATCCGGCTGGCGGGGGAGGGGGGTCGGGGGAGCGGTGGCGCCCCCGGAGGCGACCTGTACCTGCGGGTGCGTGTCCGGCCCCACCCGCAGTTCCGGCTGGACGGCCGCGATGTCCACGTCCAGGTCCCCCTCACCCCCTGGGAAGCGGCCCTTGGTGCGACCGTGCCCGTGCCCACCCCTGGCGGTGGCACGGCCAAGGTCACCGTGCCCGCGGGCTCGTCCAGCGGTCGGCGCCTGCGGCTGCGCGGTGAGGGCATGCCCGACCCGCGCGGCGCCGACGGCGACCTGTACGCCGAACTCCGCATCATGGTTCCGCCCACCCTGGGCGACCGGGAGCGCGAACTGTTCGAGGAGCTCGCCGCCACCTCCCCCTTCGACCCCAGGAGGACACGATGATCGACCGACCCGCGGGAGCGGCAGGCATCGGCCGGGCCGGCACGGGCGACCGTCCCGTACGCACGGGCACCGGCCCCACCGCCGCGACGGCCGTCCGGTACGCGCTCGTGCCCGTCCGCAGACTCTCCCTGGACGCCGTGGCCCGTCGCTCGGGACTCCACCCCGACCTGATCCGCCGGTTCGTCGCCCTCGGACTGGTCGACGCCGACCGCGACGCTTCGGGGCACCTGGTGTTCGACCCCACGGCCCCGGCGGTGCTCGCCCGCATCCAGCGGCTGCGTTCCGGGCTCTGCCTCAACTACGCCTCGATCGGCCTGGTGCTCGACCTGCTCGATCGCATCAGTCTGCTCGAAGCCGCCCTGCGAGGGCGCGGCACGAGGAGTGAAAACCCCCCATGGACATGAATCGTCTCACCCAGAAGTCCCAGGAAGCCCTCCAGGAGGCCCAGACCGCGGCCGTCGGCATGGGGCAGACCGAGGTCGACGGGGAACACCTGCTGCTCGCACTCCTCGACCAGGAGGACGGCCTGATCCCGCGATTGGTGCAACAGGCCGGTGCCGCCCCGAACGAACTGCGCGCGGCCGTGCGCGGGGAACTCTCCCGGCGCCCGAGGGTCACCGGCCCCGGCGCGGCCCCCGGCCAGGTCTTCGTCACCCAGCGTCTGGCCCGCCTGCTCGATGCCGCCGAACGGGAGGCCAAACGCCTCAAGGACGAGTACGTGTCCGTGGAGCACCTCCTGCTCGCCCTGGCGGAGGAGGGCTCGTCGACCACCGCCGGGCGTCTGCTCAAGGAGGCCGGCATCACCAGGGACTCGTTCCTGGGCGCGCTCACCCAGGTCCGTGGGAACCAGCGCGTCACCTCCGCGAACCCCGAGGTGGCCTACGAGGCTCTGGAGAAGTACGGCCGCGACCTCGTCGCCGAGGCACGGAGCGGCAGCCTCGACCCGGTCATCGGCCGGGACGCCGAGATCCGCCGCGTCACCCAGATCCTCAGCCGCAAGTCCAAGAACAACCCGGTCCTCATCGGCGACCCGGGCGTCGGCAAGACCGCCATCGTCGAGGGTCTCGCCCAGCGCATCGTCCGCGGCGACGTGCCCGAAGGACTCCGCGACAAGATCGTGTTCGCCCTCGACATGGGCTCCCTGGTCGCCGGGGCCAAGTACCGCGGTGAGTTCGAGGAACGGCTCAAGGCCGTGCTCAGCGAGGTCAAGGCCGCCCAGGGAGGCATCCTGCTCTTCGTCGACGAACTGCACACCGTCGTCGGCGCGGGCGCCGCCGAAGGAGCCATGGACGCGGGCAACATGCTCAAGCCGATGCTCGCGCGCGGTGAACTCCACATGATCGGCGCGACCACCCTCGACGAGTACCGCAAGCACATCGAGAAGGACGCCGCCCTCGAACGCCGCTTCCAGCAGGTACTGGTCGACGAGCCGAGCGTGGAGGACACCGTCTCCATCCTGCGCGGACTGCGCGAACGCCTGGAGGTCTTCCACGGAGTGAAGATCCAGGACACCGCGCTGGTCTCCGCCGCCACCCTCAGCCACCGCTACATCACCGACCGGTTCCTGCCCGACAAGGCCATCGACCTCGTGGACGAGGCGTGCGCCCGGCTGCGTACCGAGATCGACTCCATGCCCGCCGAACTCGACGAGATCACCCGCCGCGTCACCCGCCTGGAGATCGAGGACGCCGCCCTCTCCAAGGAGACCGATCCCGCCAGTGAGGCCCGCCTGGCGGAGCTGCGCAGGGAACTGGCCGACCTGCGCGCCGAGGCCGACGCCAAACGCGCCCAGTGGGAGGCCGAGCGGCAGGCGATCCGCCGCGTGCAGGAGCTGCGCCAGGAACTGGAGCAGGTCCGCCACGAGGCGGAGGAGGCCGAACGCGCCTACGACCTCAACCGCGCCGCCGAACTCCGCTACGGACGCCTCCAGGAGCTGGAGCGCCGCCTCGCCGCGGAGGAGGAGCAACTGGCCGCCAAGCAGGGGCAGAAACGGCTGCTGCGCGAGGTCGTCACCGAGGAGGAGATCGCCGAGATCGTCGCCGCCTGGACCGGCGTCCCCGTCGCCCGCCTCCAGGAGGGCGAACGCGAGAAACTGCTGCGCCTCGACGAAATCCTGCGCGAGCGCGTCATCGGTCAGGAAGAGGCGGTCAAGCTCGTCGCCGACGCCATCATCCGCGCCCGCTCCGGCATCCGCGACCCCCGCCGCCCCATCGGCTCGTTCATCTTCCTCGGCCCCACCGGCGTCGGGAAGACCGAGCTGGCCAAGACCCTGGCCCGAGCCCTGTTCGACTCCGAGGAGAACATGGTCCGGCTGGACATGAGCGAGTACCAGGAGCGGCACACCGTCAGCCGGCTCATGGGCGCCCCGCCCGGATACGTCGGCTACGAGGAGGGCGGCCAGCTCACCGAGGCCGTACGCCGCAAGCCCTACTCGGTCGTGCTGTTCGACGAGATCGAGAAGGCGCACACCGACGTCTTCAACACATTGCTGCAGATCCTCGACGACGGCCGCATCACCGATGCCCAGGGCCGCACCGTCGACTTCCGCAACACCGTGATCATCATGACGTCCAACATCGGCTCCGAGCACCTCCTCGACGGCGCCACCGCCGAGGGCGAGATCAAACCCGAGGCCCGTGCCCTGGTGATGGCCGAGCTGCGCGGACACTTCCGCCCGGAGTTCCTCAACCGGGTCGACGACATCGTGCTGTTCAAGCCGCTCGGCGAGCGGCAGATCGAGCGGATCGTGGAGCTGCAGTTCGACGAGCTGCGGCAACGGCTCGCCGAGCGCCGCATCACCGTCGAACTCACCGACGCCGCCAAGCAGCTGATCGCCCACCAGGGCTACGACCCGGTGTACGGGGCCCGTCCGCTGCGGCGCTACATCTCCCACGAGGTCGAGACGCTGGTCGGACGCGCCCTGCTGCGCGGCGACGTCCAGGACGGTGCGACGGTGCGCGTCGACGCCGAGCACGGAGAGCTGGTCGTCACCTACGACGGCCAGGACGAGGCCTGGGAGGCGAAGGCGGCGTGAACACCACCCGGACGACGACGGTGACCTGCCCGAACTGCGGGCGCGGCAACCGGATCCCGGTGGCCGCCGAGGGCCGGCCCGGGTGCGGCCACTGCAAGCAGCCGCTGCCCTGGCTGGTGGACGCCGGTGACGACGACTTCGCCGAGGTGGCCGAGCGCGCCACCGTACCCGTCGTCGTCGACCTCTGGGCCACCTGGTGCGGCCCCTGCCGCATGGTCAGCCCCGCCCTCGAACAGGTCGCCCGCGACCTCGCCGGACGGATCAAGCTCGTCAAGGTCGACGTCGACAGGAACCCACAGCTCAGCCGCCGGTTCGAGGTACAGGCCGTTCCGACCCTCCTCGTCCTCGACCGGGGCGAGCAGGTCGCCCGCCGGGCCGGCGCGGCACCCGCGCACGTGCTGCGCGCGTGGGTCGAGCAGGCGATGGCGGGCCGCCCGGTCGCCGACCGCGGCTGAACCCGCCCCGCACGGAAGGAGAACCCCATGGCCACGATCCCCGACCCCCACCTGGCGATGGTGAGCCCGGTGACACCACGTACGCCGCAGGGCTTCCAGCCGGGGGAGGACCGGCGCTGGTGCTTCGTTCACGAGGTCCTGGTCCGATGAACACGACCGAGTACGAGCAGGGTGCGGTCCGTGAGACACCCGACCGGTACGGGGCGTTCCCGCGTCTGACACCGGAGCAGCTCCAGGACCTGGCCGCGCACGGTGAACGCCGCAGGGTCGACGAGGGCGAGGTGCTGTACCGGGAGGGTGATCCGTTCCGGGAGTTCCTCGCGATCCTCAGCGGCACCGTCGAGATCCTCCACGACCACGGCGGGCCCGAGGAGCGTACGGTGGCCGTGCACGGGCCGGGCAGGTTCCTCGGTGAACTCGGCCTGCTGGAGGGCCAAGCCGCCTTCGACACCGCCGTGATGCGTCAGGCCGGCGAGATCCTGGCCGTTCCGGTGGAGCGGCAACGCGCCCTGGTCGGCCGCGACCCCGTCCTCGGCGACCTGATCCTCCGCGCCTATCTGGGCCGCAGGTACCTGCTCATCGGCCTCGGTGCCGGCTTCCGGATCCTGGGGTCGAGCTATTCACCGGACACGTTGCGGCTGCGTGAGTTCGCCGCCCGTAACCGGCTGCCCCACCGATGGGTGGATCTGGAGAAGGACAAGGAGGCTGATGCGCTGCTGCGCCGGTTCTCGATCCGGCCCGAGGAGACCCCTGTCGTCCTCTGGAAGGGCGAGCGGGTGCTGCGCAATCCGAGCAACGCCGAACTCGCCCGGCTCATCGGGCTGCCCGCCCCCTTGCCGGAGGCCGCGCGGTGCGACGTGATGGTGGTCGGCGCGGGCCCCGCGGGACTCGCCGCCTCGGTGTACGGAGCCTCCGACGGCCTCACCACGGTCACCGTCGAGGCGGTGGCCACCGGAGGCCAGGCCGCCACCTCGTCGCGCATCGAGAACTACCTCGGCTTTCCGTCGGGCATCTCCGGGGGCGAGCTCATCGAACGCGCGGTGCTCCAAGCCCATAAGTTCGGTGCTCACCTCATGGTGCCGGCCCAGGTCGCGGGGCTCACCCCGCAGGGTCACGAGTACGTCGTCACCTTCACCGACGGGTCCCGTACGCGGGCAGGTACCGTGGTGCTCGCTTCGGGTGTGTGGTACCGCCGGCTGGAGGTCCCGGACATCAGCCGCCTGGAGGGCATCAGCGTCCACTACGCGGCGACCGTCCACGAGGCCAGTCTCTGCCAGGCGGATCCGGTCGCCGTGGTGGGTGGCGGGAACTCCGCCGGGCAGGCATCGCTGTTCCTCGCGAACCACGCGTCCCAGGTCCGTCTTCTCGTCCGGGGCAGTGACCTCAACGCTGACATGTCGCGTTACCTGGTGGATCAGGTGGAACAGCATCCGAAGATCGAGGTGCTGCTCCACACCGAAGTCCGGGGCGTCGGCGGGGAGGAGAAGCTGGAGTCGTTGGTCGTCGAGGACACCGCGAGCGGTGAGCGCCGCGAGCTGCGGGCCGCAGCGCTGTTCGTGTTCATCGGGGCCCGGCCGCGCACGGATTGGCTCAAGGGCGTGCTGGCCCTGGACGAGAAGGGTTTCGTCCTCACCGGCGCAGACGCCCGGGCGGCGGCCGACGCGTCCCGCTGGGAGTCGCTCGGCCGGGGTCCGCTGCTGCTGGAGACGACCCTTCCGGGGGTCTTCGCCGCCGGCGACGTCAGGAGCGGTTCGGTCAAGCGAGTGGCCTCGGCCGCCGGTGAGGGGGCCATGGCGATTCGCTTCGTGCACGAACACCGGGAGGTGACGGGCAACCTGGTCCGCCCCTGACGGCGTACGGCAGGCGGCCGGACCCTCGATCGTGGAGGGAGCCGACGAGAAAGGTCGGGTCATGCACAGGTCGCCTCAGGACGTCACGGTCGTGGTCCTCCTGGCGGATCCGGACGCGCCGACGGACATCGCTCGGCGCATGACCCGGGCCCTTTCCGGTCGGCTCGCCGACAAGGCGGGCCAGGGGCGGTTCGACGTCAAGGTGGTCAGTGAGCCCTTCAGCGCGGGGACCGAGGACCCGCCCACCTTGATGCGTCGGATCAAGGACCGCGGAAGCACGGAGGACTGGGACATCGTCGTGGCCCTCACCGACCTTCCGCTGCACGCCCACGGTCGCAGGCTCGTGGCGGACCTGAGTCACGACCACGGGTTGGCGCTGCTTTCGCTTCCCTCTCTGGGGGGTCTGCGCCTGCAGACGAGGGCACGGCGGGCGGTGGAAGAGGCCGTGCTGGACCTGGCGGGCCCGCAGGACACCGGTGCTCGGGAGCGACCGCGAGGTCGACGGCGTCCACAACCGCTCGGCGTTCGTCTCACGCCCGTTCGTCCGGGCCGGGTCGGTGAGGAGGAGACCGCCGATCTGCGGTACGTCGTCAGCGGGCCCCGCGGATACCTGCGGGTGCTCGCCGGTATGGTCCGTGCCAACCGGCCTTGGCGCTTGGTGCCGGGGCTGTCGAAAGCCTTGGCGGCCGCACTCGCCACGGGCGCGGTCGCCACCGTGAACTCCACCGTCTGGAGTCTCGCCGAGGCCCTGAGCGCACCGCGCCTCGTGATCGCCATGGTCGGCTCTGTCGCGCTCATGATCGGCTGGATCGTCGTGGACGCGCAGTTGTGGCACCGCACGGCGGAAGGTTCCCCGGAGGCGAGGCAGAGGGCGAGGCTCTACAACACCTCGACGGTACTGACCGTGGGCATCGGGGTGCTGGTCTGCTACGTGGGTCTGCTGCTCATCAACGTCGTGTGGGCGCTGTTCATCCTCAACGACCAGGTGTTCGCTTCGCTGACACGCGAGCCGCTGGACGCAACGGACTTGTGGACGTTGTCATGGTTCGTCGCTTCGACCGCGACCGTGGGCGGCGCGCTGGGCTCAGGCCTGGAGAGCGACGAGGCCATCCGGGCCGCCGCCTATTCCAAGCGGGAACAGGAACGACGCCAGATGGCCAGGGACGGCCACGGCGACCAGGGGGCGACCTGAGTCGGAGGACCGGCTCATCGCCCGGGCGCGGATTCCCCGAAGTGCGAGCGCAAGGTCGGGTACAGGTGGGGTGGGGCGGTGAGGGCGTCCAGGCCCAGGAGGGCTGCGCCCATGACCGGCGGGGTGGTCAGGAC
>NZ_RPRY01000232.1 GCF_003949795.1 Streptomyces sp. WAC06614
GCCTCCTCCCCGTGGGCGGGCGGCGGTGGCGCGGGCTCTCCCGGTGCCGCCGGAGTGGTGGGGCGGGCCGCGTCCCAGACGTAGGCGCCGCGGGCCAGGCTGCCGCGCAGCAGCGGCCGGCCCGCCGGCCGGGAGGCGGGGTGGACGACCGGGCCGACCGGGCGGATGAACATCACGCCACCCCCAGCCGCTCGGGCGGGATCCGCACCGACCCCGCGATCCGCCCACCCGCCTGCCGCACGGCGATCGCCGCGTCCTCGGCCCACACGTGCTCCACCAGCACCAGCAGCGCACAGCTGCCCCGCTCCAGCAGCCCGGCGGCCTCCTGCACGTCCTCCGGCCCGATCAGCCTCGCCGCCTCGCGGTGGTTCAGCAGCCCGGACAGTTCCACGAACTCGTCGAACTCCGCCGCGATGACCTCCCCCGCCGCCGTCCTGGTGCACACCAGCCCGTCGATCAGCCGTACGTTGCCCGTCTTGCGCAGCCCCATCACGGCGTCCACCGCGGGCACGCGCAGCTGTTCCTCGGGGAAGGCGAGCACGATGAACTCCACAGGTCCCATGTCCACGGCTCCCGATCGTTTCTGACGACTCTTCGGCAGACTATGACATAGCGGGCCTTAAGCCCCGTACGCTTGCTACGTTTCCGATATGACCGCATTGACGGCAAAGGCGGCGCGCCCCGCGCCGCCGCCCGGACAGTCCCACCCCCCGCGCCGCGGCATCGAGCTGGCGCTCCTGGCCGGCGCGGTCCTCCTCTCGCTCCTCGGCCACCTCTACGCCGGCCTGGCCACCACCGGCCACCTCCCGCCCGGCTCCGGCCGCTACGCCGCCGGCCTCGCGGCGGCCGCCCTGCTCGCGCACCTCGCCGTCCGCCTCTGCGCCCCGTACGCCGACCCGCTCGTGCTGCCCATCGCGCTGCTGCTCAACGGCCTGGGCCTGGTCCTCATCCGGCGGCTGGACCTGACCACCCCCGGCCACGCGGCGGCGGACAGCCAGCTGCTGTGGTCGGCGCTCGGCGTGGTGCTGTTCGTCGTGGTGGTGGTGGCGCTGCGGGACCACCGGGTGCTCCAGCGCTACGCCTACCTCAGCATGACCACCGCCCTGGTGCTGATGCTCGTACCGGTGTGCTTCCCGGCGGTCAACGGCGCCCACATCTGGGTGCGGTTCGCTGGGCTCTCCTTCCAGCCCGGCGAGTTCGCCAAGATCCTGCTCGCCCTCTTCTTCGCCACCTACCTGGCCGCCAACCGCACCGCGCTCGCCCTGACCGGCCGCCGGATCGGGAAGCTGCGCCTGCTGCCCGGCCGGGTGCTCGCGCCGATCCTGGCCGTCTGGCTGCTGAGCGTGGGCGTGCTGGTGCTGGAACGGGACCTGGGGACCTCGCTGCTGTTCTTCGGACTGTTCGTGATCATGCTGTTCGCGGCCACCGGCCGGATCGGCTGGATCGCGGTCGGGCTGCTGCTCGCCGGGCTGGGCGCGTACGCGGTCGGCACGTTCGAGCCCCATGTGCACGGCCGGGTCGAGGACTGGCTGAATCCTTTTGCCTCGATCGAGCGCGGCGAGGGCCCCGGCCAGCTCGCCCAGTCGCTGTTCGCCTTCGGCGCCGGCGGGGTGCTCGGTGCCGGGCTCGGCCACGGCCGGTCGTTCCTGATCGGCTTCGCCGCCAAGTCGGACTTCATCCTGGCCACCGCGGGGGAGGAGCTGGGGCTGGCCGGGGTCGGCGCCCTCCTCGCCCTCTACGCCCTGCTGGTCGCCCGCGGCTTCCGGGCCGGCCTCGCGCTGCGCGACCCCTTCGGCCGGCTCCTGGCCACCGGACTCGCCTCGATCCTGGCCCTCCAGGTGTTCGTCATCGCGGGCGGGGTGACCGGGCTGATCCCGCTGACCGGCATGGCCATGCCCTTCCTCGCCCAGGGCGGCTCCTCGGTGGTCACCAACTGGATCATCGTCGCGCTGCTGGTCCGGCTCGGCGACAGCGCCGGCCGTCCCGGGGCCGGTGACGCACCGCCGACCCTCCGGCTGCCGGAGGCCGCCCGGTGATCCGCTGCATCCGCTGGTGCGCGGCCTTCTGCGCCCTGCTCTTCGCCGCCCTGTTCGCCAACGTCGGCCGGGTGCAGGTCTGGGAGGCCGCCGCGCTCGACGCGCACCCGGCCAACAAGCGGACCGCCATCGACCGCTACGCCCGCCCGCGCGGGGACATCCTGGTCGACGGACTCCCGGTGACCGGCTCCCGCGACAGCCGCCAACTGCTGCGCTACGAGCGCAGCTACCGCGACGGGCCGCTGTACGCGCCGGTGACCGGCTTCTCCTCGCAGACGTACGGCACCAGCTTCGTCGAGCGCGCCGAGGACGCCGTGCTCTCCGGCACCGACCCGGGCCTGACCGCCTTCCCGCTCTGGTACGAGCTCTCCCGGGGCCGTCCGGCCGGCGGGAACGCCGTGACCACCGTCCGGGCGGCCGTGCAGCGCGCGGCGTTCCAGGGACTGGCCGGCAAGCGGGGCGCCGTGGCCGCCGTCGAGCCCTCCTCCGGCCGGATCCTGGCCCTGGTCAGCAGTCCCTCGTACGACCCCGGGGTGCTCTCGGGCACCGGCCCGGCCGTCCGGGCGGCCTGGGCCCGGCTGAACGCCGACCCGGCCCGGCCGATGCTCAACCGGGCACTGCGGGAGACGTACCCGCCCGGCTCCACGTTCAAGATCGTGACTGCGGCGGCGGCCCTGGACAGCGGGGTGGTCACGGACGTGGACGCCCCCACCCGCACCCCCGACCCCTATCCGCTGCCCGGTACCAGCACCCTGCTGCCGAACGTGGCCACCGGCTGCGAGGACGCCTCGATGGCCGAGGCCGTGCAGTGGTCGTGCAACACGGTGATGGCCAGGATCGGGGTGCAGGTGGGGCTGAAACGGATGGTGGCGGCGGCGGAGCGGTTCGGCTTCAACGACGACGGGCTGCGGGTGCCGGCCTGGGTGTCCCGGTCCAACTTCGACACCGACATGAGCCCGGACCAGCTCGCGCTGTCGGCCATCGGGCAGTTCAACACCACCGCGACCCCGCTGCAGATGGCCCTGGTCGCCGCGGCCGTCGCCAACGGCGGGGAGATCGCCCAGCCCCGGCTGGTGGAGCGCGCCACCCGCGACGACGGCTCCCCGGTCCGCACCGGCCAGCGCCGCTCGCTCGGCCGCGCCATGAGCCCGGCGACCGCGCTGCGCCTGCAGCAGCTGATGGTGAAGGTGGTCGAGGACGGCACCGGCCGCAACGCCGCCGTCCCCGGCGCGGTGGTCGGCGGGAAGACGGGCACCGCCCAGCACGGCGTCGGCAACGCCGGCACCCCCTACGCCTGGTTCATCGGCTGGGCCAAGGCCGAGGACGCCCCGGTGCCGGGCGTCGCCGTGGCGGTGGTGGTCGAGGACGCGGCGGCCCGCCGCGGCGACATCAGCGGCAACGGCGCGGCGGCCCCCATCGCCCGCGCGGTCCTCCAGGCGGCCCTGACCCCGGCGCCCCGCTAGGCTCCGGCGCCGGGCTGGGGCCCGTCCCGTCCCGGCCCGGCCCGTTCCGTCCCGGCCCGTCCCGTCCCGGCCCGTCCCGGCCCGCGCCTTGGCCTTGGCCTCGGCCGGGGCTAGGCCTGGTCCGCGCCGTCCGCGACCGCCGCCGCCACCTCGGCGACCCGGGCCCGCTCCTCGGCCGCGAAGCGTTCGCGGTCGAGGGCCTCGGCGATCTCCTCGTCCTGGCTCATCAGCAGGTCCAGGCTCGCGTCGCCCAGGTCGAGGACGCCCATGTCGACGTAGGCCCGCTGGAGCCGCTCCCCCCACAGGCCGATGTCCTTCACGCACGGCACGATCCGGCTGAACAGCAGCTTGCGGAACAGGTGCAGGAACTCCGACTGCTCCGAGAGCTCCTCGGCCTCCTTGCGCGCGATGCCGAAGTTCTCCAGCACCTCCACCCCGCGCAGCCGGTCCCGCATCAGGTAGCAGCCCTCGATCACGAACTCCTCGCGCTCGCGCAGTTCGGCGTCGGTCAGCTGCCGGTAGTAGTCCCGCAGCGCCATCCGTCCGAACGCCACGTGCCGGGCCTCGTCCTGCATCACGTAGGCGAGGATCTGCTTCGGCAGCGGCTTGGTGGTGGTGTCGCGGATCATCCCGAACGCCGCCAGGGCCAGGCCCTCGATCAGCACCTGCATGCCCAGGTACGGCATGTCCCAGCGGGAGTCGCGCAGGGTGTCGCCGAGCAGGCCCTGGAGGTTGTCGTCGATCGGGTAGAGCATGCCGATCTTCTCGTGCAGGAAGCGCCCGTAGATCTCTGCGTGCCGGGCCTCGTCCATGGTCTGGGTGGCCGAGTAGAACTTGGCGTCCAGGTCCGGCACCGACTCCACGATCCGGGCCGCGCACACCATCGCGCCCTGCTCCCCGTGCAGGAACTGGCTGAACTGCCAGGAGGTGTAGTGCCGGCGCAGGTCGCCCTTGTCCTTCTCGGTCATCTTGGCCCAGTGCCGGGTCCCGTACAGGGTCAGCACGTCGTCGGGGGTGCCCAGCGCGTCGTACGGGTCGACCTCCAGGTCCCAGTCGATGCGCTTGGCGCCGTCCCACTGCTTGTCCTTGCCCTTCTGGTACAGGGCCAGGAGCCGGTCGCGCCCGTCGTCGTAGTCCCAGCTGAAGCGGGCCGATCCCGTGGCGGGGACCTGCCATCCGCGGCCTGGGTCCTGGGTGTAGAGCGGTTGCGTCGACACTGACGTCTGCCTTCCCGTTGCGTTGCGGAACCGGGCAGTTGGCAGTGCAGCACGTTGGTAGACACCGGGTCAACAAGTCGTGCGCGAGGGATTGACGACCTTGCTGACAAGCAGTCCAATAAGCGGTGACCACCGGTAACCCGGTTCACCGCCGCCGAGCCCTCCGAGGTGTCCCACGCCATGACGACCACGACCGACCGCGCGTTCCTCGTGGACGCCCTCGGCCCGCTCAAGGACCGGGAGCAGATCGCCGCACGGCTGCTGGAGTCCTCCGCCAAGCACTCCTTCGACCCCGACCGCGAACTCGACTGGGACGCCCCGCCCGTCGAGGGCAAGTGGTACTGGCCGCCCGAGCTGGTCTCGCTCTACGACACCCCGCTGTGGAAGCGGATGCCCGAGGAGCAGCGGATGGACCTCGCCCGCCACGAGGCGGCGGCCCTGGCCTCCCTCGGCATCTGGTTCGAGATCATCCTGATGCAGCTGATGGTCCGCCACATCTACGACAAGGCCCTGACCAGCAATCACGTCCGCTACGCCCTCACCGAGATCGCCGACGAGTGCCGGCACTCGATGATGTTCGCCAAGATGATCAGGACCGGCGGCGCCCCCGCCTACCCGGTCTCCCGGCTCAACCACAACCTCGGCCGGATCCTCAAGACCATCTCCACCACCCCCGGCTCCTTCGCCTGCACCCTGCTCGGCGAGGAGATCCTCGACTGGATGCAGCGCCTGACCTTCCCCGACGAGCGGGTCCAGCCGCTGGTGCGCGGCGTCACCCGGATCCATGTCATCGAGGAGGCCCGGCACGTCCGTTACGCCCGTGAGGAGCTGCGCCGCCAGATGGTCACCGCCCCGCGCTGGGAACGGGAACTGACCCGGATCAGCTGCGGCGAGGCCGCCCGCGTCTTCTCCCTCGCCTTCGTCAACCCGGCCGTCTACGACAACGTGGGCCTGGACCGCCGCGAGGCCGTCGCCCAGGTCAGGGCCAGCGGACACCGCCGCGAGGTGATGCAGACCGGCGCCAAGCGGCTGACCGACTTCCTCGACGAGATCGGCGTGCTGCGCGGGGTCGGCCGGAAACTGTGGCAGAGCTCCGGCCTGCTGGCCTGAGCCGGGCCCCCGGCCTGAGCCGGGCCCCCGGCCTGAGCCCGGCCTCGTCGGGGGGCTCGGCCCCGCGCCGGCGTCGGCCCGGGCCCTTGCGTCGTACGGCTACGCTGCCCGCATGACCCGGACGACCCGGACGACACCCGTGGCCGCGCGCGCCTACCGCCGCCTGAGCGTGGAGGAGCGGCGCGCGCAGCTCCTGGACGCCGCCCTGTCGCTGTTCGCCCACCGGGCCCCGGAGGACGTCTCGCTGGACGACGTCGCCGAGGCCGCGGGGGTCTCCCGTCCGCTCGTCTACCGCTACTTCCCCGGCGGCAAGCAGCAGTTGTACGAGGCCGCGCTGCGCTCGGCCGCCGACGAGCTGGCGGTCTGCTTCGCCGAGCCGCAGACCGGGCCGCTGACCCTGCGCCTGGCCCGGGCCCTGGACCGCTACCTCGCCTTCGTCGACCAGCACGACACCGGGTTCAGCGCCCTCCTGCACGGCGGCAGCGTGGTGGAGACCTCCCGGACCACCGCCATCGTGGACGGCATCCGGCGCCGCGCCGCCGAGCAGATCCTGGTCCACCTGGCCGTGCCCCGGCCGGGCCCGCGCCTGCGGATGATGGTCCGTACGTGGATCACCGCCGTCGAGGCCGCCTCGCTGATCTGGCTGGACGAGGGCAAGCAGCCCACCGTGGACGAGCTGCGCGACTGGCTCCTCGACCATTTCGTCGCCCTGCTCACCGCCACCGCCGCCACCGACCCGGAGACGGCGGCCGTGGCGCGCGCCGCCCTGGCCCTGGAGGCCCCGGACGGGCCCGTGGGCGTCCTGGCCCGGCGCGTGATCCCGGTGGTCTCCGAGGCGGCGCACCTGCTGTGACACTGGTGGGGTGAGAAGCGAGAACACCCCGTTCGAGGGCGGCCCGATGGACGGCCGGGTCCTGCCGGTGCTGGTCGGACCGACCGGCCACCCGCCCAAGTGGTACGAGATCCCCGTCCCGGACGCCGCCGGCGGCCCCCCGACCGTCCTGTTGTACGAGCGGGTCCCGGCCGGCTACAGCAAGCGGCTGGGCCTCCAGAAGGGGTGGAAGTACGCGTACCGGCCCGACGGGGTGAAGCCGAAGCTCCGGTGGCCCTGGACCCGGCCGAAGCCGGCCCCGGCCGAGGACGGCCCGGGCCCGCAGTAGGCCCACCACCCACCGCCCGGCCCGCGTGGCCCGCGGGTTTCGGCTCGGGCTCAGGGTCGGGGTCGGGTCAGGGGGCCGGGTGCAGCGGGTCGCCGGTGTCGTCCGGGGGCGGCGGCAGCCGGAGGGTGGCGACGGCCCCGCCGTCCGGGGCGTTGTGGAAGGTGAGGCTCGCGCCCAGCACCTCGGCCTGGCCCAGTGCGATGGTCAGGCCCAGCCCGTGGCCCTTGGCCCCGGCGCGGGTCTCCGTACGGAACCGCTGCGGGCCGTGCGCCAGCAGGTAGTCCGGGTAGCCGTCGCCGTGGTCCCGCACGGTCACCACCGGGCCGTCCACGGTCAGCAGCACCGGGGTGCGGCCGTGCTTGTGCGCGTTCGTCACCAGGTTCCCCAGCACCCGCTCCAGCCGCCGTCGGTCGGTCTCCACGCACAGGTCCCGCACCACCTCGACCTGCGTGTCGGTGCCCGACGCCCGGACCACCCGTTCGGCCAGCGGGCCCAGCGGGTGCAGGTCCGCCTCGACCTGCTCGCTGCCCGAGTCCAGCCGGGAGATCTCCAGCAGGTCCTCGGTCAGCTGCCGCATCGTGCGGACACGTTCCTGCACCAGCTCGGTCGGCCGCCCGGCCGGCAGCAGTTCGGACGCGGCCTGCAGACCGGTCAGCGGGGTGCGCAGCTCGTGCGCCACGTCCGCGGTGAACCGCTGCTCGCTCAGCAGCTTCGCCTGCAGCCCGGCCGCCATCGTGTCCAGCGCCCCGGCGACCGTGGCCACCTCGTCCTGGTGCCGCGCGGGGTTCTTGGTGCGCGGGTCGTCCACCCGCGCGTCCAGGTCGCCGCCGCTGATCCGGCGCGCCACCGTGGCGGTCTGGTGCAGCCGTCGGGTGACCCGGGTGACGGCGAACGCGCCGACCAGCAGGGTGCCGCCGATGGCGAGCACCGAGGAGCCGATGATCGCGTTGTCCAGCCCGCTGATCGTGCGCGCGCTCTGGCTGTAGTCGATGGCCGTGGCCAGCGCCCGGCCGTCCGCGGGGGCCGCCGCCCACATCGTGGCCCGGCCGTCCTTGTCGGCCACGATCGTGCCGCGCTGCCCGGAGACGGCCAGGGCGCGCAGCGACGGCGGCAGCCCCGGCAGGTCCAGGCCGGTCTCGGGCGGGAGCTGCTCGCCCGCCTCGTAGGCGCGGGCGGCGTCGTGCAGCTTCGTCAGCGCCTTCTCCCGGGCGGTGCGCACGGTCTGCCGGGTCACCTCGACGTGCACGAGCGCACCGAGGACGGCCGCCAGCGAGCAGCACATGACCACGATGAAGCACGCCGACTTCCAGGTCAGCGTGGCCGTCCAGGCCGGCAGCCGGGGGCCGCGGGACCGGAGGCCGCGGGACCGGGAGGCACGGGAGATACGGGAGGTACGGGGTCTCATGGCCGGCTCATCGGGGTCCGGAGGGCGGGGCGGGGCGCACCCCGGGACCGGGACCGGTGCCGTTCCCCGGGCCGTTGCCGTTGCCGTTGCCGCTGCCGTTTCCCGGGCCGGTGCCGCCGCCCGGGCCGGTCCCCGGGTTCTGTTGCGGGACCCGGACGATCTGCTCGCGGGTGGGCAGCATCGTGCGCTGCTTCTCGTCCCAGGACCAGGCGGTGATCAGCTCGTAGCCCGGGTTGCCGCTGGGCACGCGGACGATGACGTCCCGGCCGGCCAGCTCCACGCTGACGGCGGTCTCGGTCGTCGCCATGATCCGGTTGAGCCGGCCGTCGGGGTCGGCCGTGTACACCCGGACCGACAGCATCCGGTCCGGCAGCTCGATCCCGATGATCAGCTCGTCCTTGCCGTTGCCGGTCAGGTCCCGGTAGTACGGGCTGAGCACCGGGCACTGCGGGGTCCGCTCGCCCGGCCGGCAGCCGCGGATGGCGTCCGCCGTCTCCTTGGGCATGCCGTCGGGGCCCACGTCCGCCTTGGGGTGGTTCTTCACCTCGGCCTGCACCAGGGCGACCGGGTCCACGGCGTGCACGTCCTCGTCCCGCACCGGCGGGATGCCCTTGACGTACTCCGGCGGGGCCCCGCCCGGGTCGGCCGGCGGAACCGTCGCGCCCTGGCGGCCCGGCCACAGGTGCACCGGTCCGCTCGCCGTCGGGGTGGGGCCGGCGGCGTCCAGGCCGCCGGTGTTGGTGCAGGCGGCGGTCAGCAGGACGAGGGGGAGCAGGGCGGCGCAGGTCGCCACCGTGCCCGTGCGAAACCGCTTCACCGCGTCCCGCTTCCTCCCGCCTTGTCCGCTGTGCCCGCTGCCCCGGTCGTCGTCGAGACCGGGACAGGTGTTCTGATCGCGTCAACCGATCGCGTCAACCTTAGACAGAGGTCCGGACCCCGCGCCCACGGGCCTACCCGCGTAGCTGCGGCGGCGGCCTTCGCACGCCGGCCGTCGGCCGGTGCGCGGCTCAGGAGTCCGTACGGCCCCGGCGCAGCATCGCGAAGCCCAGACCGGCGGCGCCCACGGCCGCCATGCCCGCGCCCGCGGCCAGCACCAGCACCCCTTCGCCGGGCCCGTCGGCCAGGGTGTCGAGCCGCAGCGCGCGGGCGGTGCCGCCGTCCGCGGCGCCCGCGCCACGCCCGGCGGACCGGTCGGCCACGGACCCCCGCCCCTGGCCGTCCGCCCCGGTGGCGGTAGTGGTGTCGATGGCCCCGGTCGCCCCGGCGGTGGCCACCGCGGGCCGGGCCCCGCCCAGCGGCTCGGACCGCAGCGGGGTGGTCCCCGCGTACGCCGTCCGGGTGGCGGTCTTGCGGCCGTCCGCGACCGGCTCGGCGTTCGGGTGCGCCCCGCCCGCCGTCCAGGAGGACAGGTGGCCGCCGGGCCCCAGGGCCAGGTGCAGCGCGCCGGCCGAGCCGTAGCCGGTCGCCCCGCCACGGCTGGTGAGCGTGGACAGCGTGGCCCCGCCCTTGACCACCTCGGCCTCCCAGGCGTCCGGGCCCACCCGGTAGACCTTGGCGACCGAGACCCCGTCCGCCAGGGACAGGCTCTTGACCAGGGTCCGCTGCGGACCGGCGGACTGCGCGGCCGCCGCGGCGGCCGCGGCCGGCACCCCCTCGGCCAGCGCGGCCGCGGCGGGCAGCGCCAGCAGGCTCCCGGCGCAGGCGGTCACGGCGGCGGCGCGGACGAGAGTGCGGCGGACGGTGCTCACGGGAAGTCCTTCGGTCCTACGAAGCGGGTCGGGCCCCGAGGTCCGGGCGACGGCAGGAGCGGCGCTGCGGTGCTCCGGTCGTCGTCCGGCGGGACGCCTGGCGGTCGTCCAGGCTGGACCCCAAGGTAGGGCGCGGATCTTGCGGCACGGTCGTGGTTGTGTAACAGCCACCCTGCGGGGTGGCGGCGGAGTCGTTACACGACCGCCGGATTGCCGCATCCGGGGGATTGCCGCGGCCGCCCCGGGCTGCTCCCATGGACGGCGGGGGTGAGGGCGATGAAGGTGGTTCCCGGTGGGCGGCCCGGGCGGGGGAGGCTGTACGTGACCCTGCCGGACGGCCGCAGCGTGGCCTGGTACGACCGCGAGGCGGGCCGGGTGAACGTCCTGTCCGAGGTGCACACCGAGGCGGTGGTGGCGGCGTTGCGCCCGTACCTGAGCGGCTCCTGGACCGTGGGCCCGCCGCCCGTGCCGGGCGCGGCCGACCTCGTACGGCTGTCCCTGCACCCCGACGACGACCTGGCGCCGAACCGGCCCGCCGAGCACCTGCTCGGCGAGGTCGAGTACGGCACCGGCGGCACCCGGGCCCGCCACCGGCTGCGGCAGGACCTGCTGGCCCAGACCAGGTTCGGCGCCGAGCTGGACACTCTGGAGGACGCCGGCTGGCGGGTCCTGCACGCCGTACCGCTGCCGGGCGCCGGCCGGATCGACCACCTGCTGATCGGACCCGGGGGAGTGCTCTGCGTCCGTACGGTGCCGGGCCGGCGGCAGCGGGTCCACGTGGGCGACCTGCTGGTCACGGTCGGCCGCACCGAGCCCCGCCCGGACGTCCGCTGGTGCCGCCGCGCCGCCGAACGCGCCGGCCACGCCCTGACCGCCCCGGTCCGCCCGGCCCTCGCGGTGGTCGACGCCGCGCGCGTGGACGTGGCCACGACCCTCCGCGACGTGCGCGTCCTGACCCCGGGCGACCCGACCACCACCCTCGCCCGCGAGGGCGGCGTCCACAAACCGGCCGAGATCGAAACCTTGCACGCCCGCGCCCGCGACCGCCGGACGTGGGCGGACGTGTAGGGACCGTCTTTCGGGGGCCGCCTCGCCGGCCCCCGGGCCCCGCCCCCCGGGGCCGGGGG
>NZ_RPRY01000233.1 GCF_003949795.1 Streptomyces sp. WAC06614
GGCCGGGCCGGGGCGCGGCTCATTCCTTGATCTGGAGGACGGCGGCCGCCGCGAACTCGATCGGGTTGACGGCGGCCTCCGGCATGGCCGCGTGTCCGCTCCGGCCGTGCAGGAGCGCGGGCGGGGGCCGGGGTCGGTGCGGAGTTTGGTGAGGGTCCGCCAGTTTTTGAGGTGGGCGAAGCCGCGCTCGACGGGTGCGCGCCCGGCGGCGAGGACGCGGTCGGCTTCCTTCTCGCCCGGGGTGGGTTTGCGGGTTCGGCCGGCGGCGTAGCCGGTGACGATCACGGGGTCGAGGAGGTCGTTGTCCAAGCCGCGGAAGCCGTGGTCGGCCAGTGCTCCGAGGCCGGCGGCGCGTAGGTGGGTCAGGATGTGGTCGTGGCGGGCGGCGGTGTTGTCGCGGGTGCGGCCGGGCCGGGCGGCGGATATCCAGATCAGCAGTGGCTGCGGGTGATGACGCCCTCCTTGAGGAGGCGCGTCAGGAGGGCGGTCGTGCCCGGGGCCGGGGGGAGGTCGCATGGGCGGAAGCGGTCGCGGGTGAGGAGGTCGGCGAGGAGCGGGGTCATCGCCGCCGGGAGGGTCAGGCCGCGGGCCCCCAGGGTGAGGACCAGGCGGTCCCCTCGCGTCTCGGCGTTCAGGACGGCGTGCGCGTTCACCGTGTACTCGGTGTCCTCGTCCGGTTCGGGCGACAGGACCTGGCCGGCGGGATGGCGGACCGGGGAGGGGAACTCGGGGGCACCGGCCGCGCGGACCAGGTCGACCAGGGCGGAGTCGTCCGCCGTGGCCAGCCACTCCATCAGCTCGGTGCGCAGGGCCGCCATGTCCTTCTCGGCCGCCGCCCGGTCCCTGAAGAAGTCCGTGCTCAGCGGGAAGCGGCCGGGCAGGCCGGGGGCGCGGGCGGCGATCCGGGTCCACGCCCAGTGGCCGGTCCACTCGTACAGGCTGATGGTGAGGTGCACCGAGGCGGTGTCCGTGCTGCGTGCCGAGTGGACCCAGCCGCGCGGGAGCCAGAGGCAGTCGCCGGACTCCAGGGTGAGGGTGCGGCCCGATCCGTCGTCCTCGGGCAGGGGCCTGCCCGTCTCGTGGCTGAGCGGCTGCACGAGCGCGGGGTCCTTCAGCGTCCACCGCTTGCTGCCGTGGATCTGGACGATGAAGGAGTCCTGGGTGTCGTAGTGGTCGCCGAAGCCCTGCGAGCCGGCCGGTGTCACGTACGCGTTCACGTTGACCGGACGGCCCAGGTCGTGGCCGAGGCGCCGGCCGAACTCGGCGAGCGGGCCGTTCAGTTCCTGCAGTCCCTGGAAGACGAGGGTGGCCCCCTGCGCCAGCAGGCCGGAGATCTTGCGCGGGTCGGCCACGTCCGGGTAGAGCAGGCCGCCGTGGAGGCAGGACGCGTCGGGCACCTGCGCGCCGTCGCGGATGACCCGGAACGCGGGCCTGCGCAGCGCCCGGTCGGTGAGCAGGCGGTCGACCTCGGCGAGGCCGAACAGGTCGGAGAAGTCGTCGGCGGCGCGCCGCAGCCGGGGTTCGCCGGGCAGGTGCGCGGCGAAGCCGGGCGGGTCCTCGACCAGGCGGCCGAGGGCGGTGCGGCGGGGCGCTGCCAGCGCCCGGGCGGTGGTGGTCATCGGGTGCTCCGGTGGAGGTCGGCGGAGCGCGGGGGGAGCGGCGCGAGCCTGGCGTAGGTGAGGAGTTCGTCGGCGATGCCGAGGCCGAGGCGGTTGTGCAGCATGTGCAGGTGGGAGAAGAGCAGCCGGCCGGGCCGGACCCCGGGGGTGCTGCGCCACACCGCGGCGGCGGCGGTCAGTTCGCGCTGCCACGGGGCGAGCGGGCCGGTGCCGGACGCGGCGGACGCGATGACGGCCCGTTCCTGCTCGGCCTCCCCGGGGGCGGTGCCCGCGGCCGCCACCCACCGGTCCACGTCGTCCGGGCCGTGGCCGTAGCCGAGGAGCCAGCGCCGCCACGAGGCGAGGCCGTGCGCGCGGAAGGCCTCCGCGTCGGGGCCGTCGCCGAGCGCGGCGGCCGCGCACGCGGCGGCGCCCAGGGCGAACAGGGCACGGGCACGCCGGCCCCGCGGCCGGGAGGACAGGAAGCCGAGGACGAGGCTGCTCGACGACGTGAACAGGGACTCGGACAGGGGCATCAGCCTTTCGCCGCCGTAGCGTCCGTACTCCGGTTCGTACGCCGCCCCGTACACGCCCGTGGGCAGCGGAGGCGTGCCCGGGGGCAGGGCGGAGCCGTCCTCCCCGGCGCGGGCGAGGCGCTGCGCCTCGTGCCCGAAGGCGGAGTCACCGAGGGGTTGCTCGCCGTCGCGCAGGGCCGCGGCGCCGGGCAGGGCCTCGCGCAGGCGGCGTTCCGTGGCGTGTGCCTCGTCCGGTTGGAGGCCGGCGACGCGCAGTCGCAGGTGCGGGCCAGCCTGCCAGTAGCGTACGAAGAACCACGGCAGGCCGGGGTGTGCGGCGACGGCCGGGCCGACGGCTCCGTGCAGGACGCGGTCGTGGACGGACTGCGCGGACGAGGGCAGGTGGAGGTGCCAGGCCGTCCACGTGCCGGTCGGCGCGGTGCCGGTCGTGTCGGGGGTGCGGGCGGTGGTGGTCACAGGCGCATGTCCCATACCTGTTCGGTGAAGCGGCCGGTGCCGCTGATGACGGAGAGCAGCACGGTCTCGTCGGGCTCCAGGCCGAGCAGCCGCTGCACGGGGATCTCGTCGAAGGCGCGTGCCGGGCGCGCGTACAGGCCGTGCGCGGCGGCGGACAGGGACAGGCCCTGCGTCATCCAGCCGGCGGCGTACTGGGCGAGCGTCCATCCGGCGGGGCCGAAGTCCTCGACCAGGCGGGCGGGGCGGGCCGTCAGGAACCACAGGGTCGTCGCGTGGCGCACGTCGCAGCCGTTGCCCGGGGTGAGCGGGTAGCCGTACTCGCGTTCCAGCCGGGCGTGGAGTCCGGTGCCGGAGGTGTCCCGGGCCTCGACGCGGGAGCCCCGCACCTCGTAGCGGCCGGCGGCGAAGCTGTCGACGTCCTGGACCACGGCGGTGACGCGGATCGCGTCGGCCACCGCCCGCAGGAGGCCCGGCGGCGGTACGGCCAGCCATGCCGCGGCGTCGGTGAGCGCGGTGGACGGGACCCGGCGGCGGCGGCCGTTCATCCCCGAGAGACGGCGCGGCATCCGGCCGGCGGTCCGCTCGAACAGGACCTCCGCCCAGGAGGGCCCGCGTTCCCCGGGCAGCTCGGGTATCGCGCCGGCCAGCGGCGCGGCCGGACCTCCGCACCGCTGGGTGCGGTTGACGGCGACGACCTCCGCGAGGGCCGGATCGGGGCACGCGGCCCCGTCCCCGGCGGACCCGGCCGACGCGAAGGATCCGGCGGCCCAGGCCGCCGCGAGGGACCCGGCGGGCGGGGCCGCCGGGGTGGAGGCCAGGGCCGCCGCCTGGGTCTCGACGACCAGGGGCAGGGTCCACTGCCAGGCCGGGGCCAGGCCGAGCCCGGCCGGCAGCTCGGTGCCGTCGGCGCCCGGGAGGCGCAGCCGGCCCGCTACGCCGAACAGTTCCATGGCGACAGCCAGCGCGCGCAGGTTGATGCCCAGCTCCAGCTCGGTCAGCGGGCCGCGCAGGGGCCGGTAGTAGTCGGGCAGGTGCGTGAAGCGGCCCGCGAGGACGACGGCCGCCGGTTCCCCCGCCGCGCCTGCGCCGGCCATGTCCAGCAGGGCGTGCCGGCCCGGGTCCACGAAGCGGCGGCGGCCGCCGCCGGTGACGAAGGCGTGGACGGGGAACTTGCTGCGCACGGACGCATAGCCGCGATGGTCGTTGTACGGGTTGGACGGCTCGCGGCGCTGGATGCCGAAGGCGGCGACGAGTGCGTGGCCGAGGCGCCGCTCCGCCGTGTCCGGCCGGTCCACGGTCTCGGGGGTGACCTGCCGGCGCGGGTACGGCAGGTCGGAGAGGTGTTCGTGGGTGCCCGTCGGCAGGGGTGTCCGGTGGTCGGGCAGGGTGCCCGGCGGCAGGTCGCCGGCCGTGCTCACCGGGTTCCCGGTGACCCGGATCGGGGCGGTGACCAGGGCGTTCCCGGCTCCTTGGGCGAAGGCGAACCGAAGGACGTCCCGGGCGGACAGGGCAGCCATGGATGATCTCCTGGTCAGGGGAAGGGGTGGGGGTCGTACGGGGCTGCGCCGGCGGGGCGTCCGGCCTCGGTGAGGGCCCGCTCCAGCCTGGGCAGACCCGTCAGCCGCTGCTGGGCGTGGCCGAAGCACATCGGGACGATGCCGGGCACCACGGCCTTGGCCACGGCCAGCCCCAGGTCGGCGTGTTCGCGGGTGGTCTGGTCGACGATCACGACGGTGTCGAGTCCGGCGTCCGCGTAGAGCCGCTCCGTCCGGCGCAGGGCGCCGAGGACGTCACCGCCCGCCTCGGCGCGGAACCGCTCGGCCGCCTCGGGGAACGCCTCGTCGAGGCCGACCGTCGGGCCGCCCAGGACGGTGGCGATGCGGGGCAGCGTCTGCGGCAGGGAGTACAGGACGTAGTGGTCCTCCAGGACGTCGACCCGGTACGGGTCCGCCAGCAGCCGTTCGGCGTCGGCACGCTCCCGGTCGACGGGCTCGCGGACCAGCTGCGCCAGTTCCCACAGGGCCCCGCGTACCGCGCCGGCCGGGTCGGCTCCGGATCCGGCGGTGGACCAGGTGGCCGGGTAGCCGCCCTCGCGGTGCACGGCGAGCGCCCACACGGCCGGGATGGCGATGTCCTGGGTGGTGACCAGCAGGTGGGCGTCGTAGCCGCGGGCCTCGATGGAGGCGAGGAGCATGCGGCTGACCGGGTCGTCCAGCGAGCCGGGGTCCAGGGCGGGCAGCGGCCGGGCGCGGTGGAAGGCCAGGAGGAAGGCGTCCCGCTCGGCCAGTTCGAACAGCGAGTGCAGTGCGGCCTCCTCCAGGCTCGACCCGAGCGCGCAGCCGCTGGAGGACTCCGGCTGGAACTGCCGGCGGCGTCCGGCCGGGGCCCGGCGGGCCCGGTGGCGGGCCATCCGCTCGGTGTACTCGTACTGGTAGAAGCCGACTTCGGCGGGGACGAGCAGCGGTTCGCCGTCCCGGAGCCGGTGCCCCCACACCCAGTCGCGGGGGGTGCCGGCGTCGCCGGGCAGCACGCGGCTCATGGGGTGGGCGAGCTGCTCGGCCGTGTACCCGCCGAGGGAGGCCGGGTCCAGGGCCCGGCCGCGGAGGTCCGTGTACGGGGTGTCGGTGAGTACGGCGCCGTGGTGCGGGAAGCCGGCGAGGCGCTCGTACACCTCCAGCACGGCGAGCGGCTCCGACCGGTCGAAGCGCGGAGCGCGTCCGTAGCCCCAGGCCTTCGCGTCGGGGTGGACGGCGCTGCTCATCGCGAACGGCGCGTTCGTGTCCCGGATGACACCGAGGACGGGCCCGAACCGGGGGTCGACGACGCGTTCGCGCAGGTGGGTCCGGTCCAGCAGGCCGCGGCCGTGCGCGCCGCGCGCCGGGTCGCCGGGGTCGGCGGGGCGGGAGACGGGCTCCCAGCGGGGCGGCGGGGCGGCCGGGTCGACCGGGGTGGTGTCCCGGTCCGCGCACACCGGGCAGGCGAGGCTGCGGCGCACCCGGTGCCGGCCGCTGCGCAGGCCGCCGACGGCGTGGAGTTCGCCGGGCGCGGGCGGCGTCCGCAGGAGGGAGGCGACGGCCGTCTCCAGCAGTTCCGGCAGGAAGGGGGACTGCGTTCCGGGCGGCAGGCACGGTACGGCGAACTCCTCGACGAGCGGGTGGTCGGCCGTGATGCGCAGTCGTGCCTCCGCGCAGCCGGCGCAGCCGGCGGGGGTGCCGGGCACCCACAGGGGTCCGACGACCGCCTCCGTGCCGAGGACGCGTACGGACAGGTGCGGGCGGCGTGCTTCGGCGGCCGCCGCCGCCCGCCACTGCCGTGTCTCCCATGCGAGGTCCCAGCCGGCGTTCACGGCGACGGTGGCGCCGGTGGTGCGGGCGAGCGGTTCCAGCAGAGCTGCCAGGTGCGCGCCGAGGTCCGCACCGGCGGTGAGGCCGGGGCCGGTCGCGACGCCGGTGGCGGTGGCGGGCGTGGCAGTGGCGGGCGTCGTGGCGGTCATCCGGCGCTCACCCGGCCGTGTGCGAAGGGGATTTCGCCGAGGACGGGGTCGCGGTCGGCGGGGCGGCCGGTGAACTCCATGCCCCGTGCCGCACCGTATGCGGCCACCTCGGCCCGCAGCGCGGCGACCGCGGCGTCGTCGGCGGTCTCCAGGGCGGCGGTGCCGGGTCCGTCACCGCCGGGGTCGGTGCCGCGCGCCGCCCGGGTACGGATCCGGGCGAGCGCTCCGGCGAGGGCCTCGGCGACCGCGCCGTCGGCGTCCGGGCCCCAGGCGGCGGCGAGCGGCGTGCCGTCCTGGGCCGCGACGCGGGCCAGCGGCCAGGACAGGCCGGGCAGTTCGTGCAGCTCCACGTGGAGCGGGACGTCCTCGTAGTCGGCCAGTACGCGCCACAGCCCGCGGGGGCGCGCCGCCAGCGCCTCGTAGTCGGCCGGAGTGCCGGCGGGGCCGGTCCCAGCGGTCAGCAGCCGCAGGGCACCGTCCAGGAGCCAGCGCTCGGTGGTGGTGCCGGCCGCGGCGACCGCGTCCGGCCCGGTGGGCAGGGCGGAGCGCAGCACCGCGAGCGCGGCCTGGAGGGCGGCCTGCTGCTGGTTGTCGCCCGGGGCGACGAAGGACCGGGCGTCGGCGGCGGCCGGGCGGGCCTCCGCGAGAGCGACCGGGAGCTGCGGCAGGTCGTAGGGGGTGGGCAGGGCGTACAGGCCGGCCCAGGGCCCGGCGAGGGACTCGACGGCCTCGGCGGTCTCCCCGGCCGCGGGGGCGGGCTCGGAAGCGACCTGGGACAGGGTCACGGACGGTGCGTCCGGGCCGTCGGGGTGCACCGGTGCCTCGACACGGTCGGCGGCGGGTTCCTCGCCGTGCACGAGGTGGACCTCGGCGGGGTCGGCGCCCGTGGTGAGGGCGTGGAACACGGCCCGCCCGGCGAGGGCCCCGGCGAGGGCATCGCCGACGGGCCGGGTGACCGGCGCGGCCGGCCGCGCGGCGGCGTGGCCGGCGATCCGCCGGTGCAGTGCGGTGCGGCGGGCGGCCGCGTCCGGGCCGTCGAGGACGGGGCCGACCAGGATGAACGCCTCCTCGAAGGCCACCGGCACCACCGGCCGGCCCTGCGGCAGGCGTTCGAGCCAGGCCGCCCAGGCGTCGGCCGCGTCCGCCGGGCCGTCCTGTTCCGGGGCCCGGCACAGGACGTACGCGTCGGCGTCCGCTGCGGCGGGCGCACCCTGCGGGCCGAGCTCGTGGACCTCGGCGCCGAGTTGGCGGGCGGTCGTCGCGACGGCCCGCGGATCCGGTACGGCCAGGAGCAGCCGGCCCACCCCGGCGCGGTGCAGGCCGCGGGCGGCGGGGGCGACGGCCTCGGGCGGCCCGCACAGCAGCACGGCCGAGGCGCGCAGCGTCGCGAAGTGGCCGTACGGGTCGTCACTGGCAACCTCCAGTTCGGCGAGGGCGCCCGCGTGGCGGCGTCGTTCGTCCTGCGACGGCGGCGGCGCGGTGAAGCGGGCCGGGTCGAGGAGCAGGCCGTGCGCGTCGAGGGTCTTCAGCAGGAGCCGGACCACCGGCCGGGACCGCTCGGTGCCGAGCGCGGCGACCAGGTCGTCCTCGGTGCTCCCGTCCTCCAGGGCGGGGACGCACACTTCGGCGACGCCGAACAGGGCCTCGGGCCCGCGCAGCACGAACTGTCCGCGGCCGTGGCCGAAGTACACCCCGCTCTGCACGGGTGCGTAGTGCAGTCCGGGCCGCAGTATCCGCAGGTCGCTCAACGTTCTTCCTCCGTCGTGTACGTGAACCGGCCCCCCGGGGCCCGTCCGATCTCCACCACCCACTCGAAGGCGTGCGCCGAGGCGCCCACGCCAGGCAGTGCCTCTTCGGCGTAGCCCGTCCCGCCGCGTTCCAGCAGCCGGGGCAGCACCCGTGTCATCAGGGCGCTGCGCAGGTCGGCGTACTGAGGCTTGCGCCGCCTGCGGTCCCGCGCGGTGGCCCGCCGCGTGGGGTCGGCCACCGTCTTGAAGACCACCTCGGGCGGTACTCCGTGCCGGGCCCGCCACGTGGTGAGCGCGAGCAGCCGGTCGGGGTCGCCGGGACCTGCCGCGAGGGCGGTCTCGAAGTCCTCGCCCGGGTACCAGCGGCGACGGGACAGCACGACGTCCCCGGCGGCGAGGCGCGGGCATGCGTGGGTGGCGGCGGGGTCGCCGCCGGCGAGGCGGTGCCGGGCCCCCGCCACGTCGTTGACGAGGCGGCCGCCGCTGAGCAGCCAGGTGGCGATGCGCAGGGGCGCCGGGTACAGCTCGGGGAACCCGGCGCCGAGGGTGACGGCGCGCAGTTCGCGGCCGTCGGGGCGTTCGACGCGCAGCCTGTCGGCGGCCGGGTCGTGGGCCAGACGCAGGCCGTACCAGTCCTGGGCGTGCAGTCCGTCGGGAAGGACGGGCGGGTGGGCGTTGACGTTGAGGCGGTGCAGGCCGAGGTCCTCGGCGACGGCCGCGCCGTCGTGTCCGTAGCGGGTCGTGAGCCGGTCGGCGAGGTGCCGGGCCGCGGTGCCGCCGGCCGCGGCGTCGGCGGCCAGGAAGCGTCCGTAGAGCATGCCGTGTCCGGCGTAGGCGTCGTTGACGACGAGCCGGTCGCTCACGGGCTGGACGAGCACCCCGTACGAGACCGGGTCCCGGCGCAGCGCCTCAGGCAGGCCGTCGGTGAGCGCGGCGAGTTCGGACGGCTTCCACCGCACCTCTTCGTCGGCCGGGTCACGGCCCGCGAGGTCCGCGTGGAGCACCTCCAGGGCCCGTTCGCGCAGGGCGCGCAGGGATTCCAGGGAGCCGTCGGCCGGGCCGAGACCCTGTTCGCCGTGGACCCGGTAGCGCAGCTCCCGGTCGTACACCTCGCGCACCAGGCCGTCGGCGTGCTCACACAGCGGGACGCTCGCACCGGTACCGAAGCGGGCGGTGAAGGCGGCGGTGAGCAGCTGCCGTACGTCGTGCATGCGGTCGAAGAGGCTCTGGAACTCCACCACGTCGCCCAGGTCGGCCAGTTGCCGCCGCCAGGCCCGGGTGGTGAGGGCCGGGGGCGGGGCGACGTAGTCCTCCTCGACGAGCAGGGTCGCGGGCCGGCCCGCGGCGCGGCTGAGTCCGGCGGCGGCCTCCCGTACGGAGGACAGCACGGCGGGGCGTTCGGCGGCGGGCGCGGAGGCCAGCCGGGGCAGTTGCTCCCGGACGGTGGCCAGCTGGCCGCGGACCTGTTCGGCGCCGGGCCCGTGGGGCGGGGCCAGCGGGTCGGCGTGCCAGTCCTCGGGGCCTGCGGCGGTGCACAGGATGCCGACGTGCACGGCGTCGGTAAGGGTGCGGACGGCGTCGGGGATGCTGAGGTCGAGGACGCGGGCGGCCTCGGCGGCGACGTCGGCGATGGGGCGGGGGCCCATGGCGGTGAGCGCAAGCACGACGCGCAGGGACTCGCTCGGCGGAGCGACGAGCAGCCGCACTCCGGCGTCGGTGGCGTGGAGGAAGGAGTAGCGGCCCGTGTCGGGGTCGAGTTCGGCAGTGGGCGGCCGCTGCACCCAGCCGTCGGGGGTGGGCCGGCGGCTCGGCGCGCCGGGGAGGCCGGCGCCGACGTAGTCCGTCATGACCCGGTCCAGGGACGGGTGGGACACCGCTCCGGTGAAGGCGGCCTCGCCGGGGCCGGTGCCGTGGTCGCCGGGGACGGCGAGGGCGACGGCCGTGAGGCGGGAGAGGGGGCTGGTGCGGACCATGGCGCGGGTGACGTACTGGAGCAGGCCGCGCTCGGACTTGCGCAGCCGGGCGGGGGGCTCGCCGGTCAGGGCCGCGGCCTGCCGGTAGCGTGCGGCCGCGCCGTCGACCTCGGGCGCGAGCAGCGCGAGGGAGCGGCGCAGGTCCTCGTCGCCCAGCAGTTCCGCGAGGCGGCGGCGCTCGCGCGCGACGGCCGCGCCGTGGGCGTCCCGCACCTCCTGGCGCAGCCGGACGAGCCGCTTCCGGGCGGCGTGCCAGTGCGGTACGGCGGGCACGGGGGGCGCGGCGGCGAGCGGGCCGGGGGTGCGGCCGTTGTGGATGGCCCGGCGCACTGCCACGAGCCGGGCCCGCTCCTCCCCCGTGCTGGCGCCGATGCGGGCGTACAGCTGGTCGGAGCATTCGGCGGCGAGCGCGGCGGTGTCGCGTTCGGCTGCGGCCAGCCGTGTCACGAGGCCTGCGAGGGCTTCGTCGGCCAGGAGGGTGCGGCGCAGCGGGTTGATGCGGAGCATCCACACGGGCTCCCCGCCGCGGCCCTCGCGAGTGGGGGTGGAGGTGGGGGTCACGACAGGCCCTTTCGCAGGAGGCGCCGCTGTGCCAGGACGCAGAGCACGAGCCCGCCGGCCGTCCAGGCGAGCAGGACGAGGCTCGTGCGGCCCGTTTCCCAGCCGTGCGCGGGTTCGGCGGCGGCCAGGGCGTCGGGCAGGAGCGCCGCGCGCATGCCCTGTGCCAGCCACTTGAGGGGGAAGAGGGCCCCCACGTGCTGGAGGGCGTCCGGCAGCTGCGCGAACGGGTAGTAGACGCCGGACACGAACTGGAGGAGGACGAAGGGGAACTGGAGCACCGCACCGATGCCCCGCCGGTCGGTGACCAGGGAGCCGATGGCGACGCCGAGGAAGGAGTTGGCCAGCGCGCCGAGGAGGAACACCCACAGCAGCAGCGCCCAGCGGGCGGGCGAGGCGGGCAGGACGAAGCCGAAGGCCGCCCAGGCCACCACCGGTACGAGGACCAGCTGAAGGGCGCTGAGCGCCAGCACCAGCAGGGCCTTGGACAGGAAGTACGCGACCGGGCTCAGCGGGGTGCCGCGCAGCCGCTTGAGGGTGCCGTCGCCGCTCTCCAGGGCGGTGCCGATGGCGAGGGTGTTGAAGGCGGCGGACATCACGCCGGAGGCGAGGACGCCTGCCACCACGACGCCGTGGAGGGGGACGGAGGTGCCGGGCACGGACCCCTTGAAGAGGGTCCCGAACAGCAGCATCAGGGCCAGGGGCAGGAGCGTCCCGAAGACGATTGCGGTGCGGTTGCGGAAGAAGACCCGTATCTCGGCCCTGCCGCGACGCAGTCCGGTGGGGACGGCGCCGGGCAGGGCCCGGCCGGGGGTGGCCCGGCGGGCGGCGGCCGGGCCACCCC
>NZ_RPRY01000234.1 GCF_003949795.1 Streptomyces sp. WAC06614
GCCGACGGCCATGGCGACCCACAACTGCCCGCCGGCGCCCTGCTGATCACCGTCGGGCAGTTGTGGGTCGCCATGGCCGTCGGCGCCGTCACCGGTGCCGTCTGGCTGGTCTGCCTGCTGCACGTCACCCACGGCTTCACCCGGCCGCAGCCGGAGCCCGGGGTCTCCCTGGTCAAGCGGTCCGGCGACGGCTTCCGCCTGCTGGCCCGCCACCCCCGGCTGCGCTGGATGTTCATCGCCTCGCTCTGCCTGGACATGGCCTTCAGCTGGCCCGCCGAGGTCGCCCTGCCGCTGCTGGTCTCCGAGCGCGGCTGGAACGTCGGCGCGGTCGGCGTGGTCCTGGCCGCCTTCAGCGTCGGCGCCCTCGGCTCCAGCGCGCTCGGCGCGGCCCTCGCGCACCGCATCCCCATGTACGTACGCCTGGTGGTGACCGGAGCCGGACTGGCCGCGGGCATCCTGGTGATGGCGCTGATGCCGTCGGTGCTCTCCCTCACCGCCGTCGCCGCCGCCGTCGGCCTGCTGTCCGGGCTCAACGGGCCCGCCATCGTGACGCTGTACCAGGAGTCCGCGCCCGAGGAGCGGATGGGCGCCGCGATGTCGACGCTGTCCCTGGCCGGGATCGGCACCGCGCCGATCTCCATCGCGGTCTTCAGCTCGCTGTCGCTCGCCCTGGGCGTCCGGACCACCTGGCTGCTGTGCGGGGCGATCGCCTTCGTCTCCCCGCTGGCCGCCGTCCTCGCCCTGCGCCACCCGGCCCGGGCCGAGGAAGCCGCGCCGGCCGTCGTCGAGCCGGCCGTGCCCGTCACTGTCTGAGGGGACGCCCCATGACCATCCTGACCCTGCCCCGGCTGCTGTTGCCGCAGCCGCTGACCGACCCCGGTCCCGGGCCGGACGCGGGCCTGCACCCGGCCGCCGGACCGGAGGTGTGGCTCGTGGACACCACCGCCTACCTGCCGCACGCCCGCCGGCACGCGCCGGGGACCCTGGACGGCCAGGAGCTGGCCCGGGCGGCGGAGTTCGCGCGGGCCACGGACCGGGACTCCTACGTCTGCGCGCACGTCGCGCTGCGCCGGCTGCTCAGCGCCTACCTGGGCATCGCCCCGCGCGAGATCACCGTCGAACGGGCGCCGTGCACGCACTGCGACGAGCCCCACGGACGGCCGGTCCTGCCCGGCGGGGCACTGCACTTCTCGCTGTCGCACTGCACCGGGCTGAGCCTGCTGGCCTTCGCGACCGCCCCGGTCGGGGTGGACGTGGAGGAGTTGGTGCGGCCGGCCACCATCCTGGAGACGGCCGACGTGCTGCACCCGCGGGAGGCCGCGGAACTGGCCCTGCTCCCCGCCGCGGAACGCCCGGCCGCCTTCACCCGGGTCTGGACCCGCAAGGAGGCCTACCTCAAGGGACTGGGGGTGGGGCTGTCCGCCGACCCGGCCGCCGACTACGTCGGTTCCGGGCCCGTCCCCGCCCCCGTACCCGGCTGGCTCCTCACGGACGTGGCCGTCCCGGAGGGCCACTGGGCCGCGGTGGCCCTGCGCACCCCGTGACCGCGACCCCGCCCCGGCACGACCGCTGCCCCTCCCCGGCACGGCCGGGGCGGGGCCGCGGTCACGGCGCGACCGACCGCTACTCGACCTTGGCCCAGTCGAGGGTGCGTTCCACCGCCTTCTTCCAACCCGCGTAGCCCTCCTGGCGCTGTTCCTCGGTCCACCGGGGCTCCCAGCGCTTGGACTCCTGCCAGTGCGTGCGCAGTTCGTCGGTGTCGCGCCAGAAGCCGGTGGCCAGGCCGGCGGCGTAGGCGGCGCCGAGGGCGGTGGTCTCGGCGACGACCGGGCGGCTGACGGGGACGCCGAGGACATCGGCCTGGATCTGCATGCACAGGTCGTTGGCGGTGACACCGCCGTCGACCTTGAGCACGTCGAGGTGGACGCCCGAGTCCTGTTCCATGGCCTCGACCACGTCACGGCTCTGGTAGCAGATGGCCTCCAACGTGGCCCGGGCCAGGTGTCCGGCGTCGTGGTAGCGGGCGAGACCGACGATCGCGCCGCGGGCGTCGGAGCGCCAGTACGGTGCGAACAGGCCGGAGAACGCCGGGACGAAGTAGATGCCGCCGCTGTCCTCGACCGTGCCGGCCAGGCGCTCGGTCTCGGCCGCATCGGTGATGATCTTGAGCTGGTCGCGCAGCCACTGCACGGCCGAACCGGTGACGGCGATCGAGCCTTCGAGGGCGTAGACCGCCGGTTCGCCGCTGAACTGGTACGCCACCGTGGTCAGCAGCCCGTGCTGCGAACGGACCAGCTCCGTCCCCGTGTTCAGCACCAGGAAGTTACCGGTGCCGTAGGTGTTCTTGGCCTCGCCGGGCGCGTAGCAGACCTGGCCGACGGTGGCCGCCTGCTGGTCGCCGAGCACCCCCGCGATGGGGATGGCGGCGCGCAACGGGCGGGAGGTACGGGCCTGGCCGAACGCCTCGGCGTGGGAGGACGGGTTGATCCGGGGCAGCATGGCCCGCGGGACGCCGAAGAAGCCGAGCAGTTCGTCGTCCCAGTCGAGGGTCTCCAGGTCCATGAGCATGGTGCGGCTGGCGTTGGTCACGTCCGTGGCGTGGATGCCGCCGTCGGGGCCGCCGGTGAGGTTCCACAGCACCCAGCAGTCGGTGTTGCCGAAGAGGGCGTGGCCCTGCTCGGCGGCCTCGCGCACGCCGTCGACGTTCTCCAGGATCCACTGGATCTTGCCGCCGGAGAAGTACGTCGCGGGCGGCAGCCCCGCCTTGCGGCGGATCACGTCGCCCTGCCCGGAACGTTCGAGCGCCGCCGCGATGGAGTCCGTACGGGTGTCCTGCCAGACGATGGCGTTGTAGTACGGGCGTCCGGTGCGGGGGTCCCACACGACCGTCGTCTCGCGCTGGTTGGTGATGCCGATGGCCGCCAGGTCGGTCGCCGAGAGGTTCCCGTGGCGGAGGGCGTTCTGGATCACGGAGTTGGTGCGTTCCCAGATCTCGACCGGGTCGTGCTCGACCCACCCCGAGCGCGGCAGGATCTGGGCGTGCTCCAGCTGGTGCTTGGCCACCTCGTTGCCCGCATGGTCGAAGATCATGAAACGGGTGCTGGTGGTTCCCTGGTCCACTGCGCCGACGAAGTCAGCCATGGCTCGTCACCTCTCAGCTCTCGTCGGGGGCCGGGATCCGTCCGGGAGGCTCCGGCTCCGCGGTCGGCAGGTAACGGCCGATCAGGAACTTGTACAGAGCTGCTCCCAGCACGGCGCCGATGAACGGTCCTACGATCGGCACCCAGAAGTAGATGTCGCCGTACTGATCTCGCCATGCTGTGCCGTATCCGGTCAGGAAGCTGGCCAGCCGCGGCCCGAAGTCACGCGCCGGGTTGATCGCGTAGCCGGCGTCGGTGCCCCATGCCATGCCGATCGCCACGACGATCAGGCCGACGATGAACGGGGCCAGGTTGGCGCCGGGAGGCGTGTTGAGCAGGTCCGTGACGGCCAGGATCAGCAGGAGCAGGATCGCCGTGCCGATGATCTGGTCACGCAGGGCGCCCCACTGGGTGATGGGGAGGTTGGTGTTGCCGTTGGCCGGCAGCGTGGAGAAGACGCCCTGCGTCTTGATGGTGTGGCCGGGGTCCGCCTTGGCCAGGGCCTCGGTGTAGTTCCAGCGCACGATCAGCGCGGCCACGAAGGCACCGGCCACCTGGGCCAGCGCGTAGGGCGCCACCCGCTTCCACGGGAAACCCTTGAACACCGCCAGCGCGACGGTCACCGCGGGATTGAGGTGCGCACCGCTGAGCCGGGCCGCTACGTAGACGCCGAGCGTGACGCCCAGGCCCCAGGCCCAGGCGATGCTGTCGTGGTTGCCGAGCCCGCCGGCCGGGTCCGTCAGGGCTCCGCCCGCGACGACCTGCGCCACCACGCCACAGCCGAACAGGATGAGAATCATGGTGCCGGCGAATTCCGCCGAGAGTTCGCCGACCAGCCCGGAATTTTTGAGCCGCTCAGCCATGGGTGCCCGCTTCCCGCCGGCCAGGGACCGGCCGTCCGTCGACTGCCCCGAGTCCTCTGACGACATCGTAAGTCGCCGGGCACCGATGGGCGCGCCGGAGCCCTGACCCGCGCCCCGCCTCCCCGGTCCGGGCAGGGGCGGCCCCCCGTCACCGCCCCTGCGGCACCGATCCTCCACCGGCCGCCCGGTCCTCCGCGATGGTTTCGGCCCCCGCCGAATCCTCGGCGGGACGGCCTCACGCGCGGGGCACCGCACCGCCCCGCCGCGACGCCACCTCCGCCAGGACCCGGCGGGCGGCCTCGGCCCAGGTGACGGAGGCGGCCAGGCGCGTACGGACCGTGTGCATGTGCGCGAAGGCTTCCGCTTGGGACGCCAGGGACTTCTCGATGCGCGCGGCCCATTCCTCGGCGTCGGCGTCGACGTCCCCGGTGACGGGAACGATCAGGGGGTCGGCGTCCACGCCGAGGTACTCGCGGAGCAGCTCGGCCAGCCCGCTGCGGTCGCTCACCAGCACCGGTACGCCGCGCAGGACGGCCTCCTGGCCCACCAGGCCGAAGCCCTCCGACCGGGACGGCATCACCACGAGGCCGGCCCGCCGCATGTCGGACTCCAGCTTGCCGGGGTCGGCCGAGTAGGGGCGCACGACCACGTGCAGGCCCGGGTTGCCCGACCACTGCCGGATGAGCCGCTGCTGTTCGTCGGCCCGTTCCGGCGGTGCGCCACGTACGAAGAACTCGATCCGCTCCCCCGCCCGACCGGCCCGCCGCTCGTGCACGATCCCGCAGGCCCGTGCCGCCACGTCGATCCCCTTGAGGACGGCGTCCTCGGTCCGGCCGACGAACAGCACCTTGTGCAGGCCGTCGGGCGGGGGCGTGCGGCGGACCGAGGCGTCGGGCTGTCCCGACGGCAGGTCGAAGCCGGGGTCGAGGCGCAGGGGCTCGGTGGCGGCGCCCCACAGTTCGTTGCGGTAGCGGCGCTCCAGCGCGGGGCCCACGGCCACCACCCGGTGGGCGGTGGTGCCCAGGTCCCGTTCGATCTCGGTCCGCTCCTCGGCCTGCCGCGCCCGGCCCACGCCGTCGCCGAGCTTGTGCCACTCGATCTCGTCCGGCGCCATGTGCACGAAGTGCAGCCGCCGGGCGTGCGGGAAGAAGTCCTCGGTGAGGTGGGCGGCCGCCGGGCCGGTGATGCGGGCGTGGCCGATGACCAGATCGGGCGCGGTCCCGGCCGGGAGCACGGGCCGGCGGGTCAGCCGGCCGTAGTCGGGGGCTCCGGGCGCGCCGGGGTGCGTCAGCAGGGTGACGCCCTTCTCCTTGGCGTCGGTCACCTCGGAGAGGTCGGCGTCGAGCACGATGCAGAAGACCTGCGCCCCGGCCGCGGCCAGTGCCACGCACAGGTGCCGGTTGAAGGTGCTCAGTCCGCCCCGGCCGGAGGACCACTCCGTGGCGACCACCAGCACGCAGGGCAGCGCCGACAGGACGCGGGCGACCGCCGCCCCGGTGGCCCCGGCGTCGGCCTCCGCCTCGACGTCGGCCTCTGCGTCGGCCTCTGCGTCGGCCTCGGCATCGGTGGTCGCAGGCGTCACGGCGGGGCCGATGGTGCCGCTGTCGCTCAGTGCCCGCAGGAGCGGTTCCGGGGCGGCGTGGCTCAAGAAGGCCGCGTCCTGGACCACTTCGTGCAGGATCCGGCCGGCCGCGGCGTGGGTGGCGAGGTGTTCGAGGACGTACGGGTCCGCCGCGGCCCAGTCCCGTGCGCCCGTGGGCGTGGTCGGTACGAGGTCCAGCAAGGCCCGTGCCGTCGCCCGGTGTTCGGTGCGGTCGTCCCCGGGCGTGCGGAGGTACTCCACCAGGGAGAGGTGGAACAGCCGGTGGACCTCCGTGCCGTCCGGCCGCACGGTGGTGATCACGATGCCGCCGACCCCGTCGCGGAGCTCGCGCAGCTCCTCCTGTGTGCAGTGCTCGCCGGTGAGGGCCGTGACCAGCGGGGCCCACAACGTGCTCGGCAGGCCGGCGCCCTGGGCGTACGCGAGCGGGCGCAGCAGGCGGACCGTGCGTTCCTCGTCGGCGCCGAGCCGTCGCAGCATGCTGTGCAGCAACGAGCCGAGATCACCGAAGTCGAGCGCGTGGCCGTCGTCCGCCAGGGCTCGGGCCGCCAGGTGGACCATCAGGAACGAGTAGTCCGTCCTGCGGGCCAGTTCCTGTGCGTCCGCCGCGTTCCGTTCGGCGGACCGCCCGGGCTCCTGGGCCAGCAGCCGGCGGGCCACCTGGACCACGGCCCCCTCGTCGCGGTGGTCGCGATCGTCGAGGTCGAGGACCTCGAAGTCCGGGCCGAGCGAGGGCAGGGCGGATCTCCGGGTCCCGACGAGCAGGCGCACGGCGGCGATCGCCCCGAGCGACCGCACGAAGTCGGCGAGCCCGCCGTCGTACGCGGTGGGGGCGATCTCGTCCAGCCCGTCGAGCACGATGACGACGGGGTCCACCCGTCCGGCGAGCACGTCGAGCACCCGTCCCGCGGAGGCCCCCTGCGGCAGCCCGAGCGCGGCCGCCAGATCGGCGGCGAGCGACTGGAGCCCGCCGATGTCCCGGCCGGTCAGGGGGACGACCGTCAGGCCGGGCGGGGGCAACGTCTCCGGATCGGTGTTCAACCGGGCGGGGTTGTCGGGGTCGGTGAGCGCCAGGAAGCGGCCGAGGAGGGCGGTCTTGCCCGAGCCCGGGGCGCCGGTCACCGCGAGCGGTCGCACCGGCCCCGCGGGCGCCGCTGCCCACGCGGCGATGCGCCTCAGGGCACGCGTGCGCCCCACGAAGAAGTCCCCCGACTCCGCCGCGTGGGCGACGCCGCGGCTGCGCGGCTCGAAGTGGTCCCGGTTCTCGTGCCGGAGTCGTGCGACGCCGTCGGGGTCGAGGGAGTCGCGGGGCAGGTCCGGGACGAAGCGGGGGTTGGGGAAGAAGTCCTCCGTTCCGCCCAGCCCCACGCCGATGTAGAAGGGCTCGGTGCGGACCCCGGCCAGATCCAGGTGGTGGCGTATCAGGCCCATCACCTCCACGAGGGAGACACTGCGTTGCCGCGACCCGGCCGACGGGGTCCTCAACGCGTACTCCCACGCGTCCACCAGGTGCCCGGCCGCCCCGTGGCCGGCGCCCCTGGTGTGGCTGATCAAGTGGAACGACGTGCCGCCGCGCTGCCAGGCATCGCCGAGGGCGCCTGCCCACCCCGTGGCCGGCTGGTCCAGGTACGGCTCCGTCCACGTGTCGAGGACGATCAGGGCGCTGCCGACGGAGCTGCGGGCGATGAGCCGGGTGAGTTCGTCCAGCTCCAGGGACGCGTACGGCCAGCGCGGTTCGCTGTCCGTGCCGAAGAGGTGGCAGCGCTGGTGGTCGTAGCGTGCGTGCCCGGCGTAATAGACGACGAGCACGTCGTCCGGTCCCAGCCCGGCCATCAGGGCCCAGCGGGAGAGGCCCTCGTGCAGCTCGGCCGTGGTGGCCCCGTGGCGCAGTGCGGTCAGGACGCGCTCGTACCCGAAACCGGCCAGCAGCTCTGCCACCCGGTCCGCGTCCCGTCCCGCTTCCGGAAGCACCGGCAGATCAGGCGACTCGTAGTGCGCGAGCCCTATCGAGATCAGATAGCGCCGCCCCGCATCGACACCCGTACCGGCCCGCACCACGTGCCCCGTCCCCTCGTCCCGTCCCGGCGGGCGCCCCACGTCCCCGGTCACGCCTGTCCGCCGTGCCCACCCGCTCCCCGCAGGCCGGCGGTGGTCCGCCGTGCGCCTGACTCTAGGGCACCCGCCGGGACCCGGGCGGCACGCCCGGGGGCCGGAACCCGTCGGTGAACCAGGAGTTCCGGTCGAGACTGGGGCCATGGACATCGGAATAGCCCTGCCGCAGTACGGCGGACACGCCCGCCCGGAGCGGATCGCGCCCTTCGCCCGGGAGGCCGAGGAGGCCGGATTCGGCTGGTTGTGGGTCGGGGACCGGTCGCTGACGCCGGTCGCGCCCCGTGACATCTATCCGGGGTACACGCCGGAGAACCCCTATCCGCCGGGGTTCAGGACCTTCCTCGACCCGCTCACCACGCTGACTGTCGCCGCGGCCGCGACCAGCCGGATCCGGCTCGCCACGAGCACGCTCAACGCGCCCTGGTACCCGCCGCTGCTGCTGGCCCGTACGCTCACCACGCTCGACCGGGTCAGCGCGGGACGGCTCGTCGTCGGCCTGGGGCTGGGGTGGATGCGTGACGAGTACACCGCGGTCGGCGCCGACTTCGGGCGGCGCGGCGCGCTGCTGGACGAGGCGCTCGACGTGCTGCGCGGCATCTGGAGTGCGGAGGTGTTCGGGCACGAAGGGGCCCACTGGTCCATCCCCGGGGCCCACTTCGGGCTGCGGCCCTCCCGGCCGGGCGGGCCGCCCGTGCTGCTCGGAGGGCTGTCGCCCGCCGCCATGCGCCGGGTCGGCCGCCGCGCCGACGGCTGGGCCGGGGTGGCCCTGCCGCGCGGGGCCGGCGCGGCCCTGTGGGACATCGCCCGGAAGGCCGCCGAGGAGGCCGGGCGGGACCCGGACGGGCTGGCCCGGCACATCCGGCACAACGTCGCCGCCGGTGCCTCGGCCGCGGAGATCGCCGCCGTGCTGGACGGCGTACGGGCCTCGGGCGCGGACAGTTGTTTCCTGGACCTCCAGCAGTCCGTGGCCGGGCCGGAGGAGGCCCTGGAGCTCGGGATCGAGGTGCTGGAGCGGCTGCGGCACGGCTGACGCCGCAGCCTACCGGGGGTGTCGGCCGGCGCGGGTCCGGCCTCATGGGTGCGGGCCGTCCTTGAGGGCCGGTGTCGGTTCCCGCCAGGGATTGGGGAGTTCGCCGGTGACCGGGCCCGCGACCGCCGCGCCGCGTTCGTGGGCGGTGCGCACGGCGAGCGGGACGAGGGCCCCGGGGACCCCGTAGACGAGGTGGCAGAAGCGGTCGGCCGGGTGGCGGGCGGTCCAGGCCGGCCGGGCGAACGCCGCCACGTACGTGGACCAGTGACCCTCGAAGGTGACGATCAGGTCCGCGCAGCGGAGGTAGCCGGGCGCCGGGTGGACACCCGGGTTCAGCACCACCGTGGTGGCGCCGAGCCGGCGCAGGGAGCGGACCACGCGCCGGCAGGCGCGCAGGTCGTCCCGGGCCGCCGTCGCCCGGTCCAGGAAGCAGCCGTCGACGCCGTACCAGTCGCGGTGGCGCAGGAACTCCACGGTGAGTTCCGCCGCCGGGCGGGCACCGTAGTCGGTGTCCAGGTAGCCCAGCAGCCGGGCGCCGGCGGCGCGCAGGGCGTCGGCCGCCGCCCGGTACGCGGGATCGGGCCGCGTGCCCGGACCGCTCGCGGGGTTGAGGACCACCGCGTAGGTCCGGGGCGCGGCCCCGATCAGCCGGGCCCAGGCACCCGGCTCCTCGGCCGGGTGCACGTACAGCGGTACCAACAGGGTCACAGGAGGTGACTGCCGTCGGCCGCCGTCGCCACCCACAGCGTGGCGATCATGTCGTCCAGGCTGCACTCCGGGCGCCAGCCCAGGCACCGGTCCGCGGCGGTGATGTCGGAACACTGCCAGGACACCGCGGCCGAGCGGGCCGAGCCGGCCCCGGCCGTCGTGTTCTCCTCGATCCGGCCCCGGAAGCCCGCCCTGCGGGCCAGGCCGTGCACCAGGTCCCGGACCGGGACCGCCTCGCCGGAGCCGATGTTCAGCACCGGCGGGAGCGGGGCCGGGGAGGTGAGGGCCAGTTCCGCCGCGCGGGCGACGTCCCGTACGTCGACGAAGTCGCGGTACGCCGACAGGTCGCCCAGCCGCAGCACCGCCTCCGGGTCCGGGCCGGCCGCGCGCAGCAGCGCGGCGATCCGGCCGGGCAGTCCGGTGGCCGGCGCGCCGGGACCGACGGGATTGCCGACCCGCAGGACCACCGCGTCCAGGCCGGACGCCGTCACGGCCACGGTCCCGGCGAGCTTGGTCGCACCGTAGGGGGCGGCCGGGCGGGTGGCCGCGGACTCCCCCACCCGGACGCCGGGTTCGCCGGGCCCGTACTCGGCGGCCGAGCCCAGGTGGACCAGCCGGGCCGCCGGGGCCGCCTCCCGCAGGGCCGCGCACAGCACGGCGGGGCCGCGGGCGTTGACCTCGGCGAGCGTGACCGGATCCGTGCCGGTCGCGCCCGCGCAGTTGACCACGGCGTCGGGGGCCGCCGCGGCCAGGGTCTTGGCGAGCCGCTCGGGTCGGTCGGCGGCGAGGTCGATGCCGAACTCGGCGCCGGGTGAGCGGCCGCCGTCGAGGACCCGGACCTCCGGCAGGGCCCGTAGCCGTCGGACGACGTGGGCCCCCAGATAGCCGGTGCGGCCCAGGACGAGGATGCGCATGAGGTGCTCAGACTCCCTTGAGCAGGAGGGACTTGCGGCTGGTGAACTCGGCGTTGGCCCGGTCGTAGTCGTCGGGGCGGCCGATGTCGAGCCAGTAGCCGTCGAACTCGTAGGCGTGCGGCGGGTCACCGGCGCGGAGCAGGTCCAGGACGAGTTCGTCGAAACCGAGGGGCAGGCCGGGGGTGTAGCCGTCGAGGGTGTCGCGGCTGAGGCCGTACACGCCCATGGACACGCGGTAGTCCATGCTGGGCTTCTCGGTGAACCCGACGACGCGGCTGGCGTCGGTGGTCAGCACACCGAAGTCTATGTGCACCTTGCGGGCGTAGGTGGCGATGGTCAGCGGCGCGCGGGTGGCCTCGTGCCGGCGCAGGACGTCGGCGTAGTCGAGGTCGGTGAGGATGTCGCCGTTCATGACGAGGAATCTCTCCGGGAGCCGGTCGCGCAGGCCCAGCAGCGGGCCCATGGTGCCCAACGGGCTCTCCTCGCTGGCGTAGTCGACGTGCAGACCCCACTGGGAGCCGTCGCCGACGTACGCGCGGATGATCTCGCCGAGGTGGCCGATGGCGATGGTGCAGTGGGTGAAGCCGGCCGTGGAGAGCTGGCGCAGCACGATCTCGAGGATGGCGTGCTGGTCGCCGATGGGAACGAGGGGCTTGGGCAGTGCGGTGGTGTAGGGGCGCAACCGGACGCCCTTGCCGCCCGCGAGGATCACTGCGTACACGGGGTTTCCTCCTGTTGTCGTGTGCCGAGCCGGGTCGAGCCGTGGTGGGGAGGATGTGGGGGGACGGG
>NZ_RPRY01000235.1 GCF_003949795.1 Streptomyces sp. WAC06614
GAGAGGGGAACTGCGTGAGCAACGCACTGCGGGCGTACATCGGTTCGTTCACGTCGGCGGGCGGGCGCGGGGTCACCCCCCCCGCCGTGGGCCCGGTGGCCGGGGGCCCCCCCCCCCCCCCCGCCCCCGCCCCCGCGTCCGCCCGGCACGACGGCGTCCCCGCGCGGCGGCCTGCCGTGGCTCTCCCTGGCCCTGACCGCCGCACTCGCGGCCGGCACGGTCCGCGCCCGGCGGCGGCTGGCCGCCCTCCCGGTCCTGCCCGCTCCGGACCCGGCGGCGCTCGCCGCCGCCCGCCCGCAGGAGGCGGGATCCGGGTGGCGGCTGGTCTGCGCACGGGGCGTGGAGCCGGACATCGGAACGTTCCTGGCGGCGTGCGCGTACGCCGAACGGGAGGGGCTGCGGGTGGTGGACCTGCTGCCGGCGGACCTCCCGGTGGAGCACGCCCTGGGGCTGCTGCGGCTGGTGGACCCGCCCGCGTACCGGCGGGACCCGCTCGCGTCGGGCCGGGGCGCCGGGCACGCCGTCCTGGTCGAGCGGGACCTGCTCGTCCGGGCGGGCCTGTCCGAGGACGAGCGGCCGGGTCGGCCCGAGATGCTGGAGCTGGTCCGCACGCTCAAGGAGTACGCGCCGCATGCCACGGGCCTGGCCGTCGCCCCCGGCCTGCGCTGCGCGCCGCCGCGCCCGGCGGCCGACCGGCCGGCCGTGGACCGCGCCGCGGAGCTGCGGGCCCAGGGGCTGCCGCCGCGCCCGCTGGCCCTGGCGCAGGCGGCCGGGCTGGCGCTGCTGGCGGGGGCCGCGGCCCGGCAGGGCCGCTGGGGGGCAGTGGCGGCCGGCCTGTACTGGCTCCAGCCGTACGCCGTACTCGGCGGCCCGGCCGGGCCGCTGCACCCGGCCGACCTGCCCCGCACCACGGCGACCCGCCCGGCCGGCTCCCTGGCGGCGGCCGTCCGGACCTTCCGCCGCACGACGGGCACCGGCACGGCGGGCTCCCGTACGCCGGGCACCGAGGCGGCGAACACCCGCGCGCCGGGCACCGCCCCGGCCGGCCGGGCCCCCCGCGCCGCCGGGGCCGAGGCGTCCAGGGCCGCGTACCGGGCCGAACTGGCCCTCGGGACGGACCGGTTCCTGGAGGAGCGCCGGTCCGACTGCCCCTGGTGCGGCTCCGTGCGGCTCGCCGTGCGCGTCACGGTCCCGGACCTGCTCCAGGGCAAGCCCGGCCGGTTCGTCCTGGAGCAGTGCGCCGACTGCGGCCACACCTTCCAGAACCCCCGGCTCACCCCGGCCGGGCTGGACTTCTACTACCGCGACTTCTACGACGGTTCCGGCGGCGAGGGCGCCGGCGCCCTGTTCGGCCGGCTCGGCGACTCCTACCGCGCCCGCGCCGAGATGCTGCGCCCCTACACGGACGGCCCCGTGTCCTGGCTCGACGTCGGCACCGGCCACGGCCACTTCTGCACGGTCGCCCGCACCGTGTGGCCCGCCACCCGCTTCGACGGCCTCGACATGGGCGAGGGCGTCCGCGACGCCGAGCGGCGCGGCTGGATATCCCGCGGCTACCAGGGCCAGTTCCCGGACTTCGCCGACAAACTGGCCGGAGGTTACGAGGTCGTGAGCATGTACCACTACCTGGAGCACACCCGCGACCCGCTCGCAGAGCTGTCCGCGGCGGCCACCGCCCTGTCCCCCGGCGGGCTGCTCGCGATCGAACTGCCCGACCCCGAGTCGCGGATGGCCGGCCTGCTGGGCCCGCTCTGGCTGCCGTGGTTCCAGCCGCAGCACCAGCACCTGGTCCCGGCCCGCAACCTGCGCGAGGCACTCGCGGACCGCGGGTTCACGGTGCTCGCCGAGGAGCACGGCCCGGCCCACCAGGGCAACGACTTCGTCGGCGCGGTGGCCCTGGCCACGACCTGGCTGGCCCCCGACCCGGACAGCCCCTGGGCGGCCCCCGCCCCGCCGGCCCGCCGGCCGGCCCGGTACGCCGTACGGGCCGCCGCGCTCCCCGCCTTCGCCGTCGCGGCCGGGCTGGACGCGGTCCGCACGGCCGCGGCCCGGCGCGCCGACGGCGGCAACGCCTACCGGATGCTGGCCCGCAAGGACGCGGCATGACCGCCCCGGCCGCCCTCGACCCGGCGCTGCTCGCCCGCCGGGCGACCGCCGACCCGCTGTTCCGGCTGGCCGCGTACGCCCTGGAGTCGGCGCACGGGGTCCGGCCGGCCGCGGTGTGGAGCGCCCCGTACGCCTTCCACCTGGGCTCGCCCGGCCTGGTCGCGGCGGCCGGGTGGCCGGTGGCCGTCGCGGCGGCGCCCCGGACGGACGGCCTGGTCCGGCTGAGCTCGCTCAGTCACCCGGCGCACAGCTGCGACCTGCCGCTGGAGCTGTCCGGGCCGCCGCCGGCCGCCCCGGACTGGGCGGTCCGCCCGTACGCGGTGCTGCGGGCGCTGGGCCGGGCCGGGTACGGGCGGGGCGGCACCGATCTGCACGTGCAGGGGTCACTGGCGGAGGCCGCCGGGCTGGCCACGGGCGAGCCCGCGCACTGCGCACTGGCGCTCGCCGTCGTCTCCGTGCACGGGCAGGTCCCGCCCGGACGGGAGCAGCTGGCCCGGCTGCTGGCGCGGACGCTGCCCGACGGGGACGACGCCCTGCGCCGCGCGGTGCTCTTCGCCCGCCCCGGGCAGGCCCTGCTGCTCGCCCCCGGGACGGCACCCGCGACCGTGCGACCGCCCCGCCGGTACGTCGCGTTCGACCCGGCCGCGACGGGGTCCCGGCTGGTGCTGCTCGCCGTACGCGGGGAGCCGGCGGCCGTCCCTGACGACCTGGCCCGGGCCGTGGCGTGCGCCCGTCGGGCCGGGGCGCTGAGCGCCTGGCCGCCCGGGCCCGGGCCGGGGCGCAGCGTGCTGGTGCTGCTGCCCGCCGCCCGGTCGGCGGCGGTGCGGACGACGGTCGTGGAGGACTTCCGCGGCCGGGGCCGTCCCGTGCCCCGCTTCCTGAACATCGCCGTGGCCGGAGCGGCCCGGCGAGAGGCATGACCCGCGTCCCGACCCGAGGAGGAACCACCGTGCCCCCGTCACCCACCGCCACTCCCGCCTCCGCGCCCTCGCCCGCCGCCGGCCCTGACTCCGCGCGGCGGCCCGGCCGCCGCGCCGGGCGGACCCGCCGGTCCGCGCTCGTCGCGGGGCTGGGGGCGCTCGGCCTGCTCGGCGCGTTCACCGTGGCCAACTCCCAGTCCGCCGCAGGAGCTTCGGCGGCGGGCCCGGGTGCCGCCGCGCTGCCGGGCTACGACCACGTGGTGGTCGTCGTCTACGAGAACAAGCAGTACGGCGAGATCATCGGCAGCTCCAACGCCCCGTACATCAACCAGCTCGCGGGCGGCGGCGCGAGCCTGACCGGCATGAAGGCGCTCACCCACCCCAGCCAGCCGAACTACTTCAACCTCTTCTCCGGCGCCACCCAGGGCATCACCGGCGACGGCTGCTACACCCCGCAGTCGATGAGCGCGGCCAACCTCGGCCAGGAGCTGATCGCCGCCGGCAAGACCTTCGCCACGTACAACGAGGACCTGCCGAGCGAGGGTTCCACGGCCTGTACCAACGGCCAGTACGCGCAGAAGCACAACCCGTGGTTCGCGTTCAAGAACGTGCCGCTGAACACCGGCAAGACGTGGACGCAGTTCCCGCAGGGCAACTTCGCCGCGCTGCCCCACCTGTCGATCGTGGTGCCCAACCAGTGCAACGACATGCACTCGTGCTCGGTGCAGACCGGTGACACGTGGACGCGGAACAACCTCGACGCCTACGCACAGTGGGCGAAGGCCCACAACAGCCTGCTGGTGCTGACCTGGGACGAGGACAACTACCTCGGCTCCAACCAGATCGCCACCGTCTTCTACGGCGCCCACGTCAAGCAGGGCACGTACGCGGCGGCGGTCAACCACCACCATCTGCTGCGGACGTTCGAGGACCTGTTCGGCACGGGGCACGCGGGCAACGCCGCCAACGTCCAGCCGATCTCCGAGGTGTTCACCTCGTCCACCGAGCCGACGCCCACCCCGACCCCGACTCCCACGCCCACTCCGACCCCGACCCCCACGCCGGGCGACCTCAAGGTGGTCGATCCCGGTCCGCAGCAGTGCAAGTTCAACCAGTCCTGCACCGTCCAGCTCTCTGCCACGGGCGGCAAGGCTCCCGTCCGCTGGAGCGCCACGGGGCTGCCCTGGGGCCTGAGCATCGACGCGGTCAGCGGCCGGATCAGCGGCAAGCCGTGGGGCAGCGGCACCGTCCGGATCACGGCCACCGCCACCGACGCGGCCGGAGCCACCGCCCGCGTCACCTTCCCGCTCACCCTCGCCTGGTTCTGAGGCAGGGCTCCGTGGACCTGCCGCCCGGCCGGACCGCGGGGGTGCCCGGCGGGGGCCCGCCGGTCCGGCAGACTGGCGGGACCCGACGGCACGACGAAGAGGCAGGTCCCATGAGTTCCGCGCTGACGCTCGACGCCCGCACCGCCCTGGTCCTGGTCGACCTCCAGAACGGGATCCTGGCCCTGCCCACCGTCCGGCCCTCGCTGGAGATCCTGGCCCACGGGGTGGAGCTGGCCCGGGCCTTCCGGGCCCGGGGGCTCCCGGTGGTCCGGGTCCGGGTGGCGTGGTCCCCCGACGGCGGCGACCTGCCCGGCGCGGACGCGGACCGACCGGGCCCGGCGGCCGCCCCGCCGGAGGCGTTCGCCGCGTTCCCGCCGTCCCTCACCGAGGGGGGCGAGCGGGACGTCGTGGTCACCAAGCGGCACTGGGGCGCCTTCACGGGCACCGAGCTGGACCTCCAGCTCCGCCGCCGCGGGGTGGAGCGGATCGTGCTGGCCGGGCTCTCCACGAGCATCGGGGTCGAGTCCACGGCGCGCAGCGCCTGGGAGCACAGCTACTCCCTGGTGTTCGCCGAGGACGCCTGCACCGACCTGGACGCGGACAGCCACGCGCACAGCTTCGGGAAGATCTTCCCGCGGATCGGCCGGGTCACCGACACCGCCACCGTCCTCAAGGCCCTGGAGGCCGTGCCCGCGCGCTGAACCGCCCCCGCGCCCGGCCCGCCGTAGGCTCGCCGCATGGCGACGAACCACGGGGAACGCTGGCGGGCCGGGTCGCCCTCGTCGCGGGGGCGACCCGGGGCGCGGGGCGGGGCATCGCGGTCGAACTGGGCGCGCAGGGCGCGACCGTGTACGTGACGGGCCGCAGCACCCGGGAGAAGCGCTCGGAGTACGACCGGCCGGAGACCGTCGAGGAGACCGCCGAGCTGGTCACGGCGGCCGGCGGGACGGGCATCGCGGTGGCCGTGGACCATCTGGTGCCCGAGCAGGTGCGGGCCCTGGTCGCGCGGATCGACGCCGAGCAGGGCCGGCTGGACGTCCTGGTGAACGACATCTGGGGCGGTGAGGGGATGTTCGCCTGGGACAGCCCCGTCTGGGAGCACGACCTCGACAAGGGGCTGCGCCTGCTCCGGCTGGGGGTCGAGACCCACGCCGTGACCAGCCATGTCGCCCTGCCGCTGCTGGTGCGCCGGCCCGGTGGGCTGGTGGTGGAGATGACCGACGGCACCTTGGAGTACAACTCCGCCCACTACCGCAACTCGTTCTTCTACGACCTGGTCAAGTCCTCCGTGCTGCGGATGGCGTTCGCGCTGGGGCACGAGCTGGGTCCGCGCGGGTCGACGGCGGTGGCGCTGACGCCGGGCTGGATGCGCTCGGAGATCATGCTGGAGGCGTTCGGGGTCACGGAGGCGACCTGGCGGGAGGCGACGCGGAAGGTGCCCCACTTCGCCATCTCCGAGAGCCCGTTCTACGTCGGCCGGGCGGTGGCCGCGCTCGCGGCGGACCCGGAGGTCTCCCGGTTCAACGGGCAGTCCCTCTCCAGCGGCGGCCTGGCCCAGGTGTACGGGTTCACCGACCGGGACGGCAGCCGCCCGGACTGCTGGCGTTACGTGGTCGAGGTGCAGGACCCGGGCCGGCCGGCGGACACCACCGGCTACCGCTGACCGGCACGGGAGCCGGGGCCGGGGCCGAAGTCCAGGTCGCGCAGCCCTCCCCGCAGCGGGGCGAAGTGCCGCTCCACCTCGGCGTCGGTCACCGCGCCGAGGTCCGCCGGGCTCCAGCGGGGGCGGCGGTCCTTGTCGATCACCTGGGCGCGGATGCCCTCGACGAGGTCGGGCGAGGACAGGCCGTGGCAGGACACCCGGTACTCCTGGACGAGCACCTGCTCCAGTGTCTCCAGCGCGCGGGCCCGGCGCAGGGCGGCCAGGGTGACCTTCAGGGAGGTCGGGGACTTGGCGAGGACGGTCTCGGCGGCCTCCTTGGCGGCCGGGGCGCCGTGGCCCCGGAGCCGGTCCACGATCTCCTCGACGGTGCCGGCGGCGTAGCAGGGGTCGATCCAGGCACGCGCGGCGGCGAGGTCGCCGGGCGGCGCCGGGGCGGTGTACCGGGGCAGGACCTCGTGGACGTCGGCGCGGGTGAGGTCGGCGGCCAGCTCCGGCAGCCGCGCGGACGGGACGAAGTGGTCGGCGAGTCCGCACAGGATCGCGTCGGCGGCGCCCACGGCCGCGCCGGTCAGCGCGAGGTGGGTGCCGAGTTCGCCGGGGGCCCAGCCGAGCAGGTGGGTCCCGCCGACGTCCGGGACGAAGCCGATGCCGGTCTCGGGCATCGCCACGCGGGAGCGTTCGGTGACGATACGGACGCTGCCGTGGGCCGAGACCCCGACCCCGCCGCCCATCACGATGCCGTCCATGAAGGCGACGTACGGCAGGGGGGTGCGGGCGATGCGCGCGTTGAGCCGGTACTCGTCGCGCCAGAAGTCCGCCGAGGCGGTGCCGCCGGCCTTGGCGTCGTCGTGGATGGCCCGGATGTCACCGCCCGCGCACAGTCCGCGCTCCCCCGCACCGGTGATCAGGATCTGGGTGACCGTGCCGGACTCCTCCCAGGCGGTCAGGGCCTCGGTCATCGTCCGCACCATCGGGTGGGTGAGGGAGTTCAGGGCGCGGGGCCGGTTGAGGACGATGCGGCCCGTGCGTCCCTCGGTGGACACCAGGACGGTGTTCTCGGCGTTCACGTGCGTGCTCCCCTGCTCCCGCGGTCCTCGTTTCCCTCGGCCCCCACCCTAGGGCCGGCCTGCGCCGTGCCCCGCAGCAGGTGTCCGCAGGCCACGGCCAGGGCCGCCAGGCCGTAGGCGAGCGTGCCGGCGCCGGGGACCGCCCGCGCCACGACGTACGCGGCGGCCCCGGCGAGGGCGACGGCGAGCCACTCCCAGCGGCCGTCGAGGGCCACGAGGGCGACGAGCAGCAGGGCGTACCAGGAGTAGCCGGGCGTCATCAGCAGGAACGCGGCCCCCGTGACCAGGAGGGCGCCGGACCAGGGGCGTGCGGGGTCGCCGCGGCGGATCACGTGGACGCTGAGCGCCGCCGTCACCACCACCACGGCGGGCAGGGCCCAGGCGTCGGGCAGGACCAGGCGCAGCAGGGCGTAGCGGCCGCCGCCGGCGGCGTCCCCGTAGCCCTCCTCGTCGACGTAGCCGCCGAGGTAGCCGAGGACGGAGGAGTCGGACAGGGCGACGTACGGCAGGTAGAGCGCGGCGAGCACCGCGGCGGCCGGGACCAGCGTCGCCGCCGCGTCCCGTGCCCGCCGTACGCCGGACAGGGCGCCCGGCAGCAGGACGGCGGGCAGCAGCTTCGCGCCGATGGCCAGGCCCAGCACCGCTCCTCCGGCCATGCGGTGACGAACCGTCAGCCCGAGGGCGACGACGGACAGCAGAACGGCCAGCACGTCGGCGTGGGCGTTGTTGACGGCCTCGACGGGGACGGCCGGGCACCAGGCCCAGTACGCGGCGCCGCGCGGATCGCCGCGGCGGCGCAGGATCCCCAGCAGGGCCACGGTGGTGGCCACGGCGAGGAGCGCCCCGCCCGTCTGGAGCGCCTTGTGGCGCACCCCGTCGGGGGACAGCGCGTGGACGAGGAGGAAGTACAGCTCGCCCGCGGGCGGGTAGATGGTGTGCACCTGGGGCCGGTTGATCCGGGTGCACCCCCCGTCCGGGAGCCGCGCGAGGTCGGGCGCGCCCGGGCCGCACACCTCCGGCGGCGGGAAGAGCCAGCCGTCACGGAGGCCGGCCAGCGCCGGGTCGGCCGGGGCGTGGTCGTACGGGGAGGTGCCGGTGGCCTGGACCCGGCCGTCCCAGGCGTAGCGGAACGCATCGGTACTCGTGCGCGGCGGGGCGGCGAGGCCGGTGGCGGCCACGGCGATGCCCCCGGCGAGGACCAGCGCGGCGACGTGGCGGGACGGGACCCGGCGCAGCGTCCAGGCCGCCGCGGCGAACAGGGCCCAGCAGGCGGCGTACCACCAGGACAGGCCGGCCGGGTCGGTGAAGTAGCCGTCCTTGCGGACGGTGCCGGCGAGCGTGGCGGTGAGGGCGGCCAGCAGGACGGCCGTCCCGGCGACGGCCGCCCGGGACGCACGGGGCGGCCGGGGTGCTCGGGGCTCCCGGGACGGCCGGGACGCCCGGACGGGGTCGCCGGGGCCTTCGGCGGGGGAATGCGGGTGGGTCACGGGTTCACCCTGGCAGCGGTGCGGCCGTCCCGGTGGGCGGCGCGGGCGGACGTCCGTGTTTCGTAAGGTGTCGGACCGGCCCACGGCAGCGGTCCGCACGGTTGCATGAAGGCCATGCGATCTCGAACGAGCCGACGCTTCCCGTTCCCTTCCCTCGCGCCGCCGGCCGCCCTGCGCCCGCCCCGGTTCACGGGGCGCCTGCACGACGCCCGTACCGCCACGGCGGTGGGGCGCTGGCTGGGGGCGGCCCTCGCGGTGTGCTTCCTGACCGGTCTGGTGAGCCACTTCCTCCAGCACCCGCCCCACTGGCTCGCCCCGCACCTGCCTCCGCGCCCCGCCTGGGGCTACCGGCTGACGCAGGGGTTGCACGTGGCGGTCGGGCTGGCGGCGATCGTGCTGCTGCTCGCGAAGCTGTGGACGGTCTATCCCCGGCTGTTCGTGTGGCCCCCGCTGCGGTCGGTGCGCCACGCGCTGGAGCGGCTGTCGGTGGCGGTGCTGGTGGCCGCGACCCTGTTCGAGGTGCTGACCGGGCTGCTGAACATCGCCCAGTGGTACCCGTGGCCGTTCGGCTTCGTCCAGACGCACTACGCCGTGGCCTGGGTGGTGGCCGGGTCGGTGCTGCTGCACCTCGCGGTCAAGGCGCCGGGGATCAGGGCCCATTGGAGCAGCCGGTCGGCGGGGACGCGTGCGCTGCCGGACGAGGAGCGGGACGGTCCCGACCGGCGCACGCTGCTGCTGGGCGTGGGTGCGGCCGTGGGCGCCGTCACCGTGACGACGGTCGGGCAGTCCTTCACCCCGCTGGCCCCGCTGGACCTGCTGGCGCCCCGCCACCCGGGGCACGGCCCGCAGGGACTGCCGGTCAACCGGACGGCTGCGGCGGCCGGCGTGACCCCGGCCGCCGTGCGCGCGTGGCGGCTGGAGGTCGTCGGGCCGCGCCCGTACACCCTGGACCTGACCGAGCTGGCGGCCCTGCCGCAGACCCGGGTACGCCTGCCCATCGCCTGCGTGGAGGGATGGAGCGCCGACGCGTGGTGGACCGGGGTCCGTGTACGGGACCTGATGGAACGGGCCGGGGCCCCGCCCGGCGCCGCGCTGCGCGTGGTCTCGCTGGAGACGCAGGGCGCGTACCGGGTGATGGAGATGGGGCGCGGCTACGCGCAGGACCCGCTGACGCTGCTGGCGCTCCGACTGAACGACGCGGTGCTCTCGCCCGACCACGGCCACCCGGCGCGGATCATCGCGCCGAACCGGCCCGGGGTGCTGCAGACCAAGTGGGTGGCCCGACTGGAGGTGCTGTGATGTCCGCTCCTGCTGCGGAGCAGCAGCCGGCCGGGGGCGCGGGGCCGGTGTCCCCGGTCCGGTGGCTGCTGGGTGCGCTCGGGCTGCTGCTGATCGGGGTCGGGGGGCTGCTCCTGGCCGCCGAGCCGGACCCGTTCGACGTACTGGTGTGGCTGGCGGGGGCGTTGGTGCTGCACGACGGGGTGCTCGCGCCGCTCGTGCTGGGCGCCGGCCTGCTGCTGGCGGCTGCGGCGGCCCGGTGGGCGCTGCCGGCCCGGCGGGTGCTGCGCGGGGCCCTGATCACCGCCGGCGCCCTGACGCTGATCACCCTCCCGCTCCTCCTCCGCCCGGGCACCCCGGCCCATCCGTCGGCCCTGCCCCTGCCGTACCCGAGGAACCTGCTGCTGGCCCTGGCCGCGGTGGCGGTCACGGCGGCTGCCGTGGCCGCCGTGGCCGTCCGGTCCCGCCGCCGCCCGCCCCGGCCTTCGGCGCCGCCCGACGGCCCGGAGACGGGGCGCGGGCCCCGCCGCTGAGCGGCCGGGGCCCGCACGTCTCCTGGTCCGGCCCGGGGCTAACACCCCGGTGCCAGCTCCGTGAAGTGGCGGCCCGTGCTGGTCCAGGTGTGCACGGGCCTCCAGCCCGCCCGTGCGGCGTGGCCGCGCAGGGCCGCGGGCCCGACCCGGGCCCAGGGGAAGGGCGTGCCGTGGGCACCGCGGCCGTCGTCCAGGCGTACTTCGTGGCACTCGTCCACCTCGGCCCCGTCGGCCTCGGCGATCAGCCGTCCGCCGGGGCCGAGGAGCCGGGCGACCCGGTCGAGCAGGGCTCCCGGGTCCCCGCCGATGCCGATGTTGCCGTCGATCAGCAGCGCGGTGTGCCAGCGGCCCTCCCCCGGCAGCGGCCCGAAGACGGACCGGCACAGCGCGGTCCCGCCGCGCCGTACCGTGCTGGTCACCGCGGCCGGACTGACGTCCACGCCGAGCACGCGGTGGCCCTGCTCGGCCAGGGCGGCGACCAGCCGGCCGGGGCCGCAGCCGATGTCGAGGACGGCGCCCCGGCACCGGGCCAGCACGCTCCGGTCCGCGGGGTCGGCGTCGGCCAGCCAGCGCTCGACCTCCAGGGGCAGCAGCCAACCGTCCGTACGGCGCAGGAACAGCGGCCCCCGGCCGGCTGGTCGCCGCCCTGGCCGAGCAGGGCCACCGCGTGCTCGGCGTGGACGTCAGTCCGGCCGCGGTGACCAGCACGGCACAGCGCGGTCCCGCCGCGC
>NZ_RPRY01000236.1 GCF_003949795.1 Streptomyces sp. WAC06614
GCCGCCGTGCGGGGGCGGGCCGGGGGTCGGCGGCGGAACCGCGGAACTCGTTCATCAGGTGCTCCTCCAGCAGGCGCTGACGGTCGAGCGGCAGTTCCGGGCTCCCCGGGGGCGGCAGCAGCCGGCCCAGTTCCGCGTGGTCCGGCGCTGCGTCTCGCCGCCACGTGTTGCGGATCATCGGGTCTCCTCCTCGTGCGACTCTCGCGACCGGGCCGCGGGGATGCGGCCACCCGGTACTTGTCCGGAGCGGTCCGCCGGTTCCCCGTTCGTGCGGATTCCTCCCCATTCCTCCGCGACGAGCTTGCGCAGCCGGGTGCGGGCGCGGGAGAGCCGGGAGCGGACCGTGCCGACGGGTACGCCGAGCGCGGCGGCGGCCTCGGCGTACCCGAGCCCGGACCAGACGCACAGCGTGAACACCTCGCGCTCGCCGCGCCGCAGCTTGGCCAGCGCGCGCTGCGCGGCGGCCAGTTGGTCGGCATCGGCGAGCCGGGCCACGAGCTCGTCGGCGAAGTCGGGCACCGTCTCCTTGGCCGGCAGCCGCCCGAGGGCCTGATGGTGCCGGCGGGCGGCCCGCGTGGTGTTGCGCAGGACGTTCACGGCGATGCCCATGAGCCAGGGGCGAGGGCTGTCACCCTCGTCGCGCAACTTGGCGCGCAGCCGCCAGGCCTCCAGGAAGGTCAGCGAGACCACGTCCTCGGCGAGGGACCGGTCCCCGGTGACCCGCACGGCGTGCCGGTGCACGAGCGGGGCGTGCGCCCGGAACAGCTCCCGGAACGCCTCCGGTTCCCCGGCGCGAATCCGGGAGTGCAATGAGTAGTCCACGTCACCAGTTGTCCGCGGTCGCGGACCGGTTCCCGTGGCTCAGCTCACACCGCGTACCCGAGGAACGCGGACCAGGCCTCCGGCGACAGCGCCAACTGCGGCCCGGCCGGCACCTTGGAATCCCGCACGTGCACCGTCCCGGGGCAGGCGGCCACCTCGACGCAGTTGCCGCCTTCGCCGTCGCTGTAGCTGGACTTGCGCCAGGCGTAGGCAACTTCGACGCAGTTGCCGCCCTCGCCGCTGCTGTAGCTGCTCTTGAACCAGGCCAGTTCGGTGGTGATCATGGTCCTTCTCCCAGCATCTTCTCGATCAGGGCCAGCGACTCGTCGGGCCTGAGCGCCAGTGAGCGGATGATCCCATAGCGCTCGCTGTAGACGCGGACCCGTTCCGGGTCGGTGATCAGTTCGGCATGGCCGTAGGTCTCCGTGTAGGCGACCAGTTGGCGCCCCTTCGGGTGCAGCAACGTGAACGAACTGTCCAGGCAGGGGTGTTTGTCGATGTCCAACGGCATCACCTGAAGGTTGACCGTGCGGCGGCTGCCGATGTCCAGGATGCGCCGCAGCTGCTCGCGGTGAGCGGCACTGCCGCCGATGCGGCGGTGCAGCACGGCTTCCTCCAGGAGAAAGCTGAAGGTCGGGGACGGCCAGCGGTCCAGGATCACCTGGCGGGACAGTCGGTCCGAGACGCGCTTCTCGACGGTCTCCTCGTCCAGCAGCGGACGGCGGTAGCGGAAGACGGCGCGGGCGTAGGCCTCGGTCTGGAGGAGGCCGGGTACGGCCTGGACCTCGTAGTAGTGGAGGGCCTGGGAATCGGCCTCGGCGTCGGCGAAGCGGCGGAACCAGTCCGGGTGCCGGATCCGGGCCTTCTTGAGCGCCTCGGTCACGTCCGGCACGGCGGCCCTGAGCAGTCCCCGGGCCTCCATGACCACATCGGCCCGCTCCAGGAAATCCGGCTGCGGCAGCCGGACACCCCGCTCGATGGACCCGACCAGGTCCTCGCTCACGTGCATCCGCTGCGCCAGTTCCTTCTGGGTGAGCCCCATCAGCTCGCGCAGCGTCTTGATCTGTTTACCCAGGGCGCGGAAGAGATGGGCCGTTCCGTCCACCTCCACGGGAGGCGCGGGTCGTTCTTCGCGTGGTGACAGGTCGTTCATGGCTGATCCGCCCTCGTCCGTACCGCCCGTACCGGAGCAACGAGCGTACGGCGGCCCGCCCGACCTCCGTCCTGCGATCACCCGAATTCAGTCACATGGCACCGCGGGGTCAGCCGGCCGGGTACCGCCGGACCACTTCGGCGCGTACGGCCTCGACGAACTGCGTGGGGGGCAGATAGCCGTGTTCCTGGACGTAGTGAATGATCAGATTGGGAGCCACGTACAGCGTTCCGTCGGGTGCGGTCGCGCGGATCTCCGCATGCCCCAGGGGATAGGTCTGTCCGGTCCGGGGCGACGTGGCCATCGGCTCGGTGAGGACCGGGCAGATCGTGCAGTGGTGGAATCCGCGCGCCTTGTGGTCGAGGAACGCCCCGAGGTCCAGCAGGTCCGTCACGAACTCGTCGCTGGATTCCCCGGTGGGGAACGCCTCGTCGCCTTCGAGCCAGCCGATGGTGAGGCCCTCCGGAGGCGCGTGGTAGTCGTAGTCGTAGGTCGCCAGATCGGGGTAGTAGGTCATTTTTTCCTTCTTCGGCGCTAGGGCGTCGCGGCAGGCCAGGATACGTGCCGTGACGTGCGCGGGGCGGATGGGGAAAGGGCCCCGGCCGTGCGGCCGGGGCCCTTTCGCAGGACATCAGAGGAAGGGATTGAACTCCCGGCACATGGCCATGTGGACGTCGCCCATACCCCTGCGGATCAGCTGACTGATATGGCTGTCCCGCGTCACCGTCCAGCTACCACTGACGATGTTCAGGTCGGTCGGGGGACCGAGGATGTAATCCGGAAGGATCGACCCGGGTCCGAACGACTCGACGGCATCGGGGGCGTCCTTGCCGAGTTCCACCGACTTCCCCGCACCGTCGCCGAGCGTCTTCTTGTGGGGAACGTAGAAGTGCAGCGTCGTGCCTTCGGGAACCATGAAGCTGCCCGTGTTCCGGCCGAAGGTGCCGTGTCCGGCGAACACGGTCGCGCCGTCGGCACGCCGCCCGGTGGTCACGGACTCCGGACCCTTCTTCGGCACGCCGACGTTCCGCTGGTCCCGCCCCTTGATCACCGTGGGCTGGCTGTTGGCGTCCTTTCGTGAGGTCCTCTTCGACCACGCGCCGTTGTTCCGGCTCGTGGCCGCACTGCTGCGGGATCCGCCGGCCTTGGTGGCACCCGCGCGCGGCCCGGAGCGGGACGTCCAGCTGCTCACCTTGCGGACCGGGGACGCCTTGCTGACCTTGCTCGTGTACTTGCTGGCGTACTTGACGGTCTTCGCCGCGAGCCGGGTACCGGCGATGGCCGAGCCCGCGACCGGAATCATCGAGGCGAAGGACATCGCCGCGTTCTTCCAGTCGCCCTGGGCGGCGTACCAGACACCGTTGACCAGGTCGGCGGCCTCACCGATGACCGGGATCATGCCGGCCACGTCGAGCGCGGTGTGACCGTACTTGTTGATCGCGCTGCCGACCGACTTGGCGGCCTTCTTCAGCGCACCCCAGAACAGGCCGTCCGGGTCCGAGAAGGTCATCGGGCTGTTGTTCGCGTACAGGTAGCCCTGGAGCTGCTGCGGATCGGTCGGGTCGATGATCGGGTCGACCGAGAGGAACGTGCCCGTGCTCGTGTCGTACTCGCGTGCCCCGAGATGGGTCAGGCCGGTGGCCTTGTCCTCGGTGCCGCCGACGAAGCCGCGCTCATTGGGCCAGGACGTGGGCTGTGCGCCCCGGTCCTCACCGAACGGCTTGGTGGCCTGACGCTGCACCTGAAGGGTGGCGGCGTCGATCGCGGTGGTGGCCGTGTTGTGGTGGTCGGCCGCCAGGTAGGAGAGCTTGCCGCTGGAGGAGCGGACGGTGCTGAGACCGCTGCCCGGAAGACCGTAGGCACGCGTGCCCACCGTCGTTCCGGTCGTGGTGTCGAGGGTGACCTCGCTCATCCCGAGGAAGAGGGTCGTCCTGCCCGGATCCTTGCGGGCCAGCCGGTTGCCGTCGGCGTCGTAGACGTAGGTCGAGGTGCCCGCGCCGGTCTTCGCCGAAGCCAAGTTGCCGTCCGGGTTCCAGGTGAACGTCTGGACGCCGCCGGCGGCGTCGGGACGCGTCAGCGTGTTGCCGGTCGCGTCGTAGGTCGAGCTCCCGGCGACGGCCGGACCGGTGCCGGTCTGCTTCGTCGTGGAGGTCGGGGCGTGCGGGCGCGGCTGGCCCGGGGCCGGGAAGGTGTTGGTGGTCGTCGTCGACTTGGCGGCGTCGCCGGCCGGGTCGTGGTCGGTGACCGACGTCCGGTTGCCGGTGACGTCGTAGGTGAACGACTGGTGGTACGGAGCCGGACCGCCGACCTTGCCGGGCTGCGGTGCGGTGTTGGTGCAACCGCCGATGCCGGGGACGGACGGGCCGGGCTGGGTGGTGGTGGTACCGGTGTCGGTCCACGCCCGGGTCATCCGGCGCAGGTGGTCGTACGTGAAGCACTGCGTGTCACGCACAGCGCCCTGCTGGCTGGAGACGGAGGTGACGTCACCGGCCGGGGTGTAGGTGTAGTCGGTGAGGTCGACCGCGCCGGCCGAGTCCTGCTTGTCGAGCTGCGCGCGCAGCAGGCGACCGGTGGCCGGGTCGTGGCTGTGGGTCATGCTGACCTGCTTGGGCACGGCGCCCAGAGTGGTGCGCTGAACCTGACCCAGCTCGTCGTAGTCGGTGAAGTTGACGTAGGTGGTGGTGGAGCTGCCCAGGGAGACGGGCAGGCCGTTGACGTTGCGGCCGATGAAGAGGGATTCCTTGGGCAGCCCGCCGACGGCGGGCAGGCCCATGAAGTCGGCCTCACCGGTGATGGCGTCGTAGGACACCGTGGTGGTGTAGCTGGTGCTGAGCGCACCCTCGCCCGGCGGAACCGTGAGCTTGGTGCCGGTCGGGCGGTACCCGTCGTCGTACCCGGTGATCTCCTGGCGCCACGGCTTGCCGTCCACCCAGCTGGTGGAAGCCGTCGGCAGGCCGGGGACCAGAGCGTCGTACTCGTACGTGGCGATCTGGGTGCCGTTGACCGCGCCGAGGTTGCGGGAGGTCGGGCGGCCCAGGATGTCGTAGCTGGTGAACGTGGTGATGCCGCGGCCGTCGGTCTCCGAGACCGGCCGGTCGGCGGCGTCGAACGCCGTGACCGTCGTGCCCTTGTCCGGGTCCTCCGCCCGGGTCTGGCGGCCGTGCAGGTCGTAGCCGTACTTCCAGACGTTGCCGGCCGGGTCGGTGACCTGGCTCAGCTGCCCTTCGGCGGTGTACGCGTAGCGGGTCGCGTCGTACTCGCCCGTGGTGCTGCCGGACTTGTACTGGCGCTTCTCCACCGTGCGCCCGCGTGCATCGGTGTGAACGCTGGTGGCGGTGTCACCCTTGGGCGGGGTGGAGTCGGTACGGTCCACGCCCGGGTAGGCGGTGGTGCTGCGCCACTGCTCGACGGCCTTCGAGGAGAAGATCTCGGCGACCGGGCGGCCCAGGCCGTCGTAGCTGACGGTGCTCTGGGCCGGGACGGTGTCGTCGTTGGCGACGAAGCGCGTCCTGACCGGGCCGGAGGCCGTGTTGTTGAAGTACGGCGAGCTGACCTTGACGGGTCGTCCGTAGCTGTCGTAAACGGTGTCACGGATGACGCGGCCGGTGCCGCCGTTGGCCGTGACACCCTGGGTCTGGACGGTCTGGCCGAAGGCATCGAGGATCTCGATGCTGGTCGCGTAGGACTCGTCCGCGCGCAGGGTCTTCGTGGTGACCGAGCTCGTACCGGTGTTGGTCAGGTCGTACTCGACGACCTGGTTGGCAGCGTCGCTCCGCGTCCGGCCGGGCTTCCAACTCGCCGTGATGCGGCCGAGAGCGTCGATCGCGTACTCGGTGGTGCGGCCGTTGTGGTCGACGACCGTGACCGGCACCTCGCGCAGCGGGTGGTAGGTCGACGTGGTCGCCCAGCCCTTGGCATTGGTGACCTTGATCGACGTCGGCGCGAACAGCGTCGCCGGCGTGTACTCCGTGGTCGTCTTCGCGCCCGCCGCGTCCGTCGCGCTCGTCACGCGGCCGTACGCGTCGTACGTGACGGTGGAGTTCAGCGAGAACTTCGGCTGGCCCGCCTCGAAGCGGTCCAGTTCCTCCGTGCTCGTGACCTGGCCCGGGCCCGTGAGGGTGCCGTGGGGCTGGCCGTCGTAGTACGTGCGGTTGCGGCCCAGGGTGGTGGACTCCGTCGCCGTCGTGGCGCAGTCGCCCTGGACCTGGACGGTCTCCGAGACGCGGTCGATCATCCACGCGGCCGTGTTGCGGGCGTAGGACGTGGTGGTGCCGGCTCCGGCCGAAGGCCACCACCAGCGGGCTGACGCTGTCCGGCGGCGGCAACGCCCCGCTGGCCACGCTCGACCAGGACGGCAAGAAGCTGGAGCTGACCTGGCCCGAGGCGCTGCCCGAGCCGGTCCTCGACGGCGCCAGCGCCACGTACCCCGAGGTGGCCCCCGGCACCGACCTGAAGGTCACGGCCGAGTCCTCCGGCGGGATCTCCCAGATCCTGGTGGTGAAGTCGGCCGAGGCCGCCCGGCACCCCAAGCTCGCCAGGCTCACCATGGGCCTCAAGGGCGAGGGCGTGAACGTCAGCGCCGACGGCAGCGGCAACCTCAAGGCCGCCGACGCCTCCGGCCGCACCGTCTTCCACGCCCCGGTCCCCACCATGTGGGACTCCGGCGCCGAAGCGGCCGTCCCGGCCCCGCGCCCCACCGGCACCCCGAAGTTCTCCCGGCTCGCCCGCTCCGCCGCCCCGCAGCAGGCGGGCGCCGCGGACGACCGGGCCAAGCCGGCCTCCGACAGCGAGGGCCCCGGCGCCCACGCCAAGGTGGCCAAGCTGCACACCGAACTCGGCCAGGGCTCCGTGGCCCTGACCCCCGACCGGTCCTTCCTGAACGACGCGTCGACGGCCTACCCCGTGTACATCGACCCCGCCTGGGCGCCGACCAACCGCGGCACCCAGCACTGGGCCTGGGTGCAGGAGGCGTACCCCGACACCGTCAACTACGACGACTACGGCGACCAGTACGACCCGGGCGTCGGCTACCAGCGCTGGCAGTCCCGCACCGGCATCGAGCGCTACTACGTCCAGCTCGACACGAGCGACCTGGGCGACAAGAGCATCAAGAAGGCCTCGTTCAACGCCACCCAGTCCTACGCCGCGGACGCCACCTGCTCCAACAGCTACAACGTGGACCTGCACTCCACCGAGCCGCTGCTGTCGAACATCACCTGGCGCACCCAGCCCCGCGACTGGGAGGTGCTGCGCACGACGTCCATGAACAGCGCCGGCGGCCCGGGCTGCTCCGGCTCCACCACCCGCGGTGAGTGGGACGTCCGCGACCACCTGGCGGGCAACGCCTGGCGCGGCAACGTCACGTACGCGCTGTTCGCCTCGAACGAGTCGAAGACCAGCGGCAACAACTCCTTCAAGCGCTTCACGCGCGACAAGAGCAAGCTGCCGTTCTTCTACATCGAGTACAACCGCGCCCCGTACACCCCCTGGGGCCTGGTGACCACCCCGGTCCCGCAGAACCCGTCCGGCCCCGGCCACTGCGGCTGGATCGGTGCCACGGGCTACCCGGGCATGGGCATCGGCGCCTGGATCGGCGATCCGGAGAACCAGCCCAACGACGCCCACTTCTTCGTCCACGACGCGAACGGCGACGCCCTCGTCCACGACAGCGGCTGGATCGGCCTGACGAACGGCACCCACTGGGTGTGGGCGTGGCCGGGCAACCTCTCCGACGGGCACACCTACTACTGGAAGGTCCAGGGCGGCGACGGCGACATGACCTCCGCCTGGGCCACGTCCGACTGCAAGTTCAGCATCGACACCCAGCCGCCGTCCGTCCCGGTCGTCACCTCGAACGAGTACCCGCCCTCGGGTACGCTGCCGGGCTCCACCAAGTCGATCGGCCAGCAGGGCGCCTTCACGCTGAGGTCCACCGACGCCCACAGCGGCGTCGTCTCCTACGAGTGGGCGTTCAACTCGTCCATCCCGGTCGGCGGTGCCAACACCGTCACCGCCGGTGCGGACGGCAGCGCCTCGATCAACCTGACCCCCACCACCTGGGGCACCAACATCCTGCGCGTGCAGGCCGTGGACAAGGCGGGCAACCGCTCGCAGCAGCAGACGTACGCCTTCTACGTCCCGGACAACCCGAACGCGAAGACCACGCTCGGCGACATCACCGGTGACGAGCGGGTCGACTTCATCGCCCCGACCGCGGGCGGCGACCTCGTGGTGTACCCGACCGCCGTCGACCCGTCGGCCGCCGGCGTCATCGCCTCCAACAAGGCCAACAGCCCCGGCGGCGCCGGCTGGGGCCCGGGCACCCTGACCACCCACCGCGGGGGCAACGGCATCCGGATCGACGACCTGTGGGCCTGGCGCGACGGACAGCTCAAGCTGTACCGCAACTCGCTCACCCAGGGCGGCCTGGAGGCCAACGGCGGCCTGTACTACAACGCCTCGAAGGCCCTCACCGTCAAGCGGCCGCCGCTGGTCACCTGCACGGTGGCCGCGACCGGTGACATGTGCGGCAGCGAGTACGCGTCCAACTGGTCGCGGGTCAAGCAGATCCTGGCGGTCGGCGACGCCCGGCCCGAGGACGGCGTGACCCCGTTCAACGACCTGCTGACGATCGAGACCGACGGCACCGGCAGCCGCCTGCTGCTCTTCCAGGGCACCGGCGCCACGGGCACCCTGGCCGATCCGATCGTCCTGGTCCTCAGCAACTCCGGCTGGGAGGGCCTGACCCTGATCGCCCCCGGCGACGCCACCGGCGACGGCCTGCCCGACCTGTGGGCCCGGGACGACAACACCGGCGTGATCTACCAGTACGCCAACGAGCGCGGCAACCCCGCGGCCCTCGGCGACCACACCAAGCGCACCCAGATCGGCGGTGGCGTCAAGGCCGTCGACCAGCCGGTCATCGGCTCCTCCGGGGACACCAGCGGTGACGGCGTCCCCGACCTGTGGGCCAAGGACAGCAGCCACCGGCTGCTGACCTGGAACGGCATCGCCGAGAACGGCAAGGTCGTCCGCTTCGGCGACCAGCACACCATGGGTGACGCGCGGATCTCCTCCGCGCAGTGGAAGCTGAACGAGGGCACCGGCACCACCGCCGCCGACCTGCGCGGCACCAACCCGCTCACGCTCTCCGCGACCGGCGCCACCTGGGCCGACGACACCGTCGCCGGCACCCCCGGCAAGGTCCTGGACCTGGCCGGCGGCGCGGCCGGCGGCATCGCCGCCGGCACCGGCCCGGCCGTCGACACCACCCGCAGCTTCACGGTGTCGACCTGGGCCAAGGCCGACGCGCTCGGCGGGGTCGTCCTCAGCCAGCCCGGCACCCGGTCCAGCGGGTTCATCCTGTGGCCCGAGGGCAGCGACGGCACCTGGCGGTTCGCGATGTCCCAGAAGGACGACGACACCTGGACCTACGACCAGACCACGACCATGAACGGGGCCGCCAAGGTGACCCTCGGGGCGTGGGCCCAGCTGACCGCCACCTACGACGCCACCACCGGCTTCCTCGGGCTGTACGTCAACGGCACCCTGGCCGGCACCGGCTACCACGCCAAGGACAAGGCCTGGAACGCCACCGGTCCGCTGACCGTCGGCCGTTACCAGTACCAGGGCGCCCCGAGCAGCACCTTCGACGGCCGGGTCAGCAACCTCGCGGTCTACGCCCACTCCACCGTCCCCAGCTCGACCGGGACCAAGCTGATCTCCGCAATCACCGGCGCCAAGTGCGCCGACGGCGGCAACAACCGGATCTCGATCTGGGACTGCAACGAGATCAGCGGCGGCGTGGCCCAGAAGTTCCAGGTGACGCAGGACGGTCTGCTGAAGATCGCCGGCAAGTGCGTGGACATCCAGGGCGGCGGCACGGTCAACGGCACGCCGGTCATCCCGTGGGACTGCGCCCCCGGCGCGTGGAACCAGACCTGGCTGCCCACCGCCACCTCCGGGTTCTTCAACCCGGTCAGCGGCCGGTGCCTGGACGTACCCAACGGGCGGACCGACAACGGCACCCAGCTCCAGATCTGGGACTGCAACGCCAGCAACCCGCAGCGCTGGCAGACGCCCGGTCTGACCACCCCGACGGGAGCAACCGGCTGACCGTCCCTCTCCTGCGGACAACTCCCCCCGTACGGGGGTGAACAGGGCCGGCCACCGTCACCGGTGGCCGGCCCTTCGGGGAGGTTCGGTGAAGCCGAGACAAATGGTTCGTCATAAAGGGGAGGGTGGGCGGCGAGTCGGCGTTGAATACCTGATAGACAGTGGATATTCACGGCTCGCCTTGGGGGGATCGCCGCACTGTGAAGCCTCTTCACCGCCACCTCGTCTCGACGTCTCGCAAGGTGCTCTGCACCGCCGCGCTCGCGGCCAGCCTGACCACGGCCGCCGTCGTCACCACCTCGCCCACCGCCGACGCCGGTGAGGCCGAGCCCACGCCCGACAGCCCGCAGGCCAACGACCGCGGCAACGCGCGCCTGGACCTGCCCGACCTGGTGCAGAACCCGCCGGTCACCGGCGGGCCCACCGTCCCGCAGGAGGGGGCCAGCGGCATCCCGGCGACCGCCCTGGACGCGTACAAGCGCGCCGAGGTGTCGGTGGCGGCCGCGCTGCCCAACTGCCACCTGCCCTGGCAGCTGCTCGCCGGCATCGGCCGGATCGAGTCGGTGCACGCCTCCGGTTACGGCCTCAAGGCCGACGGGTACACCGAGAAGCCGATCCGCGGCCCGCGCCTGGACGGCAACGGCTTCGCGGAGATCCGCGACACCGACAAGGGCGAGTGGGACGCCGACACCCAGTACGACCGGGCGGTCGGCCCGATGCAGTTCATCCCGTCGACCTGGGCGACCTGGGGCGCCGACGGCAACGGCGACGGCCGCCGCGACCCCAACAACATCTACGACGCCGCGCTCGGCGCCGGCCTGTACCTGTGCGCGGGCGACCGCAACCTCGGGGACGCCGCCCAGCTCGACCGGGCGATCCTGAGCTACAACAACTCCCGCGAGTACGTGAACAGCGTGACCGGCTGGATGCGGCAGTACCAGAACGGTGCCGCCGGGGTGCCGAACCCGCCCGCCGGGAACTACCCGACCCCCGCCCCGGGCCCGATCCCGACCCT
>NZ_RPRY01000237.1 GCF_003949795.1 Streptomyces sp. WAC06614
GCCGGGCGCTGGCCCCCATCGACGAGGGCGACGACTTCGTGGTCAACGGCCGGCTGATCGCTCTGCTGCTGACCCAGATCGCCGAGAACCGGGACCTGGCCCGCCTCTTCGACGTGCTGTTCTCCCCGGGCGGCAGCGAGATCTGCCTCCGCCCGGCCACCGGGTACGTCCGGGCCGGCGCCGAGGTCTCCTTCGCCACCGTGGTGGAGGCGGCCCGCCGCCGCGGCGAGTCCGCCCTCGGCTACCGGATCGGCGCCGAGGCCGCCCGGGCGCCCGCGTACGGCATCCGGATCAACCCGCCCAAGAGCGCCGCGGTGTGCTTCGAGCCCGAGGACAGCGTCATCGTGCTCACCGGCCGCTCGCAGGAGCCGGCCGACGAGCCGGGTCAGGCGTGCTCGGGCCAGAACGGCAGGTAGTCCTTCTCCACCGCCGGCACCACCGCGTAGCTGCTCTCGGGCAGCTCGTGCCACACCCCCGGCAGGTCACCGAGCGGCTCGGAGACGATCAGCCGGGTGGTGTCGGAGACGTCCCGCAGGTAGTGCAGATCGGGATGCTGCTCGCGGACCGTCTTCGGCCGGGCGCTGTAGTACAGCGACCGGGACCGGCCGACGCTGGAGTAGCGGAAGCACCACAGCCGCACGCCGTCGGAGACCGCGATCGTCATCTGGAGCGGGTTCTCCACCCCGTGCTCCTTGCCGAGCCGCTCCACGAAGCCCGCCATCCGCGCCACGGCCCCGGGCACGTCCTGGTCCAGCCCGAAGGTGACCGCCAGGTAGAACATCACCTCGGAGTCCGTGGACCCCTCGATGGACGCGAACAGCGCCGGGTCCACGGCCATGCACAGGTCCCGGCGCAGCCGGTGGAAGTCGGTGATCGCCCCGTTGTGCATCCACAGCCAGCGGCCGTGCCGGAACGGATGGCAGTTGGTCTGCTGCACCGCCGTCCCCGTCGAGGCGCGGACGTGGGCGAAGAACAGGGAGGACCGCACGTGCGCGGCGATCTCGCGCAGGTTGCGGTTGTTCCAGGCCGGCCCGATGTCGCGGACCACGGCCGGCTCGCCCGTGCCGTCCGCGCCGTACCAGCCGACGCCGAAACCGTCCCCGTTGGTGGTCTCGACGCCGAGCTTGGAGCGCAGGCTCTGATCGATCAGCGAGTGGGCGGGCTTGTAGAGGACGTCGTCCAGGAGGACGGGCGTTCCCGCGTAGGCGAGCCATCGGCACACGGCACGACCCCTTTCTCACGGCGCTCTCGCGCACGCCCTTCGAGCGTAGTCGAGCCGGGCGCATGTGCCCCGGTGGGCGCGGCGTGGGACGCTGGAGGCGGGAACGCTCCGACGCGTGCGGAACGCGTGCGACGAGGCCCGGACCTGCGTCCGGGGACCCGGGAGGCCCGATGGGACGGGATGTCCCGGCGCTGGTGTTCACCCGAGAGGACCGGCGCCGCTACCGAGAGAAGACACGGTCCTGCCTCGACGCGTTCGCCCGGATGCTGCGCGAGGCACGCTTCGACGCCGACCGGCCCCAGGTCGGCCTGGAGATCGAGCTCAACCTCGTGGACGACGCCGGACTGCCGGCCCTGTGCAACGCCGACGTGCTCACCGCGATCGCCGACCCCGCCTGGTCCACCGAGCTGGGCCGGTTCAACCTGGAGATCAACGTCCCGCCGCGCGGGCTGACCGCCGGGGGACCGGACGCCTGGGAGAAGGAGATCCGGGACGCCCTCAACCACGCCGAGGCACGGGCCGCCGAGGTCGGCGCCCACCTGATCATGATCGGGATCCTGCCGACCCTCCGGCTGAGCGACGTCGGCGAGCACGCCCTGTCCGAGAACCCGCGCTACCACCTGCTCAACGAGCAGGTGTTCGCCGCCCGCGGCGAGGACCTGCGGATCGCCCTCGACGGGGTCGAACGGCTGCGCGCCTACGCCGACACCATCACCCCGGAGGCCGCCTGCACCAGCACCCAGTTCCACCTCCAGGTCTCGCCGGAGGACTTCCCCGCCTACTGGAACGCCGCCCAGGCCATCGCCGGGGTCCAGGTGGCCCTGGCCGCGAACTCGCCCTTCCTGTTCGGCAAGGAGCTGTGGCGCGAGACCCGGATCCCGCTGTTCGAGCAGGCCACCGACACCCGGCCCGAGGAGTTCAAGGTCCAGGGCGTCCGGCCCCGGGTGTGGTTCGGGGAGCGCTGGATCACCAGCGTGTTCGACCTCTTCGAGGAGAACCAGCGCTACTTCCCCGCCCTGCTGCCCCTGTGCGAGGACGAGGACCCGCACGCCACCCTCGACGCCGGAGACGTCCCCGAACTGGCCGAGCTCACCCTGCACAACGGCACGATCTACCGCTGGAACCGCCCGGTCTACGCCGTCGCCCACGGCAAGCCCCACCTCCGGGTGGAGAACCGGGTCCTGCCCGCCGGGCCGACCGTGGCCGACATCCTCGCCAACGGCGCCTTCTACTACGGCCTGACCCGCGCCCTGGTCGCCGAGGAGCGCCCGGTGTGGTCCCGGATGTCCTTCGCCGCGGCCGAGGACAACCTGCACACCGCCGCCCGGCACGGCATCGACGCCTCCCTCTACTGGCCGGGCATGGGCGAGGTGCCCACCGCGGAGCTGGTGCTGCGCCGGCTGCTGCCGCTGGCCCACCGCGGGCTGGAGGCCGCCGGCATGGACGCCGCCTGGCGCGAGCCACTGCTGGGCGTCATCGAGCAGCGCTGCGTCACCGGGCACAACGGCGCGACCTGGCAGTCGGAGGCCTTCCACCACCTCGACGACACCCTGCACAGCAACCGGCACGAGTCGCTGCGCCGGATGACCCGCCAGTACATGGACTACATGCACATGAACGCCCCCGCGCACACCTGGCCCGTGGACTGAGCCGCCCGGGGCGCCGCCGCCGGGCTCACAGGCGTACGCGCCAGCCTGCGGACGAGGTCAGGGAGGCGGCGACCTGGGGATCGCGGACCGCCGAGGTCGCGTCGTTCACCCGGGCCGTCAGCCGGTGCTCGCGGTGGTCGAGCAGCCACACCGTCAGCTCCCCGACCCGGACCCGGTCGCGGCCCGCGAACCAGGTCAGCTCCCGGCCGTCGAGGAACCAGCGGACGGTCAGCTGCCGCCCGTCGGCCCCCGCCAGCCGGGGCACGCCCACCCGCGCGGTGGCACCGGGGCGCAGGACGCGGTCGGTGGGGGTGAGGGCGGTGGCGGTGCGGGCGTGCCGGTGGAAACCGGCGATCATCGCCTCCACCCCGGGCGGGTTGAACGGCTTGCCCAGGGACCGCATCATCGAGTTGTCGCTCGGCCGGAACAGGCCCTTGACGTAGTAGCCGCCGCCCTCGTACGCGCCCACCGTCCCGCCGTCGGGCGAGGGCTCGCCGAGCCACCGGTACCACTTGGCCCGCTGGGCGGCCAGGGCGTCGGCGGTGAGGACCGAGATGTTCGACTCGCCGGGCTCGGGGCCGGTGTACTGCTCGTAGCCGGGGTAGTCGGCGTAGAAGTACTCGTCGGCGAGCTTGCCGAGCGAGTGCCCGGTCTCGTGCACCGCGATCTGCCCCGACTTCGGGTGCCCGGAGGACACGGTCGATATGCCCTCGTAGCCCAGCGTGGGACTGGCCTCGTTGTAGCCCGCGCCGCCGTACTTGGTGCTGTTGGCGAGGACGAGCACCAGGTCGGCCTGCGGTGCCCGGGCCACGTAGGAGTCCACCTTCGCCTGGTCCACGCACAGCAGCCGCTCGATGCCGTCGCACCAGAACGACGAGCCGAGCGCCGTGGCGCGCACCACGTCCTTGCCGGGGTCGCCGGAGACGCCCGAGTCCTGGGAGACGGCGTCGACCGCCCAGACGTTGAACAGGTTGCGGTACGTGGTGTACGGCTCGACGGCGGTCACCTCCTCCCACTTCTGCCGGGCGTCGGCGTGGAACTTCTCCAGCTCGGCCGCGGTGTAGCCGTCCCCGACGACCACCACGTCCAGCCGGTCGGCCGACGGCCCGTTGTCCACCAGCCGTACGACCTCGCCGTCCAGGCCCCGCGCGGCCTCCGACAGCCGCCCCTGCGCCCGTCCCGCACCCGCGGCCGGCACCGTGACCCGGCCGGAGCCCGCGGCGCCGCCGTACTCCGGCCCGGGGACCTCCACCTCGACGCGCGCCGCCGGGCCGGGCGGCGGCGGCCCGGCGGCCGCCGGGGGTGCCACGGCCAGGGCGGCCGTGACGGCCACCGCCGTCGTGACCGTCGTCGTCAGTGCGCGCAGCGTCGGGCGCATGGGGCTCCTCCGGGGGATCGACCGGCGCCGACGGGGCCGCGGCGCGCGATCAACCTAGGCGCCGCCGCCCGGCCCGGGCAATGCCCTACTCGGCCTGAAGGCAGGGGAGTTGGGCGTGATTACCTCTGGGGTAATCGACCCGGTGATCACGATCGGCGAGGGTGGTGCCACCGAACGGAACCGACCACGGGAGTACCGCAGATGAACGCCGACCGGGGGACCGAGCCCACCGTGCGCACCCGCCCGAGCACCACCGTCACCGGCACCGCGACCGCCGCCGCACGGCCCGCGGGCACCGGCCGGGCCGCGCTCTCCGCCCGCCGCACGCTGCTCGCGGCGGCCCTGGCGACCGGGCTGTCCGTCGGCGTGGGCACGGCCTTCGGCCCCGCCGCACCGCAGGCCGCGGCCGCGGCACCGGCGGCGGCCCCCGGGCGGGCCGCCGGGCAGGGCGTCGACTGCGCGGAGGTCCGCGCCGAGGTCGAGCGGCTGGAGGGCCGGATCACGCCCAACGCCTGCGCCTTCATGAAGCGTCAGCTCACCTTCGGCAGTACGGCCACCGGTACGCCGCCCGCCCCGGGCGACCTCGCCCACCCGCGGGTCAAGGCCTACCTCGACATCTTCGACCCGGACGCCACCCTCTGGGAGGCCGGTGGCCCGCCGCAGCACGGCCGGGAAGCGATCGGCACCTCCATCACCCACTCCCTCCGCCTGGCACCCGACCTGCGCTACGGCGGCACCACCGTGGTGGCCGACGGGGCGGTGATGATGTTCGGCCAGTGGAACGAGGTCACGCTGCGGGGCCGGAAGATCGCCTACCCGCAGATCGCCCGCAACCTGCTGGGGGACGACGGCCGGACCGTCCAGGCCCGCCGCTACTACGACCGTTACGTCCTGTTCACCCCGCTCGCGCCCGAACTGCGCCCGCGCCCGCTCTTCGACGGCATCGCCGACAGCGGCCGGGTGACCGGGGCCACCCCCCAGCGGTTCCGCGCGGACGAGATCGAGGCCCGCCTGGCCGCCTGGAACCACGGCGACGTGGCGGCCCTGACGGGCCGCACGGGCCGTGCGCCGCTCAGCGGTCCCGGGCTCACCGCCCCGCTGGCCACCGACGCCGGCAAGACCGCCTACCTGGAGCGCCTCTTCGCCGAGCGCCGCTTCGACTTCACGGCCGGCCAGGTCGCGTTCGGCGAGTCGGTCACCTACGTCGAGTGGCACGGCACGGTCACCGGCCCCACCGGCAAGGACGTTCCGTTCGGCATCGTCGAGCGGTTCGGCCCGGGCGGCGCGTGGGAGCTCACGTTCGACACCCTGCCCCTGGTCGCGGACAGGGCCACGATCGGCACCCTGTTCCAGCGGCTCTCCCAGCCCTGAACCCGGCGCCGTTCGGCAACGGTTGGGTCTCGGCTCGGGACGGCGCCGTTGCCAGGCCGGGGCAGGGGCGGTTACCGGGGTGTGAGTGTGGAAGTCGACGAAGGGGACGTCTTCGCCGGAGCGCCGCTCGACGGGGCGCTGTGGCTCGACGTCCTGGAGCACGACAGCGGGTGCGCGCGCTGCGGCGCCCTGCGGTCCCCGGGGGTCCGGCCCGCCGTGCCGGCGTTCGTGGCCGGGCTGCTGTCCGGGCGGCCCCGGACCTGTATGGCGGTCGCCGCCACCGGCACCGTCGCGGCCTCGGTGCTGGCCGCCGTACAGCGGTGAACCGGCCGTAGGCTGGGGCGGACGCGGCCGGGGGACGGCCGCCGTACCTGGCAGGAGGCGCTCCATGACGGGGCCGGTCCACGGCACGCTGCACCACGTCGAGGTGTGGGTGCCCAGTCTGGAGCGGACCACGGCGTCCTTCGGGCCGTTGCTGACGGCCCTGGGCTGGACGCCGTACCAGGAGTGGGAGCACGGCCGCAGCTGGCGGCTCGGGACGGCGTACCTGGTCTTCGAGCAGTCTCCGGCGATGACCGCCGGGGACCACGACCGGCTCCGGCCCGGGCTGAACCATCTGGCGTTCCACGTCGAGGACGCGGCCGCGGTGGACCGGCTGGTGGACCTCCTGACGGCCGGGGCGGTCAGCAACGGCGGCTGGGCGCTGCTGTTCCCCGACCGTCATCCGCACGCGGGCGGGCCGGGTACGTACGCCGCGTACCTGGCGGACGCCGACGGCTTCGAGGTGGAACTCGTCGCGATCAGCTGAAGACGACGGAGCGGAGCTTCAGCCGCTCGGAGCCGCGGCCGGTGAGCGGGCGCAGCACGAAGAAATCGCCCTCGCACTCCGCCTCGGTGAACACCGTCGCCGTGGAAGCGGTGCGGTTGCGCGGGGAGTGGGCCGGCTCCGACGCGGCCGGGTCGGCGACCTCGGGGAGGGTGATGCACTCACGGCTGTCCGGGTCGAGCAGGATCCGGAAGTGGGTCCGTCCGTCCAGGCCGACGTAGGAGTACTGGAACTCGCCGATCGCGGCCGCCTGGGAGGAGGTCGGCAGGGTCAGGACGAGGGCGAAGGCGCCGAGGGCAGCGGCCAGGGAGGTGCGCAGACGCACGGGGGTTCCTCTCGGGAGCGGGCTGGTGTGCCGGCCGGACGGCCGGTCGCCCCTTTGCTGCCCATCCGTCGCGCGCGCGTACGCGCGGACGGAGCGGGAGCCACCCGAACGGACCATGGAGAATCGATACGCCGCGGCCGGAACCCCCAGGTCCCGGCCACGGCGATCCCGTGTCGCGCCGTCAGGCGGCCGGCAGCGGCGCGAGCGTGTCCACCAGCTCCCGGTGCTCGTCCAGCCAGGCCCGGACCGCTTCCTGCTCGCGGCCCTTGCCCGTGCGCTGGATCTCCGCCTCCAGGGAGGTGAGCTGGTCCTCCGTCAGCCTGAAGTCCTTCAGCCAGCGCGCCACCTCCGGCCGGTCGGCGGCGAAGCCCTTGCGGGACAGGCTGTGGATGCCGTCACCGGTGCCGAAGGCGCCCTGCGGATCCTTGAGCTTGCGCAGGTCGTACGAGGCGTACGCCCAGTGCGGCGACCAGAGCACCACGGCGACGGGCTCCTTCTTCGCGTAGGCCCGCTTCAGCTCGGCCAGCATGCCCGGCGTGGAACCGTCCACCACCTGGTACTCGCCGGCCAGCCCGTACCCGCCGAGCACCTGGTCCTTGAGCTTGGCCATCGCGCCGGCGCTCGGCTCGATGCCGATGATCCGGCCCTTGAACTGCGCCGAGCGGCCCTTGAGGTCGGCCAGCGAGTCCACGCCCTCGATGTAGGAGGGGACGGCGATCTCGATGCTGGTCGGGCCGTACCAGGCACCGAGGTCGTCCAGCTCGGCGCCGTACTTCTGCCAGTACTGGGCCTGCGTGACGGGCAGCCAGGCGTCGGTCTGCACGTCGACCTGGCCGGCGGCCAGCCCCGTGAACAGCGCGCCCAGCTCCAGCTGACGCGCCTCCACCTGGAACCCGCGCCGCTCCAGCAGCTCCTTCCACAGGAAGGTCGAGGCGATGCCCTCGTCCCACGGGATGTAGCCGAGGGACACCTTCCGGCCGTGGCCGACGTCGGCCGCTCCGGTGGGCCCGTCCGTGCGGGAGCCGCCGAGGCCGCTGAGCGCCCCGGCCAGCAGGGCGAGGACGACCACGCCCGTGACGGCGTACGCCGGGCGCGGCCGGTGCTGCCACAGGCGGGCCCCGCCGGTCAGTGCCCGGGCCTTGGCGGCGGCCCGGCGGCCCAGCGGCGAGACCTGCCGGCCCAGCGCGCCGGTCATCCGGTCCAGGTACATGGCCAGGATGACGATGGACAGACCCGCCTCGAAGCCGAGGCCGATGTCGACGCTGCCGATCGCCTTGTACACGGCGCCGCCGAGGCCCCCGCCGCCGACCATGCCGGCGATGACCACCATGGACAGGCCCAGCATGATGACCTGGTTGACGCCCGCCATGATCGTGGGCAGGGCCAGCGGGAGCTGGACCCGCAGCAGGGTGTGGCGCGGGGTGGTGCCGAAGGCCTCGGCCGCCTCGACCAGGTCGCCGTCGACCTGCCGGATGCCCAGCTCGGTCATCCGGACGCCGGGCGGCAGCGCGAAGACGATGGTGGCGATGATGCCGGGCACCACGCCGACGCCGAAGAAGACGATGCCGGGGATCAGGTAGACCATGGCCGGCATGGTCTGCATGAAGTCCAGCACCGGCCGCAGCACGGCGCCGACCCGGGCGGACCGGGCCGCCCACACGCCCAGCGGTACGGCCATCACCAGCGTGACCAGGGTGGCCACGAGCACCAGCGACAGGGTCGCCATGGCCTCGGCCCACAGCCCGACGGAGTCGACCAGGGCGAAACCGGCGAAGGCCAGCACACCGGCCAGCAACCCGCGCAGCCACCAGGCGGCGACTGCCAGGATGCCCGCGAACACCAGCGGGTGCGGGGCACCGAGCACCGCGCCCACGCCGTCGTAGAGGCCGGTCACCACCGTGCTCACGGCGTCGAACAGCCAGGACAGATGGTGCTGGAGGAAGTCGACCGCGCTGTCGGTCCACCGGCCGAGCGGGATCCTAGGCACCGGCCGTCACCGCCCCGGCGCAGGTCAGCGGGGCTCGCTGCTCGTCGCCGAGCAGACCGACGAGCCGCTGCCGCGGCACCACGCCCGCCACCGAGCCGTCGGCGCCGCGCACCACGACCGGGTGCGGCACCCGGGCGCTCACGGCGCACAGCTCGCCCAGCGGCGTGTCCGGCGCCACCGTCGGGCAACCGCACCCGGGCCCGTGCGGCTCGGGCTCCGCGGTGCGGGTCATCACCGCCCGCGCGGTCAGGACGCGGGAGCGGTCGACGTCCTGCACGAAGGAGGCCACGTAGTCGTCGGCCGGCCGGGACAGGATGTCCTCGGCGGTGCCGAGCTGGACGATCCGCCCGTCGCGCATCACGGCGATGCCGTCGCCCAGCCGCATCGCCTCGTTGAGGTCGTGGGTGATGAACACGATGGTCTTGCGCAGCCGCTGCTGGAGCTCCAGGAGCTGGTCCTGCATGTCACGGCGGATCAGCGGGTCGAGGGCGCTGAACGACTCGTCCATCAGCAGTAGGTCGGCGTCGGTGGCCAGCGCCCGGGCCAGCCCCACGCGCTGCTGCATGCCGCCGGACAGCTCGTCCGGCCAGGAGCGCTCCCAGCCGGCCAGCCCGCACAGCTCCAGCGCCTCGGCGGCGCGCTCCTCCCGCTCCGCGCGCGGCACGCCCTGGACCTCCAGTCCGTAGGCGGCGTTCTCCAGCACGCTGCGGTGCGGGAACAGGGCGAAGTGCTGGAAGACCATGCTGATCCGGGTGGAGCGGACCCGGCGCAGCTCACGTTCGTCGAGGGCGGCCAGGTCCTGGCCGTCGAAGAGGACCCGGCCCGCGGTGGGGGTCAGCAGTCCGTTGAGCATGCGCAGCAAGGTGGACTTGCCGGAGCCCGACAGGCCCATCACGACGAAGATCTCGCCGGGCGCGACGCTGAAGGAGGCGTCGATCACCGCTGCGGTCGTTCCGTCGGCCCGCAGCGCGTCGCGCTCCGCGCCTTCCTTGAGTCTGCGCACCGCCTCGTCGGGTCGGGAACCGAACACCTTGAACACGTGCTCGGCCTGCAGCCTGGACACATACACCTCACGGGTAGAACCGGACCGGCGCGCCTCCGCCCCCAGCGGCACGCCGTGGAGCCGACGGGATCCGCCCGCCGTCGGGGCCACCGGTCGGTGTCGACCGGTGCCCTGACCTGCTCCGGTGCCCCACCTGCCCTGCCCTTAACGAGAGCAAACGCAAAGGTGATCTAGTTCACGTTGGTGAGGGGCTGGGAGCCAGGGGGTGATGGCACTCAGGGGCTCTATGACTCATCGCTCGTTGCGTATGTATACGTGCCCAGTTCTCTGGCCGCCGGACTGCCCGACGCCGTGATCGCGGGGCGGGTGCGGGAGGTGCGGCGGGTGCCGCGGCCCGCCAGGCGGCAGCCGAGGCAGTCGGGGTGGCCGCCGTGCGCCCGGGTGTCGCGCACCCGCCAGTCCCGGCCGCCGGCCGGCCGGGGGCCGGTCGGCTTGCCCCAGCCGGCCAGGTGCAGCGCCCAGGTGAGCAGCGCTCCGGCCGCGACGACCGCGAGGCCGGCCCAGACTCCGGCCGGCCGGCCCGCGCAGAGGGCGGCGCCCGCCCCCGTGGTGCCGAGCAGGGCCACCGCCGTGCCGCTCCAGCCGGCCACCGTGTGGCCGAGGTCGACATCGCCGTGCGCGCTCATAAGCTCTCCATGGGTCCGTGCTCGCGAGGGCCTGCGGTTCTCGGTTCGGTCGGCGTTTTATCTCACGAGCTAAGTAACTTAGATGCTAAGGAGTATTGCGGTGCAGGGCAAGACCCGCCCCCCGGCGACGGCCGCGGAGGCGATCCAGGGCATGGACACGTACATGGCCCTCGGGGTCGTCGGTCAGCAGGAGGTGGCGCAGCTCCTCGGGCTGAACGTCACCGATCTGACCTGCCTCGGCTACATCCTGGGCGCGGGGGACACCCCGTTGGGCGCCGGCGATCTGGCCGAGCGGGCCAACCTCACCACCGGGGCCGTCACCGGCGTGCTCAACCGGCTCGAACGCGCGGGGTACGCGCACCGCCGCCCCGATCCGGCGGACCGCCGCCGGGTCCGGGTCGTGCCCGACCCGACGGCCGCGGCGCGGGTCGTGGCGGTCTACGAGCCGATGTACGCGCGGCTCGCCGCGGTGTTCGCGCAGTACACCCCGGACGAGGTGGCGGTCATCGCGGACTGGTTCCAACGGGCGGCCGCCGAGGCCCGGGCGCATCTGGAGGACATCCGCTCCGGGCGGCTGTCGCCGGGCTGAGGCCGCCGGGCAGGGGCGCGGCGGGCCGTGGCGGGGGCGTGCGCCGGCGGG
>NZ_RPRY01000238.1 GCF_003949795.1 Streptomyces sp. WAC06614
GGGGGAGGCCGGGTCCGGGGGTCCGAGGGTGCCGGCCCGGCCGGGGTTGCCCTCACCTCCGGTGAGCATGCCGGAGGCGGCGGCGATTCCGAGGAAGACGGCGGCACGCAGCAGCACGCGCCGCCCGACTGTCGGCTCGTCATTTTTCATCACTACTACGTATCAACGAGATCGGTACGGATGTCGAGAGGCACGGTCACGCCGGAGCCCCCTCACCCGTTCGGGCCCGCCGCGTCCGGCGCGCACGGGCCAACGCGGTCCCGCGCCTCGGGGCACCATGGACCCCATGAACGCACCTCTGCGCACCCGTGTCCTCGACGTCACCACCGGCACCGACGAGCGCGTCCTCGACCTGACCACGTCCTGCACCGCGTTCCTCGCCGAGGTGGCGGACGGCCGGGACGGGCTGCTGAACGTCTTCGTCCCGCACGCCACCGCCGGTATCGCCGTGATCGAGACGGGTGCCGGCAGCGATCACGACCTGCTGGCGGCCCTGCGGGCGCTGCTGCCCGCCGACGACCGCTGGGAGCATCGCCACGGCAGCCACGGCCACGGCCGCGACCACGTCCTGCCGGCGATGGTCCCGCCGCACGCCACCCTCCCGGTGCTCGGCGGCGAACTGGCCCTGGGCACCTGGCAGTCGGTCTGTCTGGTCGACACCAACGGCGACAACCCCCACCGTCAGGTCCGGCTGAGCTTCCTGGGCTGACCCACGGGGCTGACCCACGAGGCCGACCCCCGGGCCGGGGCGGGCCGGGTCCCGCCCCGGCCGGCCCCGCTCAGCCGCGCCGGACCAGCGGGAAGGGCAGGGTCTCGCGGATGGTGAGGCCGGTGAGGAACATGACCAGGCGGTCCACGCCGATGCCGAGGCCGCCGGTGGGGGGCATGGCGTACTCCAGGGCGTCCAGGAAGTCCTCGTCGAGTTCCATCGCCTCCGGGTCGCCGCCCGCCGCCAGCAGGGACTGCTCGGTCAGCCGGCGGCGCTGTTCGACCGGGTCGGTGAGCTCGGAGTAGGCGGTGCCCAGTTCCGTGCCGAAGGCGACCAGGTCCCAGCGCTCGGCCAGGCGCGGGTCGCGGCGGTGCTGGCGGGTGAGCGGGGAGACGTCGGTGGGGAAGTCCTTGTAGAAGGTGGGCAGGGTGGTCCGTTCCTCCACCAGCCGCTCGTACATCTCCAGCACCACGTCGCCCCGGGTGTCCTCGGGGGTGTGGGGCACCCCGGCGCGGTCGCACAGCCGGCGCAGGACGTGCTCCTCGGTGTCGGCGTCGACCTTCTCGCCGAGGGCCTCGGAGATCGCCCCGTAGACGGTCTTCACCGGCCAGGTACCGGAGATGTCGTGCTCGACGAGCCGGCCGTCGGGCCCCGCCTTGCGGGCGATCGGGGAGCCGAGGGCGGCGGTGGCGGCGCCCTGGATCAGCTCCCGCGCGAGGTCCAGCATCACGTCGTAGTCGGCGAAGGCCTGGTAGGCCTCCAGCATCGTGAACTCGGGGTTGTGCTTGTAGGAGACGCCCTCGTTGCGGAAGGTGCGGCCCATCTCGAAGACCTTCTCCATGCCGCCGACGCACAGCCGCTTGAGGTACAGCTCGGGGGCGATGCGCAGGTAGAGGTCGAGGTCGTAGGCGTTGATGTGGGTGCGGAAGGGGCGGGCGTTGGCCCCGCCGTGGATCTGCTGGAGCATCGGCGTCTCGACCTCCAGGAAGCCCCGGTCCAGCAGCCCCTGGCGCAGCGCCTGCACGGCCGTCGAGCGGGCCCGCACCACGTCACGGGCCTCGGGGCTGGAGACCAGGTCGAGGTAGCGGCGGCGCACCCGGGCCTCGGGGTCGGCCAGGCCCTTGCGCTTGTCCGGCAGCGGGCGCAGGCACTTGCCGGTGAGCTGCCAGTCGCGCACCACGACGGACAGTTCACCGCTCTTGCTGGTGCCGACCTCGCCGCTCGCCACCACGTGGTCGCCGAAGTCGACCTGCCCGGTGAACGCGTCCAGCACGGCCGCGCCCGACTCCTCGCGGGTGAACATCAGCTGGAGGTCCCCGGTCCAGTCGCGCAGCAGCGCGAAGACCACCCCGCCGAGGTCGCGCACGACCATCACCCGGCCGGCGACGGTGACCTCCTCGCCGGTGCGGGCGCTGCGGGGGTGGCCGGGGTGGGCGGCGCGCAGGGCGGCAACGGTGTGGGTGCGCCGGCGGATGCCCACCGGGTACGGGTCGGTGCCGGCGGCGATCAGCCGCTCCAGCTTGCGGTGGCGGACCCGCACCTGCTCGGGCAGCCGCTCCGCGGCCGGCGCCTCCTCCCCCACGGCCTCCAGGCCGAGGTCGGCGATGGCCGGCAGGCCCTCGGTGGTGACGGGGGCGGTCAGGCCCCGGGGGTGGCCGTTGCCCCACAGCTTGCGCAGGCTCGGCACGGACACGAAGCCCTCGGCGACCCCGGAGGCGAGACTCACCCGGGCGAGTGAACCGGCGTCCTGGTAACAGAGGAACCGGGGGTACCACTCGGGACCGTACTTGACGTTGGACCGGTACAGCGCCTCCAGCTGCCACCAGCGGGAGAAGAACAGCAGCAGCCTGCGCCACAGCTTCAGCACGGGCCCGGCGCCGATCCGGCCGCCCTCCTCGAAGGCGGAGCGGAACACCGCGAAGTTCAGGGAGATCCGGTGCACGCCCAGCTTGGGCGCGGTGGCGCACAGCTCGGCGACCATGAACTCCATGACCCCGTTGGGGGCGCCGCGGTCGCGGCGCATCAGGTCCAGGGAGATGCCGTCCTTGCCCCAGGGGACGAACGACAGCAGGGCGATCAGCTCGCCCTGCGCGTCGAAGGCCTCGACCAGGAGGCAGTCCCCGTCGGCGGGGTCGCCGAGCCGGTCCAGCGCCATCGAGAAGCCGCGCTCGGTCTCGGTGTCGCGCCACCGGTCGGCCCGGTCGATGATCCGTTCCATCTCCTCCTGGCCGAGGGCGGAGTGGCGGCGGATCCGGGCCGTGCACCCGGCCCGTTTCACCCGGTTGACGGCCTGCCGGGTCACGCGCATGTCGCGGCCGTCGAGGTCGAAGTGGGCGACGTGCACGATGGCCTCGTCCCCCAGTTGGAGGGCGCTCAGGCCGGACCGGGCGTAGGCGGTGGCACCCGCCTCGGAGGCGCCCATGACGGCGGGCTGCCAGCCGTGGCGGCGGGCCACCCGCAGCCAGGCGTCGATCGCGGCGGACCAGGCCCCGGGGTCGCCGACGGGGTCGCCGCTGGCCAGGCACACCCCGACCTCGACCCGGTAGGTGACGGCCGCCCTGCCGTTGGGGGCGAAGACCACGGCCTTGTCGCGTCGGGTGGCGAAGTAGCCGAGGGAGTCGTTACGGCCGTAGGCGCCGAGCAGGGCCCGGATCCGCGGCTCCTCGTCGCCGTGCAGGGCGGCGTGCATCCGCTGGGAACGGAACAGGGTGGCGGCGGCGTTCAGCAGGGCGAGGGCGCCGAACAGGCCGAGCAGGAAGTACAGCGGGCGGGCCGGCCGGCCGTCGAACTGCCGGGCGGAGAAGAGGCCGCCGAAGACCTGCTTGGCGGCCCAGTCCAGCCGCTGCCCCTCGGGCAGCGTGCCGGGGAACAGCGCGACCAGACCCCAGCCGACCAGGACGGCGGCGAGCAGGCCGAGGCCGAGCACGAGCAGGGCGCGCCAGACGGCGCCGGGCCGGGAGGCGGCGTAGAACTCCTTGCGGCCGGCCACCAGGATGCCGAGGGCGGCCAGCGCCAGGGCCATGGAGGGGCCGCCGATCCAGTAGTCGCCGTCCGCCATGAGCAGCAGATCGACGAGGATCAGCAGGCCCAGATAGGTGACGACGATCCACCAGGCGATCCTCTTGCGGGTGCCGAGGGCGGCGGCGAGCAGGAAGAGGAAGACGGCGTAGGCGAGGTTGGCGCTGACGGGCACCACGAAGATGTCGAGGAACCGCACGAGGGGCAGCAGCAGCCGGCGCAGCGTCGGCGAGAGCGCCAGCAGGGCGCACAGCAGGCCGAGCGCTCCGAAGAACGCGGCGAATGCGTCGGGCACCCGGTTCAGGAAGCGGTTCCGGGTGCCGTGGGGCTCCACGGCGGTCACACTCATGGTTGGCACTGTAGGGAGGGAGGCGAGGGTCCGCTCGCCGGGGCCACTAGCCTCGGGGGCGTGACAGAACATCTGAACACAGCATTCGAACGGGGGACGGACGGCCCGAAGGTGATCCTCGCGGGGATCGACGGGTCGGAGTCCTCACTGCGGGCCGCGGCCTACGCGGCGGGCCTGGCGCGGCGGCAGAACGCGCTGCTGGCGCTGGTGTACGTCCAGCCCGTGATGCCGGCCGGGGCGGCGCTGGGGGCGCCGGTGCCGGACACCACCGACGAGATCGCGCAGGAGCTGGCGGGCGAGATCCGGGCGGCCGCGGAGCGGCTGAAGGGGATCTTCGAGGTGCGCTGGCAGTTCCACACCTTCCGTGGGGACCCGTACGCGGGGCTGGTGAGCGCGGCGGAGGAGCTGAAGGCCGACGCGGTGGTGGTCGGCGCGTCGGAGCAGGCGGGGCACCGGATCGTCGGCTCGGTCGCGGTGCGGCTGGTCAAGGCGGGGCGCTGGCCGGTGACGGTGGTCCCCTAGGCTCGGCGGGCCGGGTGCGGCCGTCCTCGGTGGTGCCCCGGGCTCAGCGGCCCTCGGTGAGGCCGTCCTTGGCGGCGCCGCGGCCGAGGACCGCTTCGGTGATGGCGTCCTGGGCGGTCCGGTAGGCCTGGTCGTTCGGGTCCTCGGCGAGGGCGGCCGGCAGGTTGACGACCCGGCCGGCGTCGAGGTCGTACCACTGCGGGACGAACTCCGCCTTGGTCACCTGCCAGCGGGCGCCCGGGGTGGCCGGGGGCTCGAAGCGGAAGCGGCCGAGGGAGCTGTAGTTGCCGCGCGGGTCGAAGGCGCCGGAGTGGTTGAACATGGTGCCGGCGACCTGGTCGCCCATGCCGTAGACGATCCAGGTCCCGTTGACCTTCTCGTACGCCTGCGGGATGTGGGCGTGGGTGCCCAGGATCAGGTCGATGTCGGGGCGGCCGTCGGTCCGCGAGGCGGTGAGCGAGCGGCCGAGGGTGAGCTGGCGGTCGTCGGGCTCGGTCTGCCACTCCGTGCCCCAGTGGAGGCTGACCAGCACCACGTCGGCGCCGGCCTTCCGGGCCGCGCGGGCGTCGGCGACGATCTTCTTCTCGTCCGTCAGGTTGACCGCCCAGGGCCGGCCGTCGGGCAGCGGGTAGCCGTTGGTGTCGAAGGTATAGGCCAGGTGCGCCACCTTGGCCGAACCCGCACGGTACACCGGGGGCCGGGCGGCCTCGGCCGCGGTGCGGGCCGTACCGGAGTGGCCCAGACCCACCGTGTCGAACCGGTCCAGGGTGCGGCGCAGCCCGTCGGCGCCGTCGTCGAGGGAGTGGTTCGAGGCGGTGGAGCAGCCCTCGTAGCCGGTGGCCTTGAGCGCGTCGGCGATCTGCGGCGGGGAGACGAACGCCGGATAGCCGGAGAACGGGCCGTCCTCGTCGCCGTAGACGGTCTCCATGTGGCACAGGGCCAGGTCGGCGGCGGAGACCACCGGCTGGACCCCGGCGAACATGGGCCGGAAGTCGTAGCCCTCGCCGCCCGCGTCGGTGCGGGCGCGCTGGATGACGGAGGGGTGCGGCAGGACGTCGCCGCTCGCGACGAGGGTGAAGCCCCGGGCCGGTCCGGACCCGGTGGGGGCCGTGGACGACTGGGCGCCGTGCCCGCCGCCGAGCCGGGCGCCGGCCGGGGCGGAGTCCCCGGGGGCCGAGCAGCCTGCGGCGGCCACCAGCAGGGCGGCCGTGAGGACCGCGAGGGCCCGTGGTGCGCGGCGCTTGGTCATCGTTCCCGCCTTCGTCCGGGCCGTCCGCGGGCGGCTCGGCACCACGGACGCCCCACTGAAAAGACTGCCCATACGACTATCTGATGATCTGAATTCATAGGAGGGGGTGCGCGAAGTCAAGCAACGGCACCGCCCGCACGGGCGCCCCTCCCCCGGACGGCCCAGCGCGGCGCCGCCCCGGCGAGGGGCGCCCGGCGGGCGCGGCCGGATCCGCCTGCCGTTCACCGCGCCGTTCGACCGTTCGTCGTCCTGAGCGGCCGCCCGTCGGACCGCCCGGGCGCTTGGGCGCACGGCCCCCACCGAGCGGTTCCCGGTCGGCGAAGCGCAGGTCAGGGTGGGTGTGCCGAGCCGTTCGCCCACCTCGGAAGGAGCCACCGGTGCCCCTCTCCCCCACCCTCCCGCGCACAGCCCCCGAGGCCCTGGCCGCGCTCCAGCGCGACCACGGGCGGGCCCTGTTCGGCTTCCTGCTGGGCCTGACGGGCGGTGACGCACAGCGCGCCGAGGACCTGGTGCAGGAGACCCTGGTCCGCGCCTGGCAGCACCCGGAGGCGCTGGAGAGCGCCCACGAGTCGATGCGGCCATGGCTGTTCACGGTGGCGCGGCGGCTGGCGATCGACGCCCGTCGGGCCCGGCTGTCGCGGCCGCTGGAGGTGGACTCCGAGGGGCTGGAACAGGCGCCGTCGCCGTTCGACGGGGTCAGCAGCTCGGTCACGGCGATCGACGTGCGGCGGGCCGTGGGAAGCCTGGGGCCGGAGCACCGCGAGGTACTGATGCAGGTCTACTTCCGCGACCGGTCGGTGGCCGAGGCCGCCGCGGAGCTGGGCATCCCGGCGGGCACGGTCAAGTCGCGGACGTACTACGCGCTGCGGGCCCTGAAGAAGGACCTCCAGGGGTACGGACTGGGCGCCTGAGCCCCGGAGCACGACCGGAGAAATGACCGGAAGACGCTCGAATCTGGCGAAGAGCGCACAGAAATCGGCACCAAACCGTTCAAGTTGAGTAAACATCCCCCGCCTTACGAGCCCGTGGGGGAAGGCTCGGCAGGGACGGCGAGAGGTACGACGCGCGGGAGAAGGTGGAACGGTGCAGCCCGAGGGTACGAACGGCACCAGTGACGGCGGGCTCGCGGTGCCCATGGCGTGGCTCTACGCGGAGTACATCGCGGACGAGCTGCTCCGGACGGGCCGGCTGATCCCGGCCAGCTCGCTGGAGTTCCGGGCCGGCCGCGACACCCTGGCGCTGACCATCTACCTCTCGGACGCGGCCGGCGAGCTGTCCGGGATCCGGGTGGTCTCCCAGCTCGACGAATGGCTCTCGCTGACCGCCTACGGACACCCCTGGCGCGACTGGGTGCGCACCCGCTTCCTGCAGCTGGGCGAGGAGGCCCGGGAGCGGGGCGACCGCGGCGAGGACGCCGACCTGGAACTGGCCCGGGCCGCCTGGCGCTGGCTGGAGCGCACCGAGCTGTTCGCCACCGACCTCGACCCCGACCCCCACGACCACCAGGCCGCGCCGCTGGTGCCGGACGAGGACGAGCGGGTGTGGACCCCGGCGTGGCAGCTCGGCCTGCCGCTGGGGCACCTGGCGATGCACCTGTTCTGACTCAGGCCTCGCGGTCGGCGACCAGCCCGGTGAAATCGGCCTCGTTGCGCTCGGCCCGCCGCACGTACCGCCGGGCGATCAACCACATCACCGGGTACACGGCCACGCCCAGCGCCGCCCAGACGAGCGTGCCGCCGTGCCGCCCCGGCAGCATGAACAGCAGCGGCAGCGTCGCCACCAGCAGGGCCAGGGCCACCAGCGCGCCCAGCCCGGCCCGTAGCTGGCTGCGCATCAGCGAGCGGACGTAGGTGGTGCCGAGGGTGGTCTGTTCGGAGATCTCCGACCGGGCCGGGGCGTGCGCGGGCGGGCGCGGGCGGGCACCGCGCGGCACCCCGGTGACGACCTCGCGCCGCGGCGGGTCCTGCTGCTCCTGCGACACGGTCGGCGAGTCTACGCCGCCGCCCGCGCCGTCGGGGAGGGTCGCGGGCTATTTCAGCAGCCGGGACAGCCGCCGGTCGGCCAGTGGTTTGCCGCCGGTCTGGCAGGTGGGGCAGTACTGGAGGGAGGAGTCGGCGAAGGACACCTCCCGGATGGTGTCCCCGCAGACCGGACAGGGCTCCCCCGTGCGGCCGTGCACCCGCAGCCCGCTCTTCTTCTCCGCCTTCAGCCGTCCGGCGGCCACGCCGTGGGAGCGGGCCACGGCCTCGCGCAGGGTCTCGCGGACGGCCGTGTAGAGGTGGGTGGTCTGCTCCTCGTCGAAGGAGGCGGCCAGCTTGAACGGGGAGGTCTTCGCGACGTGCAGGATCTCGTCGCTGTAGGCGTTGCCGATCCCGGCGATCACGCTCTGGTCCCGCAGCACGCCCTTGATCTGCCGCCGCTCCCCGGCCAGCAGGGCGGCGAACGCGTCCCGGTCGAAGCCCTCGGCGAGCGGGTCCGGGCCCAGCCGGGCGATGCCGGGCACCTCCTGCGGGTCGTGGACGACGTACACGGCGAGCCGCTTCTGGGTACCGGCCTCGGTGAGGTCGAAGCCGCCGCCCCCGGCCAGGGTGACGCGCAGGGCGAGCGGGCCCTTGCCCGGGCGCGGCGGGCGGTCCGGGAAGGCGTCCTGCCAGCGCAGCCAGCCGGCGCGGGCCAGGTGGGTGACGAGGTACAGGTCGCCGACGGCGATCGCGAGGAACTTGCCGTACCGGGCGGTGGGCCCGGCCTGCCGGCCTTCCAGGGCGCTCGGCGGGGGGTCGTAGGTCTTGAGCACGCTGACGGCGAGCGGGAGGACGCGTTCGACCACCCGCCCGGTGAGGTGCTCGTCGAGGAACTCCCTCAGTGCCTCGACCTCGGGCAGCTCGGGCATCCTCCCAGCCTGCCGAACCTCCGCCCGGAACGCGAGCGGGACGCTCAGGTCAGCCCGAACTCGCACCACACGCACTTGCCGCTGCCCCGCGGCTCCACGCCCCATACGTCGGCCAGCCGGTCGACGAGCATCAGGCCGCGCCCCGAGACCCCGGACTCGCCGGCCTCGCGGCGCCGCGGCAGCGCGCTGGAGCGGTCGGCGACCTCCACCCGGAGGCGGCGTTCGGTGCCGTGGCCCGGCAGGACGCGGAGGGTGACGATCGCGGGGCCGTCGGTGTGCATCAGGGCGTTGACGATCAGCTCGTCCGCCACGAGTTCGATCTCGTCGGTCCGATCGCGGGCGCCCCAGGCGCGGACCGCGGCGCCGATCATGTGCCGGGCCGAGACCAGGGCCTCGGGGTCGCCGGGGGCGACGTGCTGCTGGAGCCGGCCGCCGCCGGGCGGGGCGTCCTCGACGTGCCGGCGCAGCAGCAACAGCGCCATGTCGTCGTCCCCGCCGCGCTCGTCGACGATCCCGCAGAGCAGGTCGGCGAGCTGCTGCAGGCCCGCGGGGCCTTCCCGGATCAGGCCGCTGAGGTGCTCGATGCCGTCGTCGAGGTCGGCGCCCGGCTGCTCGACCAGGCCGTCGGTGCAGAGCACGAGCGTCTCGCCGGGGTCGAGTTCCACCGTGGTGACCGGGTACTCCAGCAGCCCGAACTCCGCGGACAGCCCGAGCGGCATCCCGCCCGTCACGGGCAGCCGGCGGGTCTCGCCGTCGGGGGCGCGCAGCAGCGGGTCGAGGTGCCCGGCGCGGACCAGCTGGACCACGCCGGTGGTGAGGTCGGCCTCGGCGTAGATGCAGGTGGCGAAGCGGTCGGTGTCGAGTTCGTGGAGGAAGACCGAGGCGCGGGCCATGACGGTGGCCGGCGAGTGGCCCTCGGCGGCGTAGGCGCGCAGGACGATGCGCAGCTGGCCCATGACGGCCGCGGCATGGGTGTCGTGGCCCTGGACGTCGCCGATGACGGCCCCGACCCGGCCGCCGGGGAGCTGGATCACGTCGTACCAGTCGCCGCCGATGTCGCGGCCCATCCGGGCGGAGCGGTAGCGCACGGCGATCTGGGCGCCTGAGGCGGACGGGATCCGGCGCGGCAGCATGGCCTGCTGGAGGCCCTCGGCGATGTCGTGCTCCTGCTCCAGCAGCATGGCGCGCTGGAGGCTCTGGGCGATGGAGCTGCCGAGGGCGACCAGGAGGTTGCGTTCCTCCTGGGTGAAGCCGTCCTTGTCCTGGTAGAGGAGGCCGATGGCGCCGATCGGCCGGGCCTGGGCGATCAGCGGCAGGTAGGCGGCGGCCGAGATCTCCATGTCGGTGATCTTCGACCAGAGGCCGGGGTAGGTGGTGGCGAACTCCTCCGCGGAGTCGATGAACCGGGGCTGGAGCGAGCGGACGACCTCGCTCATGGGGTAGTTCTCGTCGATCCGGGTGTAGCGGGTGCCGGGGACGAAACTGCCCTCCGGGCCTTCGGCCACCAGGTGGATGCGGCCCGCCTCGACCAGGCCCATGACCATGCCCATCGAGCCGAGCCGTTCCAGGCCGTGCGAGTCGCTGAGCGCGTTGATGACGTCCCGGACGGTGCGGGCGTGGGCGAGCGCGGCCGTGGTGCTCTCGACCACGGAGGTCTGCCGGCGGCGCTCCTCGTCCAGGCCGAGCCGCTCGGCGGAGTGGCTCAGCTCCTCGGTGGCGTCGCGGACGATGCCGATGATCCGGTACGGCCGGCCGGCCTCGTCCCGCAGGACGCGGCCCTGGGTGTGGGTCCAGCGCAGCCGCCCGTCGCGGCAGCGGATGCGGAAGTAGGCCCCGTAGGTCTGGGTGCCGGTCTTGAGCGCGCTGGAGACCAGCGCGTCCAGCCGGAGGGCCTCGTCCGGCGGGACACGGGGGCGCAGCGACTCCGGCCGGCCGTCGTAGTCCTCCGGGGCCGTGTCGAAGACCTCCAGCGCCGGTCCGTCCATGTGCATGAGCCCGGTGACCAGGTCCCAGTCGAAACTGCCCATCCGGTTCAGCGCGAGGGAGAGGTCCGGGTGTGCGGGCCAGTCGTCCGGCAGCGATACGGTGGTCGGCACCGGTCCACCATGACACACCGGCGGGTCAGGCGCTCTCCAGCTCGTAGTTCGGCTCGGGCACCACCTGGGCGTCGGGGACCGCTTCGGGAGCGGTGCCCGGGTCGGTGGGGTCGAGCGGGTCGAGCGGGTCGAGCGGCAGGTTCGGGTCGGCGAACGGGTCCAGGGTGAGGCCTTCGGGGTTCTCCAGCAGCCCGTCGGGCCGGGTCGGGGCGAGGCCGGGGTCGGTGGGCAGGCCGGTGCCGGGGTCCGAGGG
>NZ_RPRY01000239.1 GCF_003949795.1 Streptomyces sp. WAC06614
GGTGGTGGCAGTCGCAGGCCGGGAGGGTGCTGCTCTGGGGGCGGGTTTCAAGGTCCGCGGCCGGTCGGGCGAGCGGGGTGACGAGGCCGGTCGGGAGCGGGTTGACCGGGATCTTCGGGCGGATCATCGGCTGTTCTCCTTCCGGGGTGCGGTTACTTGATCGCGGAGTCGATGGCGGGGGCGAGCATGCTGTCGGCGAGGAGGAAGCCGCCCAGGAGGAGCAGGGCGACCAGCCACCACGGCGGGCGGATGAGCTTGACGCCGAGGAGGCCGACGACGGCGACGGCGAGCCAGAGCGGGACGGAGTTCACGACGGGTCTCCCTTACGGGTCAGCGCGGCGAGCAGCGGTGGGCGGTGGCGGCGAGTTCGGCGGCGGAGCGGTCGGCGTAGTCGGCGGACCAGCCGCAGCCGGGGGCGGTGCAGGCGGCGGTGTGGGCTTCGCGGCCGTGGCGGTCGGTGTAGGTGGCGACCTGGACCGGGCCGAAGCGGCGGACGTCGCGGAAGCGGTAGCGGGGCATGGAGCCGGTTCTCCTCTCAGGCGAGCTGTGCGGCGATGGCGTCGGCCATCGGGGCGGGGACACCCAGGCGGGCGCGGAGCGCGTCCGGGTCGATCGGGTTGCCGGTGCGGGCGCGGTGCTCGTCGGCGACCTTGCGGCCGTAGGCGAGGAGCGCGTCCGGAACGGCGACCGGCGGGGCCGGCGCGGGCAGGGCTGGGGCCGGTTCGGCCGCCGGGATCTCGGCGAGGACCGGCGCCAGCGCGGGCTCCGGTTCGGGAGCGGGTAACGGTTCGGCGTCGAGGACCTGGACCTGGTCCTCGTCCTGGTCGGGCTCGACCTCCGTGACCGGGACGGCTTCGGGGTCGTCGTGCTTGTGGACCAGGAGGGTTCCGCCGAGGAAGGCCAGCGCCGGCCATCCGGCGACGAGGATCCGCAGCCAGTCCGGGACGGCGTGGAGGTCGAGAAGGCCGGCGGTGGCGACGTTCGCGCCGAGCGAGGCCGCCAGCGCCACGGCGAACCAGGTCCAGGCCGACCGGGTCGGTTCCCCGGCATCCCGGAGGAGCCGGAGGCGTCGCCAGGCGGCGACGAGCAGCAGGTCCACGCTGACCGGGTAGGCCCAGGCCTTCCACCCGTCCTGCCCAGCAGCGGCGGCAAGGTCGTGCAGGTGAGCGAAGGACAAGGCCCCCGCGATCACGGCCTGCACGAGGACGGCGTCCGGCCGGATCTTCGAGTGCATCGTGTTTCACCTCCTTCAGGCATGGGAGGGGTAGGGACCTGGCGCGATACGGTCGCGCCGACGAGTTGGGGAGCGGAGCGTCAGACGGTCTGCTTGGACGCCTGAGCAGGCAGCACCGCAGGCTGCGGGCGGAAGTCCGCCAGGCCCGGGATGTACGGCGTCAGGTGCGCGGTCTCGGCGCAGACAGCCGCGACGTCGTCGAGGGAGACGAACGCCGACCGGATACGGGCCCAGCCGCCGGAGAGCAGGCCGACCACAGCCGTGCCGGGCCGTTCGACGGCGATACGGGTGGCCGCGCCCACGGCACGGACGCTGATGTCGCCGAGCGCCATCTTCGCGGAAGCCTCGTCGTTGACCCGGTGCGCGACGCGACCGGTGAGCTGGGCCCGCAGAGCAGTCGCGCCGGATCCGAGGTCGGAGCCGAAGCGCTGGCCGCAGATCTCCAGGTAGATGGCGGCGGCGCGGCCGAGCTGAGCCAGCCGGATCAACTGGGTGACCATGTGATCGCGGCGCTTCTCGTCGGCCTTGTTGGCGATCAGGAACAGCTCCGCCACCTCGTCCACGATCAGCACGATCGGCGCCGGCCGAAGGTCCTCGGGCAGACCCCACACGTCCGAGGTGATCTCCTCGGCCACGACACCGGCCCCCAGGCCTTGCGAGGCCCGGATCAGCTCGTAGCGCTGGACCATCTCCTCTACCAGCACGTCCAGCAGCCCGACGGCATCTTCCGGGGTGTAGGCGAGGCCCGACAGCCGCCGGGCGAACGGGGCCAGCTCCACTCCCCACTTGCAGTCGATCCCCACCAGGGCAACGGGCTGGGCCGCCAACCCCTTGATCAGGCCGCGCAGATAGACGGACTTCCCGGACTCGGTCGCGCCGATCACCAGCTCATGAGGACTGGCCCGGAAGTCCCGCACATGCACGGCCCCGTCCGACCGCAATGCCACCGGCACCTTCAGCAGCTCGACCGCGGGGAGCTTGCGCGGCATGACCACGTGCCGCAGCACGTCGTAGCCGACGAGCCGGATCTCCAAGAACCCCGGCTTCACCGCCCGGACGTACACCCCGTGGGTCCGCCACGAGTGCCGCAGCCGCTCGGTAGCGGCGTCGTAGTCCAGGAAGTCCTGCCCGGGCAGGATCTTGATCCGCAGCACCAGCCCGAACCGCGTGATGCGGATCCGCCGCAGCTTCGGCACGGCCCGGGCCGGAACCCGGTCGAGCAGCTTCGCCGCGAGCACCCGGGACCGCGAAGGCTGTTCGGCCAGCCCACAGGCCTCCATCACCGCCCGGTACGACCACAACAGCCGCACCACGACGACCACCCAGCCGAACCCGAGCCAATACCAGCCGGGCCGCTTCCACCGCAGCCACCCCAGCCCACCACCGGCCAACGCTAAGCCGACCAGCGCGGCGACCTGTCCCCCAGTCACCGGGATCAGGCCTGAGCCGGAGCAGCAACGAGGGACGTGACGGCGGCGGCGCGGAAGCTGATGCCGTGCCGCTTCTGACCGCCGGACTCGTTCTCCCACGGCCGGGCGATCAGACCGGTGATCGCGACCGGCGTCCCCATCACCAGCTCGTTCGACACCCCGGGCTGCGGGACGGAGACCGACAGGACGTCGGACACGCCGTCCATCAGGAAGACCACGTCCACGACGACCATCGGCGCACCGGTCTCCAGATCGGTCGCGATCTCCCCCGTCCGCCGGTCCTTGACCTTGGGCTTCGGCGGCTGGGCAACCATCAGCATCGCGGCGGAGGTGTCGACGGGAATCTGACGCATGACTGATCACTCCTCTATAGAGGCTGGACTCCGTCACTCATGTATAGGAGTGACATGAAGAAGAGTGCCGCACTCCTATACATGAGTCAACCCGCCACGGAAGAAAACTCGCGGCGGGCTGCGGGGAGTTGAGCGGCCGTCAGTCGGCGGCGGGGATCCGGTACTCGAAGACGAACTGGTCAGCCGCCATCAGGGTGTCGCAGACCTCCACGACGCGCCCCTCCTCCGTGACCGCGTTGCGCAGCAGGTGAACGACCGGAGCCCCAGGGCTCAGCGCCAGCTCCGAAGCCTCGGCCTTGGCCGCCGGCCGCGCCTGGAGGGTCTCCACGAACTCCGCGAACTCGTGGCCGTGGTCCTCCAGTCGGGCATAGATGCCGCCGCCACCGGGGTTCTCCTCGAACAGCTCGGGGATGTCCTTGACCACGTCCCACGGCAGGTACGACGTGGCGGTCTCGACCGGGGTCCCGTTCCGGAAGTACAGGCGCCGGCGCGCGAGGACCTTCGTACCGGGGTCGACACCCAGCCGACCGGCGATGTCCTCGGGGGCCTCCATGGGACCGATGTAGATGATGCTGACCTTCGCAGTCGCGCCCGACTGCTCCGACTCGGCGAGGTACGCGGCCTTGCCCCCACGACGGAGGGAGCGCCGGAAGCGGTCGGAAGAGCGGTGCCGCACGGGCGGCCGGGCCTTGACGTACGAGCCCTTGCCGTGCCGGGTGTCCACGAGCCCGCTGGCGCGGATCTCGGTCATGGCCTTGCGAATGGTCCCGCCGGACACGCCGTAGCGGTCGACCATCTCCGCTTCACTCGGCACCTGGTCGCCAGGCTTCAATGCGCCGGCGCGGATCTGCTGAACGATGTCCTCGGCGATCTGCAAGTACCGAGGTACGGCCTTGCCACCTCCTACGGCTGTTCCCATGGTCCTTCTCTTCCTCCTATGCTCCTGTACATGAGTAACAGTGCCCCGGCGACCCGGTCAACGCCTCGCCACTCCGTGTCTGTAGCCGGGGTGGTGGTACGCGACGACGGCCGGCTGTTGGCGATCCGGCGGGCGGACAACGGGACGTGGGAGCTGCCGGGCGGGGTGCTGGAGATCTCGGAGACGCCGGAGGAAGGCGTTCGGCGCGAGGTCCTGGAGGAGACCGGGCTCGATGTGGACGTGGCGGAGCTGACGGGGGTCTACAAGAACGTCACCCTCGGGGTCGTGGCCCTGGTCTTCCGGTGCAAGGCGACCGGGGGTGCCGAGCGTACGTCCGACGAGACCACGGCGGTGCAGTGGCTCACGCCCGGCGAGGTCTCCGAGCGGATGTCCGAGGTCTACGCGATCCGGCTGTTGGACGCCCTCGACGGGCACGGGCCGCATGTACGGAGCCATGACGGGCGCCGGCTGTTCCCCGTGCGGTGAAAGTTTCCCTACTCCATCAAGGCACCCGCCGCGCACAGCGCGGCGCGCGCGGCCCGTCCGCCGGGCCTGCGCTCCTGTCTGCGCCCCGCTCCGGCCCCGCGGCCGGCCGCACGCCGAAGAACCGGCGAGGGTTGATGGTCGGGCCAAGCCCTCAGAAGGCCGGCGCCCCAGCTCCACAACCACCCACCGCCCACCGGGCGTTCCCCACCGAGCAAGCCCCCTGACCACCACCAGGACCACGCCCGGCCAACGCCAAAGCCAGCCAGGCACCCGCCGGAACGACGCAGGCCGAGCCCCGGGAACGCCAAGGCCCGACGACACCTGAAGGTCAAGACGATGCCTCCGGCGGGGGCGCTCAGGCTCCGGGATGGAGGGGGCCGTCGTGCGTCTGCGGGCCGGTGTGTGGTGCGGGTGGGGGCTGTCATCCCGTCTACCGTCGACCCAGGCAAGCCCTAGCAGACCAGGCTTCTGGGGCCCAGGTCGTTCGTCCAGCAGGGCGCTCCACCTGGGCCCCAGAAGCCTGCCCCGCTATCACTTCGTGTGGGTCGACGGCAGACGGGATGACAGCGGAGGCGCGCTGTGGCTGGCGAGACAGCAGCCCGCCAGCGAAGGCGCGTTTTCCTCGGACCATCTTGCGAACAACAACCACGCCTACGGCATCGGCGGTACACCCTCTACGCCATTCGGCAAAGCTCCGGCAAACAGAGGAACATGACAGATCGGGTCAACCGGGAAAATCGCCTTAGCACAGCGTCCCGACTGTCTGAGGTATGTGCTATGGGCGTGCATAGCACCCGAAATCCTTGCAGGTAGCCAGCGTGCCGTCCGTGACGCGCGCCTCTCACAGCACAGCGTTACGGGCACTAAAGATACCTCGGGTGCCCGGCAAGCTCGACTTCATCGGCCCTGCGCTGAAGCGCCACTATGGTTCCCACCACGACAAAGCCCACCCCGACCGAACGGCTTGGCGGCATGCACGGTCGAGATGGGCCAGGAAGCCTTGGAGGCTCTTTGATGAGTGTGACCCTTGCTACCCAGGAGCTGTCAAACCCTATTCCCGCCCCCTGGACGATCACAGTGATCGTTATCGTGCTCGTTCTCTACCCTGCAGCAGCGGAGATCGCGGGGTTGTATGCCAACGCCGCAGCGCTGACGGGCTTGCTCGTTGGATGCAGCGGCGCGAAGGTCGCACGGCGCCATCAGGCCGGCTAAGTCGCGTGCCCTCCGTGTGCCCGAACGGGCGGTGCGCAGCGGGGAACAGAGGGAAGCCGCGGGTTGATGGCCGCGAGTGTGCAGGTCAGCGTCTTGCCAGGTCAGGGGTCAGGCGCGTACGCGATCTTCCAAACTAGCTACGCGGGTTCGATTCCCGTCGCCCGCTCTTGATGGCTCAGGGCCGGACCGTGGGGGAACCCACGGTCCGGCCCTGAGGCGTTTCGTGCGGAGGTTTCGGGCGGGAGGCGCCCCGGGTCAGAGCTTGATGCCGGCGATGGTGTCCGCCAGGGAGTTCAGGAAGCGGTTGACGTCCGGGGCGATCGAGCTGGAGGCCAGGAAGAAGCCGAAGAGGACGGCCACGATGGCCGGGCCCGGCTTGATGTGGTTGCCGCGGATCAGCACCACCATGATGATCGCCAACAGAACCACCACTGACAGCGAAATGGCCACTTCTGATCACACCTTCGGTCGTCCCCTGGTCGGCCAGGGGTACGGCCCTGCGTACCCCCACATGGACCATCGTGCCACCAACGGGCCCCCGCTAGACGTCCGGTGGGGACGTTTGCCGTCAACTCGGGGGATGTGGGAGGCCCAAGAGGGAGCGGACGGATGCGTACTTGGCGGTCAGTCGGTCCCGGGTGGGGGCGTCGAGGGCGGCCAGGCGGGCCGGGTCGGCGTTGTGCGCGAGGTCGGCCTCCTTGACCAGGAGGGCGCCCGGGGTGGCCAGGATGCGGGCCGTGTACTCCTCCACGGGCTCGCCCGGGCGCTTGGTGACCGCCAGGACCATGTCCTTCACCGACTGCGGGAGGGCGGCCGAATCCAGCCAGGCGCGGCTCAGGGCGTCGTCCTCGACCGCGTCGTGGAGCCAGGCGGCGGCCTGCTGGTCGGGGCTGCCGCCACGGGCGCGGACGCCTTCGGCGACGGCGGCCAGGTGTTCGGCGTAGGGGCGGCCGGCCTTGTCGGTCTGGCCCTCGTGGGCCGCCCGGGCCAGGGCCTCCACCTCGGGGAGCGTCAGGGCGGGCGCCGTGGGCGGCGTGGGGTGGGTGGCGTCGTGGGTCATGCGAGCTCCCTTGCCGCGGTGCGGAGGGCCTCGGCGGCCCGGCGTACGTCCGCGGGGGTGGTACGCCAGTTGGAGAACGCGGCGCGCAGCGCGGGAGTTCCGTCCAGGACGGTCGGGGTGACGAAGACCTCGGGGGCGGCGGCCGTGCGCAGGGCGGTGAGGCGTTCGGGGGTGGGCGTGTCGGCGAGGGTGAAGCAGACGACGTTCAGGCGGACCGGGGCCAGGAGGCGGAAGGCGGGGTCCGCGGCCAGGTGCTCGCCGAGGGCGTGGGCGCAGGCGATGTCGCGTTCGACGATCTCGCGGTGGCCGGCGCGGCCGTAGGCGCGCAGGGTGAACCAGGCGGCCAGGGCGCGCAGCCGGTGGGAGTTCTCCGGGGTGAGGTGGACCAGGTCGGGGCGGGGGCCGAGCGGGCCGAGGTAGGCGGCGGCGTTGGCGAAGACGCGGGCCTGGAGGTCCGGGCGGCGGGTGAACAGCACGGCGCTGTCGTAGGGCACGTTGAGCCACTTGTGCAGGTCCACGCAGACCGAGTCGGCGGCGTCGAGACCGGCGGTGAGGTGGGCGTGGGACGGGGAGAGGGCGGCGAAGGCGCCGAAGGCGGCGTCGGTGTGGAGCCAGAAGTCGTGGCGCTCGCGCAGGGCGGCGACGGCGCGGAGGTCGTCGAAGTCGACGGTGTTGACGGTGCCGGCGTTGGCGACGACCACGGCGGGGCCGGGGGTGTCGGCCAGGGCCCGGTCGAGGGCGGCCGGGTCGACGGCCTCGCGGCCGGGCAGGGTGGGCACCGGGACGAGGGCGCCGCGGCCGAGGCCGAGGACGGACAGGGCCTTGGCGATCTGGTCCTGGCTCAGGCCGGCGGCCTCGCGCAGGCGCTTGCGCTCGTCCGGGTGAGGGAGCGCGTCCTTGGCGGCGGCTTCTTCGAGCAGGGCGTCCACCGCTGCGAAGAGGCTCTGTTGTTCGTTGTGCATGGGTACCTCCAGGGTCGAGCCTATGTGAAACGCACGGTGGAACGCACCTGAAACGCACGTGGGGGCGTTAACGGCGTTAATGCCGTCAGCGCCCCCTGCGTGGTGCTCGGGTTTCTTGCGTGTCAGATGCGGGACATCAGGAGCTCCGTGACGGCCTTGAGGTCGTCCGGGGGGAGGTGGGCGGTCAGGGCGTCCGCGATCGTCTCCGGGGTGTCCGTCGCGATCGTGATGCGGCGGCTCGGGGGCGTGGTCGTGGTCGGCGTGGCCGGCATCGGCGTCGGCGTCGCCGCTGTGGCCGGCGGGGGTGGGGTGTCCGTGCTGACGGGGCTGACCCGGGTGCGTTGGCGTGGGGGGTTGGTGTTAACGGCGTTAATGGTCTCCGCCGCCGCGGCCTCCTGCTGCTCCTGGGGGAGGCGGCCGATGCGGCGGGCCGGTTCCACCTTGAGCTCGCCCGACTCGACCTTCTCCTGGAGGGGAGGGGTGAGGTTCAGCAGGGTCAGGCGCTGGGAGACCCAGGCCGGGGTCTTGCCGAGGCGCTTGGCGACCTGGGCCTGGGAGCCGTGCACCTCGACGAGTTCCTGGAGGGCACGGGCCTGGTCCATGGGGGCGACGTCGACCCGGTGGACGTTGGCGATGAGCGCCGACTCCAGGATGTCCGCGGCCGAGGCGGCGAGGCTGTCGTTGACGTGGATGTGCATCGTCTTCAGCCCGGCGAGCTGGGCTGCGGCGAGCCGGCGGTTGCCGTCGATGACGACGTACGGGGCCCGGCCGAGGCCGTCGGTCTGGCCGGGGTACGCCTCCATGAACGCCATGCGGGTGGCGACGGCGAGGGGCTGGAGCTGGCCGCGGGAGAGCAGCGACTGGGCCATCTCGTCCAGGTCGGTCAGCTCCTCGCGGAGGTTGAACGGGTTGGGGGCCAGCGCCTCGATCGGCACCTCGGAGGGCGCCACGGTCCCGGAGGTGGGGGCGCCGGTGGCTTCCGCGATGGCGGCGCGGCGCGAGCTGACGGCGGTCTGGGCGCGGGCGAAGGAGGCTGACACCCCGAGCTTGTCGGCCTTGCTCATGAGATCTCCCTGGCGAGGGCGCGCAGGGCGACCGCCTGGTCGCCCTTGGGGGCGTAGACGAACAGCGGCTGCTTGAGGCGGACGGCCTCGCGCTGTTCCTTGAGGTCGGGTACGACGGCGACGACGCGCGGATCCTTTATGTCCATCCAGGCCTGGAGGGAGGAGGTCGCGATGTAGCCGCGGCGGCCGTCGTAGAGGTTGACGACGAGGCCGAGGTAGTCGATGTCGAGGCTGAGGTCGTCGCGCAGGTCGTTGATCTGGGAGGTGAGGAGGTCGTACGCGTCGGCGGACGAGTCCTCGGCCTGGACGACGATCAGCGCGCCGGAGGCGCCGGGCTGCTCGGTGTCGCGGCGGCGGCCGTAGTAGATGGCCGCGTCCATGCTGAGGCCGAGGCTCGGCGGGCAGTCCACGAGGATGACGTCGTAGTCGGACTCGACGGGGGCGAGGGCGCGTTCGAGGGCGGCCTCGCGGGCGCGGACCGTGGAGAGGCGGACGTCGAGGAGGAAGGCGTCCGTGCAGGAGGGGAGGAGGTGGAGGCGGTCGCCGAACCGTTCGTCGGCGATCGGGACGATGAGGTCGGACAGGGGGCCCTTGGCCTCGCCGGCCATGTGGCAGGTGAGGCTGTCGCCGCCGATGGGCATGGGCTGCTGGCCGAGCTGCTTGGTGAGATGGCCCTGGGGGTCGAAGTCGACCAGGAGCACGCGCATGCCGAGGCCGGGGAGGTCTTCCACGGTGAAGACGCTCGGTTCGTGCGTGCCGGTCGTAGCACCACCGGTCGCAGCACCACCGGTTGCGGTGCCGGGCGTGGTGCCGGGTGGGGCGCCGGTCGTGGCGTTGTCCTCGGTGAGACGGGCCAGCTGGCGGGCGATGCGGACCGGGTGGAGGGACTGGGGGTCCTCGGCGAGGGCCTCGGCGGTACCCGCGGTGATGGCGGTCTTGCCGACGCCGCCCTTCTGGTTGCAGACGACGATGCGGCGGACCACGGAGGGGCGCTGGACGGTGGGGGCCGGGTTCATCTCCAGCCAGAGCTGGACGGCTTGGGCGAGTCCCTGGATGAGGGAGACACCGCGGTCCTTGGCTCCGGCGCGGAAGGACTCCCACTGGCCGGCGGGCAGCCAGGTCGAGAACGACTCGGCGCCGGAGGTGTCGACGGGGGAGGGGGCCGAGGCGAGGGCCGACCACTGGGCGATGCCCTGGTGGACGGCGTCCTGGATGTCCACCCGGAGTTGGGCGGTGCGGATTTTCAACTCCTGGCGCAGCCACGGGGGCAGTTTGGAGACGACCTTCTCGCGGTCGCTCGGGGACGAGGGCGAAGTCATGAGAGGGACTTTACTAACGTTCGTGGGTGGGTGTGGGCGCCACGCTTGAGTTTTGCTAACGGAGTGGTGTCTTCCAGGGCTGGGAGCTGGGAGCTGGGAGCTGGGAGCTGGGAGCTGGGAGCTGGGAGCGGGCTGCCTGGCTGGGGGATGGAGGCTGGCTGGCTCGGGGCTGGGCTGCTTGCGTGCTGCCGGCCGGGTGGTCGCCGTCAGGTGCGGGCTGCGCGGCACTCGGGGGAGCCGGCCGGGTCGAACTGGGCGAGGCGGTCCGCGGGGACGATGGCCGGGAGGGTCAGGTTCCAGAGGTCGACGACGCGGTCGTGGAGGTCGGTGCGGCCGGTGCGGACGTGCGAGGTGACCTGGATACCGGTGAACGCGCCGACGAGGTACGTCGACAGGGCGTGCACGTCCAGGCTGCGGTGGAGGTCGCCGCGGTCCTGGGCGGGGGTGAGGCACTTGATGCAGATGTCGATCCAACCCTCGTACGGGGACGGATCGGGGTCGGTGAACGAGCCGAACTCGATGACGAGGCGGATGCCGGCGCGGATGCGGGTGTCGGAGCGGAGGCCGTGGGCCATGTGGTGGGTGAGGTCGATGACCGTTTGGAGGCCCGGACCCGTGGGGTTCGGGCTGGTGGTGTCCGCGCCCGTGGTGCCGCGGCTGGAGGCTTCCGGGCCGGTGATACCGGGGCTTGGGGTTTCCGGGCCGGTGGGGACGAGGTCGGCGACGCGGAGTTGCTCGGCCATGAGGGTGCGGGCGAGGGCTTCCTTCGAGGGGAAGTGGAAGTAGAGCGCGCCCTTGGTGACGCCGGCGTGCTTGACGACGTCGCTGAGGCTGGTGCCGCCGAAGCCGGACCGGTCGAAGGCGACGGCGGCGCCGTCGAGAATCGCCTGGCGGGTGACTTCGGCGCGGTGCTGCCGGGGGCGCGGCATGGGGGGCTCCTGGGT
>NZ_RPRY01000240.1 GCF_003949795.1 Streptomyces sp. WAC06614
GCCTGGGACGCGGTCGAGGCGGCCGGGCGGTGGGGGTGGGGAGTGCGGATCGGGCTCGGGGACGTGCTGCGGCTGCCCGACGGGCGGGCCGCCCGGTCCACCGCCGAACTGGTGGCCCGCGCGGCCGCGCTGCTCAGGGCGTCCCGGGCCACAGCCGGGAGCCGGTGATGCGGTCACCGAACACGTCGTCCGGGTTGGACAGCACGCAGGTCTCCAGCGACAGGCACCCGCAGCCGATGCAGTCGGTCAAGTGGTCCCGCAGCCGCCCCAGTTGCCGGATCCGCTCGTCCAGCACGGCCCGCCAGGTCTCCGACAGCCGCGCCCAGTCCTCCCGGTTGGGCGTGCGCCCCTCGGGGAGCTGGCTGAGCGCGTCGCGGATGGTGGCGAGCGGGATGCCGACCCGCTGGGCGGCCCGCACGAACGCCACCCGGCGCAGCGCGTCCCGGCTGTAGCGGCGTTGGTTGCCCGAGGTCCGTCGGCTGCTGATCAGCCCCTTGGCCTCGTAGAAGTGGAGCGCGGAGACGGCCGCGCCGCTGCGCGCGGACAACTGGCCGACGGTGAGTTCTTGGACCTTCTCGGGAATCTGCGGCACTCTCCCGAGCCTAACGGCCGGTCAGGGCGGCCGTTGACACGGGCCGGACGGCCACCCATGCTGAGCGCTGAGCAAGCGCTTGTTCCGTCCGCGAGAAGGAGTGGCATGGCCGAGCCGAGGATCTTCACGTCCGCCGAGGAGCTGCACGCCGGGACCGGCGAACCGCTCGGCCCGAGCGACTGGCTCACGGTCGACCAGAAGCGGATCGACCTCTTCGCCGACGCCACCGGAGACCACCAGTGGATCCACGTGGACCCCGCGCGGGCCGCCTCCGGCCCGTTCGGCACCACCATCGCGCACGGCTACCTGACCCTGTCCCTGCTGCCCAGCCTGGTCCCGCAGATCATGCGGGTGGAGGGCATGAAGATGGGCATCAACTACGGCGTGGACAAGGTCCGCTTCCCGGCCCCGGTCCCGGTCGACTCCCGGCTGCGGGCCACGGCCGTGATCACCTCGGTGACCGAGGCGGGCGGCGGCGTCCAGGTGGCGGCCACCGTCACGGTCGAGCGCGAGGGCGGCGACAAGCCGGTGTGCGTGGCGGAGACGGTGTCCCGCTACTACTTCTGACCGCTGCGACTGCCGGCCGCAGCTCCGACCGCGGCCCCGTCCGACTGCTGCCGGCCGTTACTGCTGCCGCGCCCCGACCATCCGCAGGACGAGGTCGGCGTAGAGCGCGCCGACCTCGTCGGGGCTGCGCCGGCCGGCCGCGTTGAACCAGCGGGCGACGTCGATGCACAGCGACAGCACGGCCAGGGTGGTGCCGGGGACGTCCGGGACGTCGAACTCCCCGGCCGCGACGCCCTCGGTGAGGATCCGCCGCACCGCCGCGTCGCTCTGCCGGCGCAGGGCCACGATCTCCGCGCGGTGCTCGGGGCCGAGGGCCTCCAGCTCGTACTGCACCACCCGCGCGGTGGTGTGGTGCGCGGCGTGCCACCGTACGAAGGAGCGCACGGCGGCGTCGAGCCGCTGGGCGGCGGTGCCGGGGCCGTCGGCGGCGGAGGACAGGATCTCCAGCGCCTTGTCGTGGCCGATCCGGCTGATCCGGTGGAGCAGCTCTTCCTTGGTCCGGTAGTGGATGTAGAGCGCGGCCGGGCTCATCCCGGCGCGGCTCGCGATGTCGCGGGTGGTGGTGGCGTGGTAGCCGCGCTCGGCGAAGGCGTCGACGGCGGCGACCAGCAGCCTCCGGGCGGCGTCCGGGGTGACCTCCGACCACGGCTGGTAGCCGCCGGGCTCGCCGGTCTCCTCCGCGCTGTGCATCGCTCGCTCACCCTCTCGCCGTATGGAAGGGCCCACTGTACCGGAGGGTGAGCAAGCGCTTAGGCGAGCGGTGCGGGTGGGCTGCTGCCCCTACGGGCGGGCTGCGCCTGCGGGCGGGCTAGACCTTCGGCTGGAAGGGGTCGTAGTCGGCCATGATCTTCTCCATCCGGGCCTGGTCGACCCGGCTGACGATCTGGCCCGCCTCCTGCCGGTCCCGGATCACCTTGGCGAGGGTGAACGCGGAGGTGGTCAGGTAGAGGACCCCGATGGCGAGGAAGGCCCGCACCCACGCGTCCGCCTCCAGGTTCCAGATGCCGACCGCCACCGCGCCGAGCGCGAGGGCGAACGACGCGACGGCCTGGCCGTAGTACGCCGCCGTGTTCTGCTGCTTGACCGGTGTCTCGTTCATGGGCCCAGGATCGGGCGGGCGCGGCCCGGGCCGCATCCGTGCGGGTACTCAGGGCGCGACCGAGTACGAGAAGGCGGAGATCCCCGTGTGGGCCCGGCCGATGAGGAGCTTCTGGATCTGGCTGGTGCCCTCGTAGAGGGTCATCACGCGGGCGTCGCGCAGCAGTTTGCCCACCGGGTACTCGTCGATGTACCCGTAACCGCCGTGCACCTGGAGGGCGTTGCCCGCCGCGCGCACGGCCGCCTCGGAGGCGAACAGCTTGGCGGTGGAGGACTCGGTGGCGAACGGCCTTCCCCGGTCGATCAGATCGGCCACCCGCCAGGTCAGCAGCCGGGCGGCGTCCACGTCGACGGCGATGTCCGCGATCAGCTCCTGGACGAGCTGGTGCTGGGCGATGGGCCGGCCGAACTGCTCACGCGCGGTGGCGTAGCCGACGGCCGCGTCCAGGGCGGCCTGGGCCAGGCCCACGCAGCCGGCGGCCACGGACATCCGCCCCTTGGCCAGGGCCGACATCGCCACCGAGAAGCCCTTGCCGGCGGGTCCGAGCAGGGCGGAGGCGGGCACGCGTACGCCGTCCAGGACGAGTTCGGCGGTGGCCTGGCCGCGCAGCCCGAGCTTGCCGTGGACCTCGCGGCGGGTCAGGCCGGGGGTTGCGGTGGGGACCAGGAACGCCGAGACGCCCCGGTGGCCGGGGGCCTCGCCGGTACGGGCGAAGACCAGGGCCAGGTCGGCCCAGGTGCCGTTGGTGATGAACATCTTGGCGCCGCTGAGCACGTAGTGGTCGCCGTCGCGGACGGCGCGGGTGGTGAGGTTCGCCGCGTCCGAGCCGGTGCCGGGCTCGGTCAGGGCGAAGCAGCCGAGGGCGTCTCCGGCGCAGAGCCGGGGCAGCCAGGCGTGCTTCTGCTCCTCGCTCCCCCAGGCGGCGAGGGTCTTGGCGACCAGGCCGAGCGAGACGGACAGGATGCCGCGCACGGCGGAGTCGCCCCGGCCGAGTTCCTCGGTGACCAGGGCGTACGTGAGGTGGTCGCCGCCGGAGCCGCCGTACTCCTCGGGGACGGTCAGGCCGAGGAATCCCAGGGCGCCGAGCTTCTTGACGATGCCCCGGTCCACGCTCTCGGCGCGGTCCCACTCGGCGGCGTACGGGGCGATCTCCCGGTCGGTGAACTCGCGGGCCACCTGCCGGACCGCGCTCTGTTCCTCGCTGAGCTCCAGGTTCACGGGCACCTCTCACAGGACCGCGGCAGCATTAACGAGCAGCGCTAGTTTTTGATGGGCAGGCCCTACTATGTGCCGCATGGCCAGACCGCGCAAGCCCCTCCTCAGCCGTGAACGGATCGTCGGCGCGGCGGGCCGCCTGGTGGACGAGGAAGGTCTGGAGGCGCTCTCGACGCGGCGGCTGGCGGCCGCACTGGGGGTCAGCGGGCCCTCCCTCTACAACCACTTCCGCACCAAGGACGAGATCCTGGACGCGGTCGCGGACGCGGTGAGCGCGCGCGTGGACCTGTCGATGTTCGAGCCGGCCGATCCGCGCGACTGGCGCACGGCGCTGCACGACTGGGCCCACTCCTACCGGGCCGCGCTGGCCGACCATCCGCACCTGGTGCCCGTACTGGCCCGCGGGCCCGGGCGGCGGCCGGCCGGACTGCGGGTGGCGGACGCCGTGTTCGGCGCGATGACGGCGGCCGGCTGGCCGCCGGCGCAGGCCACCCGGATCGGCGCGCTGATGCGCTACTTCATCCTGGGCTCGGCGGTCGGCTCGTTCGCCGGCGGGTTCGTGGACGACGCCGCCGCCTACGACCCGGCGGACTACCCGCACCTGGGCCGGGCGCACCTGCTGGCCGAGCGCCGCACCGAGGTGGACGAGGGCGCCTTCGAGGCGGGCCTGGCCGCGCTGCTGGACGGGCTGGCGCTGCAGTTCGAGGCCGTACGGGACGCGGGGCGCGGGCGGCGCCCGGACGCGGGTCCGGGCGCCGCCTCCCCTGGGCCAGTGTGACGCAGCGGGGCCGATTCCTGGAGTACTTTTTTAGAAATTCTCTTTAGAAGCTACGCCGGGAAGACCACCAGCGAACGGCCGCCCTCACCGGCCAGCATCGCCTCGAAGGCCGCTGGGATGCCCTCCAGTCCGATCCGGTCGGTCACCAGGGAGCCGAGGTCCAGCCGGCCGGCGCGGACGTGCTCGGCCAGGACGGGGAGGTCACGGGCCGGGTCGCTGTTGCCGTAGACGCAGCCGGTGAGGGTGCGGGCGAAGTGGAAGATCTCCAGGGCGTGGAAGGTGACCTGCTGGTCCTTGCCGCCGATGCCCACGACGACGGCCCGGCCGCCGCGCCGGGTGGACTCCCAGGCGGTCCGGATGGTCGTGGCCCGGCCCACGCACTCGACGGCCACGTCGGCGCCCTGTCCGCCGGTCAGGGCCCGGATCTCCTTGGCGGTGGTCTCCGAGGCGAGGACGAACTCGGTGGCGCCCGCGGCCCGGGCCAGTTCCTCCTTGGCCGGGGACACGTCCACGGCCACGATCGGGCCGGCCCCGGCGATCCGGGCCGCCTGGAGGGCGGCCAGGCCCACCCCGCCGGCCCCGAAGACGGCGACCGACTCCCCCGCCCGGACCCGGGCGCTGTGGTGCACGGCGCCGTACCCGGTGAGCACGGCGCAGCCCAGCAGGGCGGCCTCGGCGAGCGGGATCCCGGCCGGGGCGGGCAGCACGCAGCCGGCGGCGACGACGGTCTCCTCGGCGAACGCGGCCACGTTCAGCCCGGGGTGGAGCTCACTGCCGTCGGTGCGGTGCGCGTGGACGGCGCCGACCCCGGTCAGGGCATTGGCGCACAGCCACACCTCGCCGAGGCCGCAGTGGTGGCAGCGGCCGCAGGACGGGGCCCAGTTGAGGACGACCCCGTCGCCGGGGGCGACATGGGTGACGCCCTCGCCGACGGCGAGCACGGTGCCGGCGCCCTCGTGGCCGAGGACGGCGGGGACGGGCACGCGCATGGTGCCGTCACTGAGGGACAGGTCGGAGTGGCAGACCCCGGCGGCGGCGAGCTTGACCCGGACCTGGCCGGGGCCGGGCTCGGGCAGCACGATCTCCGCTATCTCCAGCGGGGCTCCTACGGCGGGCAGAACGGCGGCGCGGACCACGATGCGGACTCCTCGGGCGGTCAGAACTGCAGGGACTTGGTCTGGAGGTACTCGGCCAGGCCGTGCGGGCCGAGCTCGCGGCCGATGCCGGACTGCTTCCAGCCGCCGAACGGGGCGAGCGGGTTGAACCGGCCGCCGTTGATGTCCACCTGGCCCGTCTCCATGCGGCGGGCGAAGGCGACCGCCGTCTCCTCGTCGGCCGCCCAGACCGCGCCGCCCAGCCCGTAGACGGTGCCGTTGGCGATGCGCAGGGCGTCGTCCTCGTCCTCGTAGCGCAGGATCGACAGGACGGGGCCGAAGATCTCCTCCTGGGCGATGGTCATCTCGGGGGTGACGTCGGCGAACACGGTCGGGGCGACGAAGTAGCCCGTCGGCCGCGGCGCCTCGGGGCCGCCCGCCACCAGCCGGGCACCCTCCGCGACGCCCTTCTCGATGTAGCCGCGCACCCGGTCCCGCTGCGTGGCGTTGACCAGCGGGCCCAGCCGGGTGCCCTCGGCGCTCGGGTCGCCGAGCGGGTAGCGGGCGACGGCCTCGGCGGCGAGGGCGACCGCCTCCTCGTACTGGTCGCGGTGGACCAGCATGCGGGTGAGCGCGTTGCAGCTCTGGCCGGAGTTGTTCATGACGTGGCCCACGCCGGTGGCCACGGCCTTGGCGAGGTCGGCGCCGGGCAGCACGACATTGGCCGATTTGCCGCCCAGCTCCAGGGCGACGCGCTTGACCGCGGCGCCGGCGAGGGCGCCGATGCGCCGGCCGACGGCCGTGGACCCGGTGAAGGAGACCAGGTCCACCCCGGGGTGCTCGGCCAGCGCCTGGCCGGCGACCGGGCCGGTGCCGGTCACCAGGTTGAACACGCCGGCCGGGACCCCCGCCTCGTGCACGGCCTCGGCGAAGAGCTGGGCGGTCAGCGGGGTGTCCTCGGCGGGCTTGAGGACGATCGTGCAGCCGGCGGTGAGGGCGGGTGCCACCTTGGCGACGATCTGGTGCAGCGGATAGTTCCAGGGGGTGATCGCCGCGACCACGCCGACCGGCTGCATCAGCACGGTGGAGGTGCCGAGCCGCTCCTCGAAGGCGTAGGTGGCGCCCAGCTCGGCGTACGTGGAGGCGACCGCCACGGGGGCGCCGACGTGGACGGCCTCGGAGAAGCCGAGCGGGGCGCCGAGCTCGGCGGTGATCGTCCGCGCGAACTCGGGCTTGCGGGCGACCAGGACGTCGCGCAGCGCGCCGACCAGGGCCGCGCGCTGCGCGGGCGGGGTGGCGGCCCAGCCCGGGAAGGCGGCGCGGGCGGCCCGTACGGCGGCGTCGACGTCCTCGGCGGTGCCGGCCGGCACCTCGCCTATGACCTGCTCGTCGGCCGGGTCGACCACCTGGATGCGGTCGGGTCCGGCGGCGGGCACCCACGCACCGCCGATGTACATACCGTCGTGGGCCTTCATGGCATTCCTCCCGAGCGAGCGCGACCGCGTGGACCTCGCGGCCACCCTACAAACGAGCGGCGGTAGTTTTCTGCGGCCGGGGCTCAGATGATGCCGAAAAGCATCCCTGCCGCGAGCACCACCAGGGAGGTGAGCGCCGCCCACTTCACCGTGAACCGGGTGTGGTCGCCGAACTCCACCTTGGCCATCCCGACCAGCACGTAGACGGCCGGGACCAGCGGGCTGGACATGTGCAGGGCCTGTCCCACCAGGGAGGCGCGGGCGATCTCCAGCGGGGAGACCCCGTGCGCGGCGCCGGCCTCGGCGAGGACGGGCAGGACGCCGAAGTAGAAGCCGTCGTTGGACATGAAGTAGGTCAGCGGCAGGCTCAGCAGACCGGTGACCAGCGCCATGTGCGGGCCCATGCCTTCGGGAACGGCTCCCACCAGCCAGTCGGCCATGTGCTTGACCATGCCGGTGCCGGACAGGACGCCGGTGAAGACGGCGGCGGCGAAGACCATGCCGGCGACGTTGAGGACGTTGTCGGCGTGGGCGGCGATCCGCGCCTTCTGGTCGGGCATGTGCGGGAAGTTCACGGTGAGCGCGAGCGCGGCACCGAGGAGGAACAGCACCGGGATGGGCAGCAGCTCCATGATCATCGCGGTCAGCAGGGCCACGGTCAGGGCCGCGTTGAACCAGTAGAGGCGGGGCCGCAGGGTCTCCCGCCCGGGGTCGAGCCCGAGCGTCGCGCCTGCCGCCGAGGCCCGGGCCACGGCGCCGTCCGTCGTCGCGCCGGCGCCGTGGGTCGCGGCGACGCCGTCGGCGGCGCCCGCATCCGTACCGGTGCCCGCCCCGGCACCTGTACCGGCCCCGCCACCGGCACCGCCGTCGGCGGACCGGCCGTTGCCGTGGGACGGGCCGCCGCCCGGGGTGGCCGTGGCCGTCGCGAGGGCCGGCTCCGCCGGGGCCTCGTCGGGCGTCCCGCCGGGCAGCACCAGACGGCCCAGCCGGCGCCGCTCGCGCACGCCGAGGACGTAGGCCAGCAGGAACACGAAGAGCAGGCCGACCGCGAGGGCCGGGATCATCGGGACGAAGATGTCGCCCGCGTCGAGCTTGAGGGCGGTGGCGGCGCGGGCCGTCGGGCCGCCCCAGGGCAGGGTGTTCATCACGCCGTTGGCGGTGGCGGCCACGCCCGTCATCACCACCAGGCTCAGGCCGAGCCGCTTGTAGAGCGGGTACATCGCCGACACGGTGATCATGAACGTGGTCGAGCCGTCGCCGTCGAGCGAGACGATCGCGGCGAGCACCGCCGTACCGACCACGACGCGCACCGGGTCGGCCTTGCAGAAGCGCAGGATGCCCCGGACGATCGGGTCGAACAGGCCGACGTCGATCATCACGCCGAAGTAGACGATGGCGAACATCAGCATCGCGGCGGTCGGCGCGAGTTTGCCGACGCCTTCGATGACGTAGTCGCCCAGGTGGGCCCCCTTGCCGGCGAACACGCAGAAGAGCGCGGGGATCAGGACGAGCGCCGCGATGGGCGACATTTTCTTCAGCATGATCAGGACCAGGAAGGTCGCGATCATGCCGAAGCCGAGGAGAGTCAGCATGCAGGGACGGTAGGCGCGGCGTCTTTGCGCCAACAAGACGTCGCACCGTGAGCAATACGAGCAAAACCCCAGGTCAGCGCGCTGGCAACGACCGGCGCCGGCGGGCGCCCCTACGGCAGCGGTACGAGTTCCACCGGGAAGCCGTTGAGCACGGCCGTGCCGGAGAGCGGGTCGAGGAGGCGGCCGTCGAGGAGCTGGTTGACATTGGCCCCGGGGTCGGCGGAGGCGACCGACAGGCGGGTGCCGGGCCGGTCGTGGCCCCAGCCGTGCGGCAGGCTGACCACGCCGGTGCGGACGGCGTCGGTCACCTCGACCGGCACCTCCAGGCTGCCGCCGGCCGCGGTGACCCGGGCCCGGCCGCCGTCGGCGAGGCCGAGCCGGGCGGCGTCGGCGGGGTGCACCTGGAGGGTGCAGCGGTTGGAACCCCCGGTGAGGGCCGGGACGTTGTGCAGCCAGCTGTTGTTGGACCGCAGGTGGCGCCGGCCCACGAGCACCAGGGCGCCGTCCGGGCGGTCGGCCAGGGCCTCCCGCAGCCTCGGCAGTCCGGCCACGACCGGGTCCGGCAGCAGCTCGATCCCGCCGCTGCGGGTGCGCAGCACGCCCGGGAGCCGGGGCTTGAGCGGTCCGAGGTCGATGCCGTGCGGGTGGGCGAGCAGCCGCTCCAGGGTGAGGGCCTCGGGCGCCGGGTCGTGGCCGAACCGGTCGCCGTACGGGCCGAGCCGGAGCATCAGGTCCAGGCGGCGTTCGGGGCCGTCGGCGCCGGTGAGCCGGGCTTCGAGACGGGCGGGGTCCTGGCCGTGCAGCGGGGAGTCGGGGTCGGCGGTGGCCTTGGCCAGGGTCGAGCGGACGGCGGTGTCGTCCACGGCGGACGGCTCGGCGGAGCCGTGGAGTCCGGACACGGCGAGGATCAGCCGCGCGTGGATCTCGCACTCGTCGCGGCCGCCGTCCTGGAGGGGGACGGCGCGGGGGCTGTAGCGGACCTGGTCGCGCACGGCGAAGCCGTTGAAGGCGAAGTCGAAGTGGGGGCTCTGCGCGGGCGGCGGCGGGGGCAGGACCACGTGGGCGTGGCGGGAGGTCTCGTTCAGGTACGGGTCGACGGAGACCATGAAGTCCAGCCCGGCCAGGGCCGCGTCGAGCCGGCGGCCGTCGGGCGCGGAGAGCACCGGGTTGGCGGCGATCGCGATCAGCGCCCGGATCCGGCCCTCCCCCGGGGTGTCGATCTCCTCGGCGAGGGCGGCGAGCGGGAGTTCGCTCTTGACCTCGGGGTGGCCGGAGACCCGGCTGGCCCAGCGTCCGAGGGCGAAGCCCTTGCCGGGTCCGGCCGGGCTTCGTCCGAGGGCGAAGCCCTTGCCGGGTCCGGCCGGGCGGGGCGCGGGGGCGGTGGCGGAGAGCGGGAAGAGGGCGCCGCCGGGGCGGTCGAGGTTGCCGGTGAGGATGTTGAGGACGTCGACCAGCCAGCTCGCGAGGGTGCCGTGCTCGGCGGTGCAACTGCCCATGCGGCCGTAGACGGCGGCGGTGGGCGCGGCCGCGAGGTCCCGGGCCAGGGCGCGGATCTCCTCGGCCGTCAGGTCGCAGCCCGCGGCGACCGCCTCGGGGGTGAAGTCGGCCAGTGCGGCCGGCAGTGCGTCGAGGCCGCGCAGGTGCGGGGCGAGCGGGCCCGGGTCGGCGAGCTTCTCGGCGAGGAGGGTGTGGGCGAGGGCGGCGAGGAGCGGGGCGTCGCTGCCGGGCCGCGGTGCGAGGTGGCGGTCGGCGAGGGCGGCGGTGCGGGTGCGCCGCGGGTCGACGACGACCAGGGTGCCGCCGCGGGCCCGCAGGGCCTTGAGCCGGCCGGGGAAGTCGGGGGCGGTGCACAGGGAGCCGTTCGACTCCAGCGGATTGGCCCCGAGGAGCAGCAGGAAGTCGGTCCGGTCGAGGTCGGGGACGGGGATCGCGAAGGGGTCGCCGAAGAGCAGTCCGCTGGAGACGTGCTTGGGCATCTGGTCGACGGTGCTGGCGGTGAACAGGTTGCGGGTACCGAGGGCCTTCAGCAGCAGCGGGGGGTAGAGGGCGCCGGCCATGGTGTGGACGTTGGGGTTGCCGAGGACCACGCCGACGCTCTGGGCACCGTAGGAGGCGGTGATGCCGGGCACGGCGGCGGCGATCGCGTCGAACGCCTCCTCCCAGGTGGCCTCCCGGAGCCGGCCGTCGCGGCGGACGAGGGGGGTGCGCAGCCGGTCGGGGTCGGCGTCGACGGCGCCGAACACGGCCCCCTTGGGGCAGAGGAACCCGCGGCTGAAGACGTCGTCGCGGTCGCCGCGGGCGCCGGTGACGGTGGTGCCCTCGATGGTGAGGGTGAGGCCGCAGGTGGCTTCACACAAGGGGCATACGCGCAGGGCGGAGCGGGGCATGGACCCTCCCGGGGCGGCGGCGTGGGACGTGCCGCGCGAGCATACCGACCGGTAGGGACGGAAGGCGAGGGCCCCGGCGCCACGGGCCCCGGCGCCACGGGCCCCGGCCGGGGCCCAGGCGGGGCCCGGGCGGGGCCCGGGCGGGGCCCGGGCC
>NZ_RPRY01000241.1 GCF_003949795.1 Streptomyces sp. WAC06614
CTTCCGGGTCCGTTCCCCCGGCCCCGCCCCCGCGCAGGGGCGGGCAGCCCTCCCCGGCGCGCCGGCGGGCGAGGTCGTCGGCCACTGGGTGGCCGGCAGCCGGGTGGCCGCCGCGCCGCTGTCGGCCGGGATGCGCCGGGTGATGCGGCCGGGCTCCCGGCTGATGCGGGCCCTGTTCCCCCGGCAGTCCGGCCTCGTGGCCGCCGCCGACCCGCCGGACGCCCTGGTCCCGAAGATGGACCGGGCCTCCGGGGCCGTCACCGCCGCACCGGAGCGGCCGACCCCGGCCGCCCTGGTGACCCCGCGCCACCTCGCCGAGGTCCTCCACCCCGGCGCGCCCCCGCCCGGCGAGGACCCGGTGGCCGAGCTGCCCACCTGCCGGGCGTTCACGATCAGCCTCCCGCAGGACGGCGTCGTCCCCGCCCCCGGCGGCCCCGACAGCACGGAGGCGGAGCGGTTCAAGGCCGGCCTGCGGGAGAACGTGCGCAGCGCGCGGGACGCCGACATCGGCGCGCGCGCCACCGCGCGCGAGGAGCTCGGGATCACCTCCACCACCCGGGCCGTCCTGGCCGGGCTGAGCGCGGACGCCACCGTGCCGCGCAGCGTGTTCTCCGACGTCCGGCTCCCGGGCCGGCTACGGCCGTTCGCCGAGCGGTTCCTGGAGGTCATGGCACATCCGGTGATCGACACCCCGGCCTACCAGTGGCTGCGGGACCTCTCGGTGGACGCCTTCGTGCCCAACCTGGGGCTGGTCCCGCCCAACTCGATCACCCTGCTCACCCCCGACCAGGAGTTCATCGAGGCGTACATGGTCGGCCTGAACCACGAGATGGCCCGCGAACTGCTCTGGCGTGAGTACCCCACCGACCTGCGGGGCACCCCGTTCCGCCAGTTCTGGGACCCGCGCGTGGACCTGCCCCGGCCCTGGGAGGACGAGGAGGAACGGCGCGAGCGGCTCTACGACATCGCGGAGATCGCCGAGTGGACCCCCGAGTCCGCCCTCGGCAGCCACGACCACCGGGACGAAACCACCCGCACCGCCCCGGACGAGGCCGCCCGGGACGAAACCGCCCAGGAGGAGGAGCTCGTCCTGGTGATCCGCGGCGACCTGCTGAAGAAGTACCCGACCGCCGCCGTCTACGCCCACCGCGCCGACTGGGCCCGCGACGACGACGGCGTCCCGCACCCCGAGGCGGAACGGGTGCTCGCCGAGGTCCCCGACGGGGACCGGCCGTCCCCCGAGCTGGTCCGCCTGCCGATCTACGAGGCCAAGGTCGAACCGGACATCACCCTGCTCGGCTTCGACCTCACCCCGACCGCCGCCCGCGGGGCGCGCCCCACGGACCCCGGCTGGTTCTTCGTCATCCAGGAACGCCCCGGCGACCCGCGCTTCGGCGCCGACGAGACCCCGTCGGGCCCCCTGGAGGTGTGGAACGACCTCGCCTGGAGCCACATCGACCCGCACGGCCGCCGCTTCGTCGAGCTCGACCCCGCCCGCGAGCTGCCGCTCGTGCGCCCCGACGGTTCCGAGGACGACGCGGAGAAGGAGGCCCAGCGCCGCGAGGACGCGCGACTGCCTCCCTGGTCCGGGCGGCTCAGCTCCGCCGACCTCGCCTACATGCTGTTCCAAGCACCGGTGCTGGTCGCCGTACACGCACAGGAGATGCTCCACGATGCCTGACCAGCTCAGCGACGCCTACCCGGTCCTGCTCGGGCCCGTCCGCGTCGAGACCCGGTTCACCGCCACCGACCTCCTGGTCCGCGTGTTCCCCGACGAATGGGCCGTCGACGCCGCGGAGGAACTGCCCAGCGAGGCCGAGTTCAGCGCCCTCACCGCCTATTGGACCGGGGTGTGGCGGGCGGCCGGCGACGCCGGCGCGGAACGGGTCGCCTGGCAGGAGTTCACCCGGCGGGTCGCGCCCGGCCGGGCCACCTGGCTCCGGGACACCCACCGTCCCGCCAACCCCGCCGACCGCCCGACCGGGCTGCCGGCACGGACCACCGCCCTGGTCGTCACGACCGCGGCCGCCCTGCCCGCCGCGGACCGCCAGCCCACCGTCACCTACTGGACCGCCGTGTGGCGGGCCCACGGGGACCGCGCCCGGCTCCGGGCGGCCGAGGCGGCCCTGCTCGCCGCCGTGGGCCCGGCCCGCGCCCGTACGGTCCGCGGCCGGCCGCCCGCCGGGATCGACGCGGCACCCCTGGTGTCCGACGACGGGGTGGTGGTCGCCTTCCTGGTCGTGCCGCGCCCCACGGCCCTCGCCGCCGACTCCTGGACCCGCGCGGCCAGGGCGCGGCTGCTGCCCGACCGCATCACCGTCCTCGGCTTCACGGGTGGCCGGCGGATGTTCTCCGTGACGGGCGCGCCGATCCCGGCCGAGCTGGCCGTCGGCCCCGACCCCGCCGCCGAGGACAAGCCGCGGGTGGACGAGGACAGCGGCGCGCTGCACGTGCCCGACCACCTGGCATGGCTCACCGACTTCGACGCCGCCGTCGCCGTGGGCATGGGCGTGCGCGTCCCCCTGGACGCGCACACCCGCGACGGGGTGGACCGGCTGATCGTCCTCGGGCTGCGCCGCGGCCAGGGGCCGCAGGACTCCGCCACCGCGCTCACCGCCCTGATCGACCGCCAGTTGCGCAGCCCCGCCGGCTTCGCCCTCGTCCCGCAGGGCACGCCGACCAACAACACCGAGGCCGCGCCGGCCGGCCAGGACCCGCACACCGAGGCCCTGGCCGGGCTCCGGACGGACCGGGGAGCGGCACCCGCCGCCCCCGCCGACTGGACGGCCCGCACCGACGGCCAGTGCCTCGCCGAACTGCTCGGCATCGACCCCGCCGCCCTGGCCGCGGTGCCCCACGCCGACGGCACCGACCAGCGCGACGCCCGCGCCGCCGACACCGCGCTGTGGCCCGCCACCTGGGGCGGCTTCCTGCGCACCGCCCTGCACCCGGTGGTGAGCGACCAGGACGCGGCACGCACCCGCGACTTCTTCCTGCGCCACGTCTCCGGCCGCGGCCCCGCCCCCGCCGTCCGCATCGGCCGGCAGCCGTACGGGATCCTGCCCACCACCGCCTTCAGCCGGCTCACCTGGCCGGCCGGCCCCACCGCGGCCCACCGCACCGCCCTGCACCACCTCCTCACGGCGGTCCGGGAGGACTGGCGGACCGCATCCGCCCGGGTCGCCCGGCTCGACGCCGGCAGCCCCGACCCGCACCAGCGGCTCCTGGACATCCTCGCCCTCCACCCGACCTCCGCCGAGCACCACCAGCGGTACGCCCGCAGCGTCGCCGACCTCTACAACCAGGAGAACCTCGCGGGACACGGCCCCGACGTGACCGCGGCCCTCACCGACCGGCTGCACCTGCCCCAGCCGCTGAACGCCCTCCTCGCCCGCCTCGGCTACGACACCCGGCCGCCGGGCGGGCCCGCCCGCCCCGAACCCGACCTGTTCCACCGCCTCTTCGAGGACACCGCCCGCCCGTTGCTCGGCCCCCTCGTCGACGACCGCCCCCTGTCCGAGACCGACCGGCTGCGCCCGTGCACCACACCGCCCGCGCCCGTGAACTACCTCCACTGGCTCGCCGCGGCGGGCCGCCGCGACCTGGACCGGGTCCGCCTGGAGGACGGCTTCGCCGCGGGCCCCCCGGCGGCCCTGCTGTACCTGCTCGCCCGGCACGCCGTCCTGCTCGGCTGGGAGGAGACCGGCCGGCGGCTCGCCGTCGCCGCCGGCCGGACGCCGGTCCCCCCGGTGGACCCGCCGTTCATCCACATCAGGACCCAGCGGCCCGGTGAGCCGGCCCCGCCCGCGAGCGAGAGCCGCTACCGGCAGCTGTACGCACCCGACCCCGCCGTCACCGGCAGCACCGACCCCCAGCGCCTGGTCCACCAGCACGTCCCCGGGATCCTCGGCACCCACCCGGCCACCGCCGAACTCGACGAACAGCTACGGGCCGTCGCCCTGTTGGGCGACCTGCCCACCGCGAAGCTGGAGCGGGTGCTCGCCGAACACCTCGACTGCGCCACGTACCGCTTCGACGCCTGGTGGCTGGGCCTGGCCAACGAGCGGCTGGCCGAGCTGCGGTACGGCCCCGACGGCACCGGCACCCCCACCCGGGGCCTGCACCTGGGCTGTTACGGCTGGCTGGAGGACGTACGCCCCCGGCGGGTGCCGCTGCCCCGGGTGCCGGTCCCCGCCGCTCTCACCCATGTCTTCGGCGAGGACCCGGTGCCCCACGATCCCGCCAACGGCGGCTACGTGCACGCCCCGTCGCCCGGACACGCCCGCACCGCCGCCGTCCTGCGGGCCGGGTACACGGCCAACGGATCGCAGGACCACGCCCGTTCCTTCGCGGTCAACCTCAGCTCCGAACGCGTCCGGACCGCCCTCGCCCTGCTCGACGGACTGCGCCAGGGCCAGTCGCTGGGCGCCCTGCTCGGCCACCGCTTCGAGCGCGGGCTGCACGAACGGCGCCCCGGCAGCCGGCCGGACGGGGTCGAGCTCGACAAGTTCCTGCCCGCCCTGCGCGCAGCCTTCCCCCTGCGGGCGGGCAAACTCTCCCCGGTGGTCCCCGGCCCGGGCGTCCCCCTCGACGTCGTGGAGGCCCGTAACGTCGTCGACGGCCTCGCCCTCGTCCAGCGCGCCACCCGCACCCCCGGCGGCGCCGGCTACCCCTTCGGTGCCGCTCACATGCCGCCGGCCACCCCCGACGAGGCCCTGGCCCTGGAGGACGAGGTGGGCCGGCTGCTCCAGCTCCACGACGCGCTCGGTGACCTTGCAGTCGCCGAGAGCGCCCACCAGGCCCTGCTCGGCAACACCGAACGCGCCTCGGTCACCCTCGACGCCTACGCCAAGGACGGCGTCCCGCCCGAACCCGCCGTCGTGGCCACCCCGCGCGGCGGCACCACCCTCACCCACCGCTTCGGCATCCAGCTCACCGCCGGGCTCCGGGCGGACCACCTGCCGCCGCTGTACTTCGGCGACAGCCCGCGCGCCAAGGCGGAACCGGCCGTCAACGCCTGGCTGCCGACCCTGCTTCCCGCGCAGCGGGACGTGGCCGCGCTCGTCACCTGGCCCGACCCGCTCGGCGGGCCGCCCCACGAGCGCGTCGTCACCCAGGCCGACCTGGGCCTGCAACCCATCGACCTGCTGTGGGCCGTCCGCCCCGGGGACCACACGGCCATGACGGACCTCGACGACCGGATCATCGGCGTGGTGACCCGCGAGGAACGCCCCCGCCCGGACGTCGCCCTCACCATCCGGTACACCCGACGGGTGCCGGACAAGCTCACCTTCTTCGAACTGTCCCCGCTCGTCGACGCGCTGCGCACGCTCTTCACCACCTCCCGCCCGCTGCGCCCCACCGACCTCCTGCCCGCCGCCGGCACCACCGCCGTCGACCGGTCCGCCGACGACGCCGTCGCCGTCTCCCGCGACCGGCTCGCCGCCGTCCACGGCGCCCTCACCGCCCTGCGCAGCCAGGTCGGCGAGCGGTTCACGGAGCTGAGCCGGCTCTACCCCGCCGCTCCCGCCCCGCCCCTGCGCGCCGAGGTGCTCGCCCGGATCGACGTCCTGCTCGCCGGGTACGCGCAACTGTGCACCACGGCGGGCGGCTTCGGCATGCCGCGCAGCGGCTGGGGCGAACTGACCACCTGGCGGCGGGAGGTGTACGCCGCGCTGCTGGCCGCGGTCGCCACGGCGGCCGGGCGCATGGACCGCTCGCTCGGCCAGGCCGACCAGCTCCTGCACGACGAGCACGAGCTGCCGCCCACCGCCCCCGACGAGGACCGCTTCCGTCTGCTGGAGACGGCGGAGCGGCTGCTGACGACCACGCCGACGACCCCCCGCCCGGACAGCCCCGCCGCGCTGCGCGCGACCGTCGCAAACCGGCGCACGGCCTTCACCGGCCGTCTCGCGGACCTCCGGAGCGTGGCCCGCACCGGCCAGCACACCCTCGGCGGCCTGCTCACCGAGATCCGCAGGTACCTGCCGCTGGACGCCTTCGACCCCGTCGGCCTGGACCTGACCCCGTTCGAGGACCGGATCGTGGACCAGGGACGGGAACTGCTCCGCCGCACCGAGGCGCTGGGCAAGGCCGTCGACGAGCGGGTCGGGCACGCCGACACCGCCCTCGGCACCTACGACGCCGCGCCGCCCGGCCCGGAACGGGTCCGGTGCGCCACCGACACCCTCAAGGCACTGCTGGGACCGGACGCCCTCGTCGTTCCCGAGTTCACCCCGACCGCGGCACTGGCCGGGGACTGGGACCGGGCCCGGGCGGACAGCGAGCGGCTCGTCGCCCACCTCACCGACGACTTCGGCCGGGACTTCCCCGTCGACGACTGGCTCCACGGCATCGCCCGCGTACGCGACAAGCCCCGGCTGTGGGAGAAGGCCGTGGTCCTCGCCGACGCACTGCGCGGTCCGGGCGGGCTGATGAGCGACATCGCCGGCACGTCCGACCCCGCCCTGACCCCCGTCCAGCTCCCCTACCGCCCCGGGGACACCTGGGCGGCCATGGAGTTCAAGGCCGGGGCCGGCCTCACCGAGGACCGGGTGCTGTTCACCGCCCACTACGCCCCGGCCCCGCCAGGCCTGCCCACCGCGCCCCGCTGCGGGCTGCTGTTCGACGAGTGGACCGAGGTCGTGCCGTCGGTGAGCGAGACCACGAGCATCGCCCTGCACTACGACGGCCCCGACTCGGAACCGCCGCAGGCCATGCTCCTGGTGGTGCCCCCGGCCCGTACCGGCACCTGGAACGAGGACGACCTCGTGGCCGCCGTCCAGGAGACCCTGGACCTCGCCGCCCTGCGGGCGGTCGAGCCCGACCACCTCGACGGCACGGCGTACGCCCATCTGCTCCCCGCCACCGTGCTCTCCGCGACCCGCCGGCCGATCACGATCAGCACCGATCTGGCACTCGGCAACCTGCGAGGGAAGACCCATGCCTGAACCGTCCGGCCCCGACCCGGCCGACCTCCGCATCGAGCGGCTGCGCGAGGCGCTCGACGACCGGCTCGCCCCCACCGTCGGCCTGTGGAACCGGCTCGAAGGCCGGCCCCGGACCACCGACTTCGGCCGCGCCCTGCGGGTGGAGGTCCGCGACCCGCTCTGGATGCTCACCCGGCAGTGGCAGCTCGGCGAGTTCCGGGCCGCCGACGCCGGCTCGCCCGTGACCGCCACCTACTCGGTCGTGGCCGCACCCACCACCCTCGTCCGCCCCGGTGAGCACGGCGCCACCGAGCGGTTCGGCCCCGACCGGCCCCTGGAGGCGGTGGCCGAACGCCGCGCGCTGCCCCTGGCCTTCGGCACCGAACGGATCGGCTTCGACCTGCGCCTGGCCATCGGCCGGCGCTGGCTCAAGCTCGTGGCCGGCAACCGCCTGGTCAACGCCGTCAACCTGAACGTACGCCGCCAGTACGTGGAACGCTATCCCGTCCCGCTGCCCGACCCGGAGGCCGAGGACGACGCCCCGCGCGTGGCGCACCCCGAGGTCTGGTCGGTCTTCCAGGCGGTCGCGGGTCGCCGGATGGACGGGTACGAGTTCTACCGCCAGCTCACCGCCGGCATGCCCGCCCACGAAGGCATCTCCGGGATCGGCGGCCTCCACCGCGACGAACTGGTCAAGCTGGGCAAGCGGCTGGTGAGCTGGTTCGACGACCTCATCGACCGCCCCGCCGGCCCAGGACCCCCAGGTGTTCCACCGCACGGTCTTCCCCGCGCCGGTCCGCTACTCCGGGATGCCCCTGCCCCGCTGGTGGGCCCTGGAGGACGGCCGGACCAACTTCGCCGCCGTCCGCCCCGACAGCACCGACCTCGCCCGGCTGATCTTCCTCGAATTCGCCCTGGTCTACAGCAACGACTGGTACCAGCTGCCCTGCGACCTGCCGGCGGGCACCCTGGCCACCGTCCAGGGCCTGACCGTGACCGACGTCTTCGGGGAACGGCTGTGGATCAGCCCCGCGGGGACCGGCCCGGACGTGACCTGGCAGGACTGGTCGATGTTCACCCTCAACACCCTCGGCGACACCGCCGAGGCGCCGCCCCCGGCCGGCCCCGCCGCCGTCCCCGGGCAGCCCACCGGCCCCGCGCCGGGCCTGCTGCTGCCGGGCAGCGTGCCGAAGGTCGCCGAAGGGCCCGTCCTGGAGGAGGTCGCGCTCGTCCGCGACGAGACGAGCAACCTCGTGTGGGGCATCGAGCAGACCGTCACCCTGGCCACCGGCGAGCCGCGCCGCGGCAGCGAGGCCGCCGCCGAACGCCTCGCCCACCTGCTCCGGCTGAACCCGCCCGCGCAGGAGCCCCCGGCCGCGGCCCCGGTGGCGTACAAGGTCATGAACGCGATCCCGGAGAACTGGATCCCGTTCATCCCCGTCCACGTGCCCGAACAGAACCGTGACATCCAGCTCCAGCGCGCCGCGCTGCTCAGCGTGCTGGGCGGCGACCGGGTCGTCACCCCGCGGACCTCGCTGCTGCGCGAGGGCCTGGACCAGGGCGACCGGTACTTCGTCAACGAGGAGGAGGTGCCGCCGACCGGCACCAAGCTCACCCTGTCGTACAACCGGACCCGGTGGACCGACGGCCGGGTGGCGCTCTGGCTGAGCGCCCGTCGCCGTACCGGCCGCGGCGAGGCGTCCAGCGGGCTCGCCTTCGACTTCCTGAAGGACACCACCACGCCACCGGCCCCGCCCCCACCCGGGAGCAGGTGAGGACGGGGCCGGCACGGTGCGGCGGGACGTCAGCAGTGCGGGACGGAGGTCTGGGCGCCCACCAGGGAGGAGTGCACGTAGCCGGTGCCGACCGGGCTGGAGACCCGGAACCAGCGGTTGGAGGCGTAGTTCGAGCTCGGCGGGTAGACCCACTGGCTGTCCAGCCAGCACTGCATGCTCACGCCGGTGCCGTTGACGAGGTACCCGTACGAGCCGCAGCCGGTGTTGGCGCAGCTGCGGACGTTGGCCCCGCCACTGTTGGACGAGATGTAGCTGCCGGCGGCGCCGGCCGTGGTGGCGCCGGCGAGGACCCCGGTCAGGGCCAGGCCCGCCGCGGCGGTGACCAGTCCGGTCCGGGTGCGCAGGGCGGTGGTGAAGCGTCGCATCGTCTTCTCTCCTCGGGTCGGTGGGGCGGTGCGTCGGTGCGGCGGCCGGGCCGCGGCACCGGCCGGGCCGGGCCGCCTGCCCGGCGTCGCCCCACCAGCAAGCCCCGCCGCAGCGGCCCGGCGGAAGGCCCGGGCCGCAGGCCGGACCGGCCCGTACGGCGCTCCGTACAACTCCGTACAGCCGGGGCCGGCCCTGAGCGGCCCTGACCGGCCCTGCCCGGGACGGCGACGGTCAGGTGCAGGGCGGCGCGTACGGCAGCCCGGGCAGCAGGGACGTCCACTCGGCGCGGGTGACCGGCGACCCGGCCCGGGCGCACACGTGCCGGGCGGCGTCCTCCGCGTCCGTGCTCCACAGCAGCGCGGCTGCCGCCGAGCCGCCGGCCGCCAGCGACCGCCCGTCCGGTCCGTAGGCGATGGCGTACCCCTTTCCGCCGAGGCCGCTCAGCACCGCCCGGGCACTCGGCCGGGCCCCGGCGCGGCCGAGGCCCGCGGTGTCCCAGAGCCAGACGGTGCTGTCGGTGCTGGCGGCGGCCAGGGTCCGGCCGTCGGGGGCGAAGGCGAGGGCGTACACGTAGCTGCTCGGTCCGGTCAGGGGAGGACCGGCGCTCTCCGGGAGCCCGTCGCCCGCCGGGCCGGTGAACCGCCACAGCCACACGTCCCGGTCGCCGGTGCCGGCGGCCAGCGTGCGTCCGTCGGGGCTGAAGGCCACCGACATCACATAGCCGCCCGGCCCGTGGAGGGTGGCCTCCGCCTGCGGAACACCGCCGTCCGAGGGCACCCGCCACACCAGCACCTGCTTGTCGACGGTGCCGGCGGCCAGCCGCCGCCCGTCCGGGCTGAACGCCACCGAGTAGACCATGTTGGTGGGTTCGGTCAGCTCGCCCGAGGCCCGGGGCCGGTCCGGGTCCCGCGTGTCCCACAGGCGTACGGTCCGGCCCTCGCTGCCCACCGCCAGGGTCCGGCCGTCCGGCGAGAACACGGCGGACTGTACGGTTCCGGTGCCGCCGGCGAGGGGTTCGCCCCGGGGCGCGGCCCGTTCGGGGCGGCTGGTGTCCCACAGCCACACCTTGCCCTCCCGCCCGCCGACCGCGAGGGTGCGGCCGTCGGGGGTGAACGCCACCGTGCCCGAGTAGCCCGTGGGGTTGGGCAGGGGCCGGCCCACCGGCCGGGGCAGCCACGGATCGCGGACGTCCCACAGGTGCACCTCGCGGGCGGCGACCGCGAGCAGGGTCCCGTCCGGGCTGTACGCCACCGCGTTGACCGTGCCCTGCATGCCGCGCAGGGGACGGGCGGGCAGGTGCCAGATCCGTACGGTGCCGTCGGCGGCGCCGCTGACCAGACCCTGCCCGTCGGGCCGGAACGCGAGCGAGGTCACCGGGCCCGGGTGCGGGAACACACCGGCCGGGGCGAGGGTGGCGGCGTCGTACAGCCGCACCTGGTTGTCGGCGCTGCCGGTGGCCAGCCAGCGGCCGTCCGCGCTGTGCGCGACCGCGTTGACGTAGCTGGCCGGGCCGTCCGCGGTGGCGGGGGCGCCGCCGAGCAGGTCCGGCGCGGGCGGCGGCCCGTCCTGCGGTCCCGGGACCGTCCACACCCGGGTGGAGCGGTCCTGGCTCCCGGCCGCGAGCCGGCGGCCGTCGGGCGTGAACGCCAGCGCGAACACGGGGCCGGCGGCACCGGTCAGCGGCTGCGGGTAGGGCGCGGGGCCGCCGCCGACGGTGGTGTCCCAGAGCCGGACCGTCCCGTCGGCCCCGCCGGCCGCGAGCAGGCCGCCGCCGGGCCGGTACGCGACCGAGTGCACGGGCCCGTCGAACCCGCCGAGCCGCTGCCCGCCACCGAAGCCGAGGCCGGGGGAGGGGG
>NZ_RPRY01000024.1 GCF_003949795.1 Streptomyces sp. WAC06614
GGCCCCCACGGGCCGAATCACCTGAGTAACAGCCTCCCCGGCCTGCCCGCCCCCGGCCGCGCTGCCTCCGGCAGCGCGGCCGGGGGCGGGCAGGCCGGGGAGGCTGTTACTCAGGTGATTCGGCCCGTGGGGGCCGGCGGCACCGATCCGCAGACCTTGTCCCAGGTGTTCGAGGACGTGTTCCCGGCGGCCGGGACGCCCGCGCCGCGTGCAGCGGCGCCGGCCGCGGCCCCGGCTTCGGCCGACGGGCACGGTGGCCGGTCGGTGGCGGCGGCGTGGGCCGCGGGGCGCCGGCGCCCCGCCCTGCTGGCCGCCGGCGGAGCCCTGGTGGCCGTCGTGCTCGGCACGGTGGCCGCCCTGGCCATGTCCTCCGACGACGACCCCGGCGCCCCGGCCACCTCCCCGACCCCCGGCTCCTCCCGCCCGGACGCGGTCCCCGGAGGGAACGATCCTGCACAGGACCCGGCCACCCCGCCGGGCACCGGCGGCGCCACGGCCCCGCCCGAGGGCGACCGGCCCTCCGGCCCCGGCGGCACGGCCACGGCCCCGACGTCCACGGCCGGCAGCCCCGGTGCGGGCGCCGGCCCCGGCACCGGCGGCCCCACCCGGCGCCCGACGACGAAGCCCGCGTCCCCGGGCACGTCCCCGTCGGCCCCGAAGCCCTCGGAGTCCTCGGCCGACCCCGGCCCGAGCCCGAGCCCGACCCAGAGCCAGGGGGGCTCGCCCTCGCAGTCCCCGGGCACGCCGACCGTCTCCGCGGGGCAGCCGCAGGGCCCGTCCGGCACCGCCACCAGCGGCTGAACGCACGCGGGGCCGGCCCCTGGGAAAGGGACCGGCCCCGTCATGCGTCACGGCCGCGCACGGCCGCAGCGAACGCTCGGCCTAGAACAGCCTCAGCTTGTCGTCCTCGATGCCGCGCAGCGCGTCGTAGTCCAGGACCACGCACTCCATGCCCCGGTCCGTCGCCAGCACCCGCGCCTGCGGCTTGATCTCCTGGGCCGCGAACACGCCCTTGACCGGCGCCAGGTGCGGATCGCGGTTGAGCAGCTCCAGGTACCGGGTCAGCTGCTCCACGCCGTCGATCTCACCGCGCCGCTTGATCTCGACGGCCACGGTCCCGCCGTCGGCGTCGCGGCACAGGATGTCGACCGGGCCGATCGCCGTCATGTACTCGCGGCGGATCAGCGTGTACCCCTCACCGAGCGTCTCGATGCGGTCGGCCAGCAGTTCCTGCAGGTGCGCCTCGACGCCGTCCTTGATCAGGCCGGGGTCGACGCCCAGCTCGTGGGAGGAGTCGTGGAGCACTTCCTCCATCGTGATGATGAGCTTCTCGCCCGCCTTGTTGACGACCGTCCACACCCCGGCCTCGTCCCCGGCCCCCTCCTTGAGGGTGCACGGCGGGGACATCCAGTTGAGGGGCTTGTACGCCCGGTCGTCCGCGTGGATCGAGACACTGCCGTCGGCCTTCACGAGGATCAGACGGGGTGCGGAGGGCAGATGGGCGGTGAGCCGGCCCGCGTAGTCGACGGAGCAGCGGGCGATGACGAGACGCATGGTCGGCAACGCTACTCGACCGACCCCCCTCCACGCGATTCGCCCCCGAAAGCCCCGTTCGCCGATGGCGCGTTGTATGCGCATTCTCCTGGTGCCGTACCCATGGGGCGCCTACCGTGTTAGCAGGAGGTTGTCGAACGCGCACACTGCGTTGCCGCGTGTGGTGCGGCCTCCTTCCCTGCCCGTAAGACTCCGGCAACCCAAAAGCCGCCGGGGTCGCGAGAGGAGAACCCATGTCGCTCGACGTCTCACCGGCCCTACTCGAACAGGCCGAGCGAGGCGAGGTCGACGAAGCCGCCTTCGTCGACTGCGTCCGGACCTCCCTGCCTTACGCCTGGGAGATGATCAGCTCGTTGGTGGCCCAGCTCAAGGTCGACGGCGGAGAGTTCGCCGACAACCAGACGCCGCCCCCCAACGAGCAGGCGCGCGGCCAGCTGCTGCGTGCACTGGCGAGTGACGCCATCCGCGGTGCCCTCCAGCGGCACTTCGGCGTCCGGCTCGCCTTCCAGAACTGCCACCGCGTCGCGGTGTTCCCGCTGGACCCGTCCGCCGACGACCGGCTCGCCAAGTTCACCTCGATCCGGGGACAGCTGCTCAACCAGTCCCCGGAACTGCGGGACTGCTGACCCCCGCTGCCCGCCGGGGCTCTGCTGCCGCTCCGCGTCGCGCGAGGTGCGACGGGACACCGGAGCGGCGGCCAGCGGCGGGCACGGCCAGGCTCCCGGCCGGGCGCCGGCCGCGGCCGGGGCGTCGGCGCCAGGGCGTCAGCCGAGGCGGGGCAGGACCTCGGCGCCCAGCCGTCGTACGTTCTCCTCGGTCGCCGCGAGGTCGCCGGAGCCCTCGGTCAGCAGCGCGAAGCGGGTGATCCCGGTCCGCTCGGCCGTGACCGCCAGCCGGTCCGCGGCCAGCCGGGGGGTGCCCACCGGGTGCAGCGAGCACAGCAGTTCGGTGTACGCGACCGGGTCCCGCATCGCACGGTGCCGGCCGTCCACCGTCACATGGGCGTCCAGCCCCTGTTTCAGCCAGCCGGGGAGCGCCTTCAGGAGGGATTCGCGGGCGTCGGCCGTGCGGTCGGCGAGCTGGCAGACGCCCGCGGAGACATGACCGGCCTCCGCCACCAGGGACGGCGGATGGCCGGCCGCCCGCGCGGTCTCCCGCCACAGCGCGACCATCGAGGCCTTCTCCTCGTCCCCGCAGTGCATGCCCAGCAGCATCGGCAGCCCGCGCTCGGCCGCCAGCCGCACCGACGTCGGGGTGGTGCACGCCACCACCACCTCGGGGGCCGCCGCGTCCGCGTCCAGCGCCTCCGAGGCACGCGGTACGACGGCCACCTCGCGGAAGGCGAAGTGCTCCCCGGCGGCCCCCACCCGGGGCTCGGACAGCCAGCGCGTGATCAGCTCCAGGGCCTCGGGGAAGGAGTGCTCGTACGCCTCCAGCCCGCCGCCGAACACCTCCAGGTCCACCCAGGGCCCGCCCCGCCCCACCCCGAGGGTGAACCGGCCGCCGGAGGTCAGGTGCAGCAGCGCCGCCTGCTCCGCCAGGGCCACCGGGTGGGTGTTGGGCACCACGCTCACGGCCGTGCCCACCCGCAGCCGCCGGGTCCGCCCCAGCAGCAGGGCGGCCAGGGTCACCGCCGACGGGCAGACCCCGTACGGCACGAAGTGGTGCTCGGCCAGCCAGACCGAGTCCAGCCCGGACTCCTCGGCCACCTCGGCGGTCCGTACCGCCCGGTGCAGTGCCTCCCCGGCACCCTGGCCCGGGAACTGGGCCGCCAGTACAAACGCTCCTACGCGCATCGCTCCTCGCCTCCTCGCGGCTGACGCGGCCTCCCCCAGGTGGACCGATGTGTCCTGAGTCCGATCGTCGGGTCTTCTGCTGGCAACAACGTCTGACACGTGCCAAAGGCACGGCCTGATATGAAAGTTATTGAGATTGTCGGGGAATCCGTCGCGGCCACCTGTGACCACCCTGCGGGTACCCAGGTGTGCGGCGCGTAGTCTGGGAGAAAATTCCTTGCCCCCGCCGATCCGTGAGGTATACGTGTCCCCGCGTCACAACCGCCCCAAGGGCGGCGACCACCCGGCCGACCGCCGAGGCGACGGCGGGCCGGACCGCTACGGCCTGGAACGCACCGAGGAGTACCTCGGCGAGGAGTGGACGGTCCGGCACGTCTCCGGCGCCGGCGCGGCCGGCAAGCGCTACCGCTGCCCCGGCTGCGACCAGGAGATCCCGCCGGCCACCCCGCACGTGGTGGCCTGGCCCCAGTACGGCGGCGTGGACGACCGCCGGCACTGGCACAAGGCCTGCTGGAACGCCAAGGACCGCCGCACCACGCGGGTGCAGCGGTCCCGTAACGCGCCCCGGCACTAGGAGTCCCGAGTCCCGGGGGAGGGGCCGGTCAGACGTCGCGGCGGCCCACCGCCAGGTACGAGCCCGCCACCGCCGCGCCCGTCACGAGGAACAGCAGGGCGAAGTGGACCCAGGCCGGGGGGATGCTGCCGGTGTCGGCGTCGGGCAGACCGAAGAGCTGCATCAGCGCCACGGGGGAGTTGTACCGGATCAGGGCCGAGCCGACCGGCTGGGTGGCCTCCCACATGGAGAGCATCCCGCCGGTGAACGGCGGCACGGTGACGACGCCGATCATCACCGCGATCCCGCCCGCGGAGTGCCGTACGAGGGCCCCGACCGCCAGCGCCAGAACGCCGAGCAGGGTGACGTAGAAGCTGCCGGCGAGTCCGCCGAGCAGCTCGCGGGGGATGTCGTGCGGGCCGGCGTCGGGCCGGTGGTGCACGATCGCCCCGGCCAGCGCGACGAAGGTCACGGAGGCCGCGATCGCGACGAAGCTGACCCCGGCGACCACCAGGTACTTCGCGGTCAGCACCCGGTGGCGGTCGGGGGCGGCGGTGAAGGTGGTGCGGATCAGCCCGGTGCCGTGCTCCGACGTCATGGTCAGCACGCCCAGGACCATCACCGCGAGCTGCCCGACCAGCAGCCCGAACAGCGCGGGCGCGGTGTAGGGGGTCCCGCGGAAGTTCTCCCCGGAGGTCTGCGAGACGGCGGCCAGCCCGATCCCGACCACCAGCAGCACCAGCGAGCCGAGGGTCAGCACGGTCGAGCGCACCGAAGCCATCTTGGTCCACTCGGAGGCGATGGCGTGGCCCAGGTGCGGCCGCGGGGTCGGCAGCGGCGAGGTGTACGCCACCGGGGCGGCTGCGGACGGCGTGGCCCCGGACGACGCGGCCGCGGTGCGCGCGGGCTGCGGGGTCGGTGCGGTCATCGGGCGTCCTCGGAGTCGTTCGCGGGACCGGCCAGGTCGGCCGGGCGGCTGGGCATCAGGAAGGGGCGGTCGGCGCCCGGGGGCGGGGGAGCGTAGAAGGCGGCGGCGGTCGGGCCCGACACCGCGTGCGCGCTCTCGTCCTCCCAGGCGGGGACGGTCAGCGGCTCGGGTGCGAACAGTTCGGCGCGGGGGTCGTCGGTGGAGGTGTACTCGACCGAGCTCTGGGTGAGCCGCATGTACGCCTCCTCCAGCGAGGCCCGGTGCGGGGAGAGCTCCCACAGCCGGACGCCGGCCTCGTGGGCGAGGTCCGAGACCTGCGGCAGGGTGAGGCCCGTCACCCGCAGGGCGCCGTCGGGCTCCTTGAGCACCCGGCCCCCAGCCTTCACGAGGGTCTCACCCAGCGCTTGTGCGCCATGACGATCGGTGTCGGCCACGCGGACCCGAGCGAATCCGGCCGAGTTGTGGGCGATGAACTCCTGCACGCCCATGTCGGCCAGCAGCCGGCCCCGCCCGATCACGATCAGGTGGTCGGCGGTCAGGGCCATCTCGCTCATCAGGTGCGAGGAGACGAACACGGTCCGGCCCTCGGAGGCCAGCCGGCGCATGAGGTTGCGCACCCACAGGATGCCCTCGGGGTCCAGCCCGTTGACGGGCTCGTCGAACAGCAGCACCTGGGGGTCGCCGAGCAGGGCGGCGGCGATGCCCAGCCGCTGGCCCATGCCGAGGGAGAAGGCCTTGGTCCGCATCCGGGCCACGTCCTGGAGGCCGACCACCCCGAGCACCTCGTCGACCCGCTTCTCCGGGATCCCGGAGAGCTGGGCGAGGGCCAGCAGATGGGTCCGGGCCCGCCGGCCGCCGTGCACGGCCTTGGCGTCCAGCAGGGCGCCGACGTGCCGCTGGGCGTTGGGCAGCTCCCGGAACGGCGAGCCGTTGATCGTGACATGACCGGCGGTGGGACGGTCCAGGCCGAGGATCATCCGCATGGTGGTGGACTTCCCGGAGCCGTTGGGCCCCAGGAAGCCGGTGACATGACCGGGCCTGACCTGGAAGGACAGCTGGTCGACGGCGGTCTTGGCGCCGTAGCGCTTGGTCAGGCCGACTGCCTCGATCATCCTCTGCCCCTTGCGATACGGACGCATTTCGTCCGGGTAAGGCTTAAGAGGATATCGAGCGTCGTTCGGTTCCGTCCCGGGCCGAACCCTGAGCCACCCCTGAGCCCGACCCGGGGATCCCCCTCAGGGTCCGTCTCAGGCGTCGCGCTGCTTGAGCACCAGGTAGCCGCCGAGCACGGCCGCGACGACCCACAGGACCATGATCCCGAGGCCGCCCCACGGGCCGTAGGGGGCCGGGTCGCTGCCCATGGCCTCCGGAACCGTCTGCATGATCATCGACCCGGCCCGGTCGGGGAACCACTGGGCCACCTTCCGGGTCGCCTCCACGTTGCCGAGGATGGTCGAGATCAGGAAGAAGAACGGCATCAGGATGCCGAGCGAGAGCATCGAGCTGCGCAGCATCGTCGCCACGCCCATCGAGAACAGGGCGATCAGGGCCATGTAGAGACCGGCGCCGATCACGGCCCGCAGGACGTTCGGCCCGTCGATGCCGATGCTGTGGTCGCCCAGGATCGCCTGGCCCAGGAAGAAGGACAGGAAGCTGGTGACCAGACCCACCACCAGCGCCAGCACGGTGGCGACCAGCAGCTTCCCGGCCAGGAAGGTGGCCCGGCGGGGTACGGCGGCCAGCGAGGTGCGGACCATGCCGGTGCTGTACTCGCTGCCGACCACCAGCACACCGAAAACGATCATCGCGAGCTGGCCGAGGCTCATCCCGGCGAAGCTGGCGAGGGTCGGGTCGAAGGTGGCCTTCTGGACGTCGGGCATGGAGTCGAAGGTGGAGTTGAACACCGCGCACAGCCCGGCGCTGATGCCCACGGTGACGACCAGGGCGGCGACCAGCGTCCAGATCGTCGAGGCCACGGTACGGATCTTGGTCCACTCGGACCGGAGGACGGCGGGGAAGGTGGACATGGCTAGTTACCGCCCTTGTGCGTCGCGTCGAAGCCTGCTCCCCACGCCGGGACGTCGGCCGGCCGGGCCGGGTTGTCCGGGGCTCCCGGGTGGCCGATGGCGTGGGCGTGGTACTCGACCGCGTCCGCCGTCATACGCATGAAGGCTTCCTCCAGTGACGCCCGTTGCGGGCTCAGTTCGTGCAGCACGATGCGGTGTTCCGCGGCCAGTTCGCCGAGCCGCTCGGCGCCGACCCCGTCGACCTCCAGCGCGCCCGCGCCCGGGACCTCGACCGCGGTGATGCCCTGGGCGTGCAGGAGGTCCTTGAGCTGTTCCTGCTGCGGTGAGCGGAGTCGTACATATGCCCGGGAGTTTTGGTGAATGAAATCAGACATCGAGGTGTCGGCAAGGAGCTTCCCTTGACCGATCACGATCAAATGGTCGGCGGTCAATGCCATTTCGCTCATCAAGTGGGAGGACACGAAGATCGTCCGTCCCTCTCCGGCCAGCCCCTTCATCAGATTGCGGATCCAGAGAATTCCCTCCGGGTCCAGGCCGTTGACCGGTTCGTCGAACATGAGGATCTCCGGATCACCGAGCAGTGCGGCGGCGATTCCCAGCCGCTGCCCCATGCCCAGGGAGAAACCTTTCGACTTCTTCTTCGCCACCGCCGACAGCCCGACGAGGTCCAGGACCTCGCCGACCCGCCGCTCCGGGATCCGGTTCGACTGGGCCAGGCACAGAAGGTTGTTGTACGCGCTGCGCCCGCCGTGCATGGCCTTGGCGTCCAGCAGCGCACCGATGTGCTTCAGCGGTTCCGGCAGGTCCCGGTAGTGCTTGCCGTCGATCCGGACCGTGCCGCTGGTCGGGTTGTCGAGGTCGAGCATCATGCGCATGGTCGTGGACTTGCCCGCCCCGTTGGGGCCGAGGAAGCCGGTGACCACCCCCGGCCTGACCTGGAAGCTGAGGTGGTCCACGGCGATCTTGTCGCCGAAACGTTTGGTGAGGGCCTCGAGCTCGATCATACGGGCCACGCTAGAACGCCCGAGGGCCCTACGTCACCTCGAAAGGTGGCGCAGGGCCCTCGGCCACGGGGGTGGTGGTGCCGGCGTGCGCGCCGGGAGCGGGACTAGCGGGTCTGCTGGGCCGGAACGCCGCGGGTGACCGGCTCGTCGTCCAGGTTCGGGGTGGCCGCGGCCACCGCGGCACCGGTCAGGGTCGCCAGCATCTCGCGGACGTTGGTGAGCTGGGCGTTGATGGAGTCCCGACGGTTGGTCAGCGCCGCCAGCTCGCGCTCGGACTCGCTGCGGATGCGGTCCGCCTTGGCGTTGGCGTCGGCCACGATGTCCTCGGCCTGGCGCTGCGCGGTCTCCACCGTCTGGCGGGCGCGGCGCTCGGCGTCGGTGCGCAGCTTCTCCGCCTCCAGGCGCAGCTGCTCGGCCCGGTGCTCGATCTCGGCCAGCCGCTTCTCGGCCTTGGCCTGGCGGGAGGCGAGGTCGCGCTCGGACTGCTCGCGACGCTTGGCGAGGTTGGTCTCGAAGTCCGCGGCGGCCTGGGCGGCCTTGGCGCGGGTCTCCTCGAACAGGGCGTCGGCCTCCTCGCGCTTGGAGGCGGCGTCCTTCTGGGCCTCCGCACGCAGGGTCGCGGCGTCGCCCTTGGCCTTCTCGACGATCCGGACGCCCTCGTCCTCCGCCTTGGCCTTGCGGTCGGCGGCGAAGCTCTCGGCGTCGTTGCGCACCTGCTGGGCCGCCGACTCGGCGAGCTCGCGGTGCTGCTCGGCCGCGCGCCGGGCCTCCTCGCGCAGGTCCTTGGCCTCCTCCTCGGCGAGCCGCAGGATCTTCTCGACCCGGGCGCCGAGACCGGCGTACGACGGCTCGGCGTCGGAGACCTGGGCCTGGGCGTTCTGCGTCTCGAGGTGGAGCTCCTCGATGCGCTTCTCCAGCGAGTTGATACGGGACAGGGCGCTGTCACGGTCGGCGACGAGCTTGGTAATGCGGTCGTCCACCTGACCGCGGTCGTAACCACGCCGCACGAGCTCGAAGCCGAAGGGGGAGGATGTGTCGCTCATGGGGTTCCTGTCGAAGTGAGACCGATGAGGTGCTACGTGAGGTGTTAAGGGGAATCCTAGGCGCCGGAGCGGCGTGTCATCGAGTCAATCCGCGTTTGCTCCGGACAATGACACCCCTTTTGAGTGGCAAGGCGACGGAATGCTTCTCACTCCTTCGCCTGAACCTTCATCAGGAGCACACATCCGCACGCGCCGACTAGCCCTCCGACGCCTTCCCACCCGGACGAGTGGAACCCGCGCTCGCACCGGCCTTGACGCCCCCCGCGCCCTGGCCGCCGATCGAAGGCCGTCCGCCGCCCGAAGGCGCCTCGAATGATTCCAACGCCTCAAGCACGTCCTGGACACGGGAGATCTCCGCCTGGATGTCCTCGCGCCGGCGCACCAGGACCTCCAGGTCCTTGCGGCCCTCCTCGACCAGCCGCTCGGCCTCCGCCTTGGCCTCGGCGAGCACCTGCTCCGCCTGCCGGGACAGCTCGGCCTTCTTCTGCTCGGCCTCCTTGAGCAGCGTCTCGGCCTTGCGGACCGCGGCGATGCGCACCTTGCTGGCCTCGCTGCTCGCGTCCGACACCAGTGCCTTGGCCTTCGCCTCGGCCTCGGCGCTCTGCTCGGTCGCGGCCTTCACCAGCTTGTCCACGCGCTCCCCGGCGGACTTCATCTGCTCCGCCGTCTCCCGGCGGGCCCGCTCGTGCAGCTCCTCGATCTCGGACTCCACCCGGCCGCGCAGCTCCTCGGCCCGCTCCCTTATGGCGGCCGCGTCCGAGCGGGCGCCGACCAGCAGCTCGTCCGCGTCCGTACGGGCCTTCTCCACCAGCGAGTTGCCCTCCACGGTCGCCTCCGAGCGGATCCGCGCCGCCTCCTTGCGCGCCGCGTCCACCATCGCGTCCGCCTGCTCCTCGGCCTGGGTCGTGGCCGCCAGCGCCTGCTTCGCCGCGTCCGAGGTGAGCTTCTCGGCCTCGGCGGTCGCCTCCGTGATGAGCCGGTCCACCTGCTCCGCGGCCTCCGTGCGGCGCTTGTTGGCCGCCTCCCGGGCCTCGTCCAGCAGTCGCTCGGACTCCTCGCGGGCCTCCGTGCGCAGACGCTCGGCCTCGGCCGCCGCCTCCGCCTCGACCCGCTCGGCCTCGGCCCGGGTGCGGGCGGCGTGCTCCTGCGCCGAGGACAGCGCCTCGGCCGCCTCCGCGCGCAGCCGCTCGGCCTCGGCCGCGGCCTCGCCGACCGTGCGCTCGTTGTCCTTACGGGTCTGCTCGCCGAGCTTGTCCGCCTCCGAGGTGGCCTCGGCGATGAGCCGGTCGGCCTGCTCGGCGGCCTCGGTGCGCAGCCGGTTGGCCTCGGCGCGCGCCTCGTCCAGCGTCTGCTCGGACTCCCGCTCCGCGCCGGCCAGCGTCTCGTTCGCCGCCGCGGTGACGCGTTCCGCCTCCGCGGTCGCCTCACCGATGATCCGGCCGCCCTCGGCCCGGGCCGCGTCCAGCGCCTCGGCGGCCTCGGTGCGCAGCCGCTCGGCCTCGGCCGCGGCCTCGCCGACCGTGCGTTCGTTGGCCGCGCGGGTCTCGACGGTCATCCGCTCGGTCTCGGCGGTGGCCTCGCCGATCAGGCGCGCGCCCTCGGCGCGGGCCTCGTCCAGGGTCCGCTCCGCGTCGCGCTCGGCGTCGGCCAGCGTCTGCGCCGCCCGCGCGGTCAGCGCCTCGGCCTCGGCCCGGGCCTCGCCGACCGTGGCCTCGTTGGCGGCCCGGGTCTCCTCGACGAGCCGCTCGGCCTCGGCCGTGGCCTCCTCGCGGATGCGTACGCCCTCGGCGCGGGACTCCTCCAGGGAGACCGCGGCCTCGGACCTTATGCGGTTGGCGTCCTCGCGGGCGTCGGCCCGGGTGCGCGCCGCGTCCCGCTCGGCGGCGGCCAGCGCGTCGGTCGCCTCGGTGCGCACCCGCTGCGCGTACTCCGCGGTGTCGCTGCGGGTCTGCTCGGCCTCGGTGATCGCGTCCGCGACCGTCCGCTCGGCCAGCGCCTTGGCCGCGTCGGTCTCGGCCCGCGCCTCGGTCCGGATGCGGTTGGCGTCCTCGGTGGCCCGCTCCCGCTCGGCGTAGGCGTCGGCCCGGACCCGGTCCGCCTCCTCCTGCGCCTCGGTCCGCGTCCGCTCCGCCGCGTGCTCGGCGGCGCTGCGCAGGCCGGTGATCTCCTCCTCGGCCTCCTCGCGCAGCCCGGCCACGGAGTCCCGTACCGCCTGCGCGGTGGCCTCGGCCGCTGCGACCAGCTCGGCCGCGCGCGACTCCGCCTCCTCGGTGAGCCGGGCGGCCTCGGCCTGCGCCTCCTCCGAGCGGCGGCGGGCCGCCGCCAGCAGCTCCTCGCTCTGCTCGCGGGCCTGCGCCCGCTCGTTGTCGGCGTCGGTGCGCGCCGAGGCCAGGGTCTCCTCGGCCTCCCGGCGGCGCCGCGCGGCCTCCTCCTGGGCGGCGGCCAGCGCCTCCGCGGCCTCCTCGGCGACCCGCTCGGCCGCCGCCTTGGCCTCGGCGCGCAGCCGGTCCGCGGTCTCCTGCGCCTCGGTACGGACCCGCTCGGCCTCGGTCTCGGCCTCGGTGCGCAGCCGTACGGCGACCTGCTCGGCCTCGGCCCGGGCCCGGCCGGCGTCGTCGGCCGCGTCCGTGCGCAGCCGGGTGGCCTCCGCCTCGGCCTGGGCCTGGAGCGTACGGATGCGCTCGGCGGCCTCGGCGCGCAGCCGGTCGTTCTCCTCCGTGGTCTCCTTGCGGACGGCCTCGGCCGCCGCGCGGGCGTCGCGCAGCGTCTGCTCCGCCGTGGCCAGCCGGCCCTCGGCGTCCTGGTGCAGCCGGGCGAGCTCCGCCTCGGCCTCGGCGCGCTTGGCGGCGAGCGCCTGCTCGGTCTCCTCGCGGCGGGCCCGGGCCGCGGCGTCCGCCTCGGCACGCAGGGCCTGCGCGGCCTCCTCGGCCTCGGCGCGCAGCCGCTCGGCCTCGGCGCGGGTGCGCTCCAGGGTCTCCTCGGCCTGGGCGCGCAGGGTCGTGGCCCGCTCGATGGCCTCGGCGCGGACCCGCTCGCTCTCGGCGCCGGCCCCGGCGCGCAGCTCGTCGGCGTCCGACTTGGCCTTGGTCAGCAGCTCCTCGGCGGTCTTGGCCGCCTCCTCGATCTGCTGCACGGCCTCGCGACGGGCCTCGCCGCGGATCCGCTCGCCCTCGGCGACGGCCTCCGAGCGCAGCTGCTCGGCCTCGCCGCGCAGCCGCCGGGCCTCCTCCTGGAGCTCGACCGTGCGGGCCCGGTACTCCTCGGTGTCGTCCTTGGCCGCGCCCTTGAGCTGCTCGGCCGTGGCCGCCGCCTGGGCGCGCAGCCGCTCGGCCTCCGCCTCGGCCTCGCGGCGGATCCGCTCGGCCTCCTCGGAGGCGGCCCGGGTGGTGGCCCGGGCGTCCTCGGAGGCCTTGTTCAGTACTTCCTCGGCGGTCCGGGCGGCCTTGGCGAGCTGGGCGGCGGTGTCCTCGGCCGCGGCCGTACGGGCCTGCTCGTCGGCCGCGGTACGGATCCGCTCGGCCTCGGCCCGGGCGTCGGCCAGGGCGTGCTCGGCCTCGGCCTTGAGGGCCTCGGCCTCCTTGGTGGCCTCGGTGACCAGCCGGGCGACCTGCTCCTTGGCGGTGCGGGTGCGCTGCTCGTTGACGGACTCGGCGGAGGCGAGCTGGCGGGCCGCGCTCTCCTTGGCCTCGGCGAGCACCCGCTCGGCCTCGGCCCGGGCGTCGCGCAGGGCGGCCTCGGCCTCGGTGACCCGCTGCTCGGCCACCCGGCCGAGGTCCAGGGTCTGCTGCCGGGTCTGCTCGGCCTCGGCGGCGGTGGACGTGCGCAGCCGCTCGGCGTGCTCGGTGGCCTCCTGCGCCTGGCTGGAGGCGGCGGTCAGGAGCCGCTCGGCCTCCTTGCGGGCGCGCAGCAGGGTCGCCTCGGCCTCGGCGCGGGCGCCCTCGGAGGCCTCGGCCATCCGGCGCCGGGTCTCCTCGGCGACCCGTGCGGCCTCGGCCCGGGCGGCGTTCAGCGACTGCTCGGCCTCGGCGCGGGACTCCTCCATCAGGCGGCGGGCCTGGGCCTCGGTCCGGGCGCGCAGCTGCTCGGCCCAGGCCACGTTCTCGTTGACGTGGGCCTCGACGGTCTGGCGGCGCTCGTTGAGCTCCTGGTCCAGCCGCTGGCGGCGGTTGACCGCCTCGGCGTGCAGCTCGGCCTGCAGGCGCGCCTGGTGCTCGGCGTGCTCCTGGAGGATGCGCTGGGTCTGGGCCCGGGCCTCGCGCAGTTCGCGTTCGGCGTCGGAACGCATCTGGTCGGCCTGGACCTGTGCGTTGCGCAGCAACTGCTCGGCCTGGTAGCCGAGGTCCTGGTTGTCGTAGGCAGGGCGGGACGCGAGCGCGCGACGCACCTCGTGGAGCTTGGCCCGCAGCACCTCGACCTGGTAGCCCAGGTCCTCGGCGTGCTGGACGGCCTTCTCGCGCTCCTTCTTCAGCCGCTCCATCTCGGCCTCGAAGCGCGAGAGATGGTCGGCCTCAGCCTGATGAGTCTCCTGGCTTTCGTAGCCCCGCACTGCGCGGTCCCGTCCGTCCCCTGGTCGCAAGCTCACTCCCAAAAGAGCACCGTCCGCCCGCTGAACGGCGCCCCCGGGGAAATGGTGTCAGACGCCGGGGCGCGGATCTCAGGCCCCGACCCCTTCCGCACCGAACCCCGGCCGAGCCAGACGCCACTCTACCGGCCGGGGGACAGGGGCGGTCAGTGCTCCGGGTTCGAGGTGACCAGTTCGGTCAGGACACCGTGGCAGTCCTTGGGGTGGAGGAAGGTGATCCGGGAGCCCATCGAGCCCCGGCGGGGCTCGTCGTACAGGACGCGGACCCCCTTGCCGCGGATCGCGTCGGCCTCCGCGTCGACGTCGGCGGTGCCGAAGGCGATGTGGTGGACACCCTCGCCGTTCTTGGCCAGCCACTTGGCCACGGTGGAGTCCTCGCGGGTGGGCTCCAGGAGCTGGAGGTAGGAGGCGCCGCCGTCCGAGGTCTCGTTGATCTTGAGCATGGCCTCGCGCACGCCCTGCTCCTCGTTGACCTCGGTGTGGAACACCTCGAAGCCGTAGGTGGCACGGTAGAACTCGACAGTCTTGTCGAGGTCGAAGCACGCGATCCCGATGTGGTCGATTCTTGTCAGCATGGGAGTAGTGCACTGCCACCGAGGGCGGTTACGCAACGTGCGCGCGATCACACCGGCTGGCCGGTGACCGCCGCGGTACCGCTCAGTACATTGACGTAAACCCTCGTTCACTCCTCATCCAAGGGGCTGTGCCTCATGTCCGGAACGAACAACACCACTTCAGTGATCGTCGCAGGCGCCCGCACGCCCATGGGACGACTGCTGGGCTCGCTGAAGTCCTTCTCGGGCGCCGACCTCGGCGGTTTCGCCATCAAGTCCGCGCTGGACCGGGCCGGGATCTCCGGCGACCAGGTGCAGTACGTGATCATGGGCCAGGTCCTCCAGGCCGGTGCCGGCCAGATCCCCGCCCGCCAGGCCGCCGTCAAGGCCGGCATCCCGATGAGCGTGCCCGCGCTGACCATCAACAAGGTCTGCCTCTCGGGCCTCGACGCCATCGCCCTCGCCGACCAGCTCATCCGCGCCGGAGAGTTCGACATCGTGGTCGCCGGCGGCCAGGAGTCGATGACCAACGCCCCGCACCTGCTGCCCAAGTCCCGCGAGGGCTACAAGTACGGCGCCGTCGAGATGCTCGACGCCATGGCCTACGACGGCCTCACGGACGCCTTCGAGGGCATCGCCATGGGCGAGTCCACCGAGAAGCACAACACCCGCCTGGGCATCGAGCGCGCCCCGCAGGACGAGTTCGCCGCGCTCTCGCACCAGCGGGCCGCCGCCGCCCAGAAGAACGGTGTGTTCGAGGCCGAGATCACCCCGGTCGAGATCCCGCAGCGCAAGGGCGAGCCGGTCGTCTTCGCGGTGGACGAGGGCGTGCGCCCGGAGACCACCGTGGAGTCCCTGGGCAAGCTGCGCCCGGCCTTCGCCAAGGACGGCACGATCACCGCCGGCACCTCCTCGCAGATCTCCGACGGCGCCGCCGCCGTGGTCGTGATGAGCAAGGCCAAGGCCGAGGAGCTGGGCCTGGAGTGGATCGCCGAGATCGGCGCCCACGGCAACGTGGCCGGCCCGGACAACTCGCTGCAGTCGCAGCCGTCCAACGCCATCCGGCACGCCCTGACCAAGGAGGGCCTGGACGTCGCGGACCTGGACCTGATCGAGATCAACGAGGCCTTCGCCGCGGTCGCCGTCCAGTCAATGAAGGACCTGGGCGTGACCCCGGAAAAGGTGAACGTCAACGGTGGCGCGATCGCCCTGGGCCACCCGATCGGCATGTCCGGCGCCCGTGTGGTGCTGCACCTGGCCCTGGAGCTCAAGCGCCGCGGCGGCGGGGTCGGCGCGGCCGCGCTGTGCGGCGGCGGCGGCCAGGGCGACGCGCTGATCGTGCGCGTGCCCAAGGCCTGAGGCCGCGAGGCGTAGCGGTACCGGAAGCGACCCGAAGCGAACGAGGAGCGCAGCACGTATGACGGTGGACGTCCCCCAGCTGGTGGAGCAGGCCCGCGAGGGCAGGCCGCGGGCGGTGGCCCGGCTGATCTCACTGGTCGAGGGGGCGTCCCCGCACCTGCGCGAGGTGATGGCCGCGCTCGCCCCGCTGACCGGCGGGGCGTACGTGGTGGGCCTGACCGGTTCGCCGGGCGTGGGCAAGTCCACCTCGACCTCGGCGCTGGTGACCGCGTACCGCCGGGCGGGCAAGCGGGTCGGCGTGCTCGCCGTCGACCCGTCCTCGCCGTTCTCGGGCGGGGCCCTGCTCGGTGACCGGGTCCGGATGTCCGACCACGCCTCGGACCCGGGCGTCTACATCCGTTCCATGGCCACCCGCGGCCACCTGGGCGGGCTGTCCTGGGCGGCCCCGCAGGCCATCCGGGTGCTGGACGCGGCCGGCTGCGACGTGATCCTGGTCGAGACGGTCGGCGTCGGCCAGTCCGAGGTGGAGATCGCGGCGCAGGCGGACACCTGTGTGGTGCTGCTGGCGCCGGGCATGGGCGACGGGATCCAGGCCGCCAAGGCGGGCATCCTGGAGATCGGCGACGTCTACGTGGTGAACAAGGCCGACCGGGACGGCGCGGACGCCACGGCCCGGGAGCTGAACCACATGCTGGGCCTGGGCGAGGCCCGGGCCGCCGGCGACTGGCGCCCGCCGATCATCAAGACTGTGGCGGCCCGCGCCGAGGGCGTGGACGAGGTGGTCGAGGCCCTGGAGAAGCACCGGGCCTGGATGGACGAGCACGGGGTCCTGGCGCAGCGGCGTACCGCCCGGGCGGCGCGCGAGGTGGAGACCATCGCGGTCACGGCCCTGCGCGCCCGCATCGCCGACCTGCGCGGCGACGCCCACCTGCCGGCCCTGGCCGGCCGGGTCGCGGCGGGCGACCTGGACCCGTACGCAGCCGCCGACGCCCTGCTGTCCTCCTTGACGGAGTCCTAGCGCGAACACCGGCGGGGGCTGGAGGGGTGCGGCGCCGCCGCACGATCCGGCCCCCGCCGGCGTTCGAGGCGCTGGGGGGCACCCCCGGCGGTAGCCGGGGGCGGAGCCTCCCGGAGCTCAGGGCCTGGCCCAGGCCCGCGAAGTCCCGGCCACCCCGTGCAGGCTAGGCGTTGGGCCGCTTCCCGTGGTTCGCGCCCTTCTTCTTGCGGGCCCGCCGCTTGTTTCCACGCTTCGACATGATGCGATCTCCCTCGAACGGGGACATTCCGGGCACCGTCAGTCTAGGGCGCGGGCCCCGAACCGGCCCGTCACCCGCGTCCGCGCTGGTCGCGCAGGTGCTCCGCGACCGGTCGCAAGGACCCGTGCAGCGCGGCCAGCGCCTCCGGCGGCAGCAGGTCGATGAAGTGCCGGCGGACGGACGCGACGTGGTGCGGCGCCACCTTCCGCATGGTCTCCATGCCCTCGTCCGTCAGTACCGCGTACAGGCCCCGGCGGTCGGACTCGCAGTTCACCCGGGTGACGAGTCCGGCCGTCTCCATCCGGGTGATCTGGTGGGACAGCCGGCTCTTGGACTGGAGCGTGGCGGTCGCCAGGTCGCTCATCCGCATCCGGTGGTCCTCGGACTCCGAGAGGTTCACCAGGATCTCGTAGTCGTTCATGGTGAGTCCGAAGGGCTGGAGATCCTTTTCCAGCTGGTGCATCAGGAGTCTGCTGACGTCGAGGTGGGTGCGCCAGGCGCACTGCTCGGCATCGGTCAGCCAGGGGGTCCCGTCGGACGGGGTCCGAGGGTTCGTGGCCGTGTCGGTCTCCATGGTCTCCATGAATGAACTCTACCTAAAAAGTTGAATGTCGTACAATTTTTTACAGGCCCAGTCGTCGTTGCAGGTCACCGAGCTGCCCCGGCATCCTCGGCACCCCGAGCTGTCCCAGCGGACCCTGCCCCTGCCCCCCGTGACCGCCGTGCACACCGGCCCCCGGCACTCCCGGCTCCGCGCCGACCGCGCCGACCGGCTGCTCGGCCATCAGCAGCTCCGTGGACTGGAGCAGCACCGTGCCCGCGCCGACGAACTCGAACTGGTGCTCCTCGCCCGAGGCACCGCCGATCCCGGTGAGGTGCCGCAGGCCGCCCATCACCCCGGTCATGTAGCCGTGGTCGTAGTGATGGCAGGGGGAGGGGCAGTCCGCCCAGCCCACCAGCGCCTGCGGGTCCACCCGCAGCGGCGGCTCCATGAAGACCACCGGTCCGTTGGACGCGGCCACGAACTTCCCGGTTCCGATCAGGGTCAGGAAGCCCGGGACGATCGACTGCTTCAGGGCCAGTGACGGCTGGTAGGCCAGCAGGTTGCCCGAACGGATCGTCAGGTTGCCGTTGTCCAGGTCGTAGGAGTTCACGTCGAAGGCACGGTCGGCGAGAAGCATCTTCCCCTGCCCTTCCGCCACCACCCAGTCGCTCGCGTGCAGCGGCGAGTGGAAGCTCGTCCGCAGCAGCCGCTCGAAACGCCCGTGTCCGATGCCGTTGAACTCGATCTGCCCGTAGTAGGCGATCATCTTGCCCTTCTGGAGGAACCACTGGCTCCCCTTGAGCTCCACGCAGAAGGTGTAGGCGTTGACGTTGTCGTCGGACGGAAGGGTGTAGGGGTCGAAGACCGTGGGCGCGCCGGCGCCGCCCGGGACGGGTCCAAAGGTCACAGCTTCTCCTCCGAGGCCTGTACGTACACGGCTCCCTGTCCCGACAGCTCCAGCTGGAACGCCTCGCCCGAGCCGCGCCCCACCATGTCCCGCCAGCCGAGCGCGGTGGAGAGCTTGTTGCGCACGTCACCGTGATGGGCGACGTACGCCTGCGGGTCCACGTGGACGGGCCGGTTCGGCGTGATGGGGAGCTCGACGACCCCGCCGTGCGCCATGACCGCCACCGCGCCGTGGCCCTTGAGGGTCGTGGTGAACAGCCCCTGGCCGGTCACCTGGCCGCGCACCATGCCCATGACCCCGCCCTGCGCGCCCATGAACATCGTGCCCTGCTGGAGCGTGCCGTCGAAGGCCAGCAGCCGGTCGGCCTCCACGTAGAGGGTGTCGCCCTGGAGGTTGATCACCTGGATGTGGTGCCCGCCGTGCCCGAACATCACGGTGCCGCTGCCCTCGACCGTCATCAGCGGGGTCTGCTCGTTGGCGATCCGGCGTCCGATCATGCCCATGACGCCGCCCTGGCCGCCGGTGATGTTCGGCGTGAAGGACACGTCACCGCGGTAGGCGAGCATCGCGCCCCGCTGGCTGTACAGCCGCTGGCCCGGTACCACCTGGGCCTCGATCATTTTTGAGTTGATCTCGCGGAACGGCATCAGATGTCGCCCCCGATGGTGTTGCGCTCGCTGGGTTGGACGTACACCAGTCCCTCGCCCTCGAACCGGATCTGGAAGGCCTCGCCCGACCCTTCGCCGAGGAACGTGCGGAAGGTGACGCCGGACTGGAAGTGCTGCTGGAGGTTGCCCGTGTGCGCGATGTACGCACCCGGGTCGACGGAGAGCGGGTACTGCGCGCTCACCCGCATCACCACGGCGGGGCCGTCGGACATGATCGCCGCCTGGCCGGTGCCCTCGACGGTCGTGGTGAACAGGCCGTTGCCGGTCGCGCCGCCGCGCAGGCCCGTGAACGTCGTGCCGGTGCGCAGCCCGCCGTCGGTGCACAGCAGGTTGCTGGACTCGACGTAGAGCTTCTCGCCGTGCAGGTTCACCAGGTTGATCTCGCTGGCGCGGTCGGCGAAGTAGCAGGTCCCCTGCCCCCGTACCTCCATCACGGTCATCTGTTCACCGGTCAGCCGACGGGTGACCATCCCGCGCAGGCCCTCACCGCCGCCGGTCATCTTCTTGAACGACATCTGGCCGTCGTAGGCCACCATCGAGCCGTTCTTGGCCTTGACGGTGTCGCCTGACAGGTCTACGGCCAGCACTTTGCTGCCTTGGAGTCGGAACTGAGCCACGGGATGACGTTATCGGCAGCGGGCGGGGACGAACAGGGCCTCCCGCCCCTGGCGTCCGGGGGCGCCCCCGGGTCAAGATCGAGCAAAGCGGCTGCGACACTGGTACGGATCCCAGCCGCCACCAGCGAAGGTTCCCCGTGGACATCAAGACCGCTTCCGCCCTCCACCGGCTGCGCCTCGTCTCCGTTCCGGAGGCGCTGTCGTTCCCGGCCCTGCTGATCTTCGGCTCCCTGCTGAGCCGGATCTCGGACATCAACCTCGTGATGCCCCTGGGCGCCCTGCACGGCGTGCTGTTCGTCCTCTACGTGCTCTTCCTGCTGGACGTGTGGAACAAGGCGAAGTGGCCCCTGAAGAAGGTCGCCCTCTTCCTCCTCCTCGCCGTCGTCCCCTTCGGCGGCCTCTACGGCGACAAGATCCTCAAGCGCGACGAGGCCGACAGCGTCATCGCCGCCCGAGCCCGCCGAGAAGAGGCCGCGGCCTGACCGCCGGCCTCTCGCCCCTGTGGCTCCACGGGGTCGCCGCCAACGCGGCGGCCCCGTCCGACGTCCTGCTGCGGCTGCTGCACCCCGGGGCCGGTGGCGCCCGGCGGGCCCTGTGCGCGGAACGCGCGCTGCCCGAGGAGGTCGTGGACGCGGTGGTCGCGCACCCGGAGCCGCGGGTGCGCCGGGCCCTCGCCCGCAACGGGCACGTGCCGCCCGCCCAGCGGGGCCGCCTGGCGGCGGACCCGCTCGCCATGGTCCGCGCGGAGCTCGCGGCCGGGCCCCGTCCCCGCCCCCGCCGGATGCCGCCGCTGCCCGACGAGGTCCTGGTCGCCCTGCTGACCGCCGTCGACGACGAGGCCGACGTGCTCACGGCGGACGAGATCGCCCAGCAGCTCCTCGTCTCCGGCCAGTTGCCCGCCTCCTTCCGGCACCGGGCGCTCCGGCACGAGCACCCGGCCGTACGGATCTGCGGGGCGGCCCTGTGGGAGCGGCTCACCCCCGCCGAGCGCGGGGCCCTGCGCACCGACCCCGATCCCCGGGTCCGCGAGGTCGCACGGCACTGCGCCCGGCAGGAGGACCCCGCCGCCATGGAGGCGGACCTGCCGGAGGAGGACTGCCACGCCCGCGCCGGGATCCTGACCAACTTCGCGGTGTCGCACACCGTGGCCGAGGCCTGCCTCGCCACCGGGCGGAACCTGGAGGGCCTGGCCGCCAACCGGCACACGCCGGCCCACGCCGTCGCCCGGCTCGCCCGGGCCGCCGACCCCGAGGTCCGCGCGCGCGTCGCCGCCCGCGCCGACCTCGCCCCCACCGTGTGGGCGGAGCTGGCCGAGGACCCCGACGAGCGGGTCCGTACCCGCGCCCGGATACAGCCGCTGCCCCGCACCCGGGCCGAGTGCGCCGCCGTCGACCGGGTGCTGGCCTGCCACGGCCACGACTGCGACTGCCCCGTCGTGGAGCCGTACGAGCAGCCGGACCCGGACTGGTACCGCGCCTGTGCGGTGTCCCCGGAGGTGGTGCTGCGCCGGGTGGCCGCGAGCTGCCCCACGCTGCCCGCCGGCCTCGTGGCGCGACTGGCCGAGGACCCGGACGACGAGGTCCGCCACAGGCTGGCCTGCCACCACCCGTCGGCGCCGCCCGCGACCGTCCTCGACACCTTCGTCGCCCGCCCCCGGCAACGCCCGCACCTGCTGGCGCAGTCCCGGCTGCCGCGGACCGGACTGGCCCATCTGCTCGGGCACGAGGACCCGCAGGTGCGTGCGTGGGCGGCGGGCGACCCGAGCCTCGGGCGGGCGCCGGTGGCCCTGTTGGCCGACCCGGACGCGCACGTACGCCGGGCGGCCGCGGCCAACCCCCTGTTCACCGGGGCCGTCCTGGACGCGCTGCTCCAGGACCCGGCCACGGCGCAGGGCGCGGCGGCCAATCCGGGGCTGCCCGCCGTACGGCTGCACGCACTGCTGGACCGGGCGGGGCTGCCCCGCTGATCGTCGGGCGGGGCCGCGCGGCGGGGTCAGTGGGGTGTGCGGCGGGCCAGGCCCAGGGCGTACGACGGCCAGAAGGTGCCTGTCGGGGGGCCGCCGTGGCAGGGGCCGTCGGAGTCGCCGGGGTGGGCGATCCACAGGTAGGCGTCGGCCAGGGGGTCGCCCGTGCGGTCCGTGGGCGGGGTGCCCAGGGCGCGGCCCGGCGGGTTGCAGGAGGTGCGGGCGGGGTCGCCGGGGAGCGGGCCGGCGCCGTTGCGGCCGGTGTCCACGACGTAGTGCCGGCCCCCGGTGGCCTTCGACAGGCGGGTGCCGAACTCCCGGGCCTCGGTGTCGGTGCGGAAGCCGCGCACGTTGAGCGCGAAGCCGTCGGCGCGGGCCAGGCCCGCCCGCTCCAGCGCGGCCGCCAGTTCCTTCACGTCCCGGCCGGGGGCCGGATCCCCGGCGTCCAGGTAGACCTTGGTGTTCCGGTTCCGGCCCAGCCGGTCGACGGCCGCCGACAGCAGGCGTACGCGTTCCTCGCGCCGGCCGGGGGTCAGGCAGCCGTCCGACAGGAGCTGCGGCACCGCGCCGGGCTCCAGGACCACCAGGGCCCGGGCGTCGCCGACGGCGTCGGCGAACGCGTCCAGCCAGCGGCGGTAGGCCGCCGCGTCCGCGGCGCCGCCGGTCCGCGGCCGGGCGCCGCAGTCGCGGTGGGGGAGCTGGTGGACCGTCAGCACCACCGTCCGCTTCGCGGCCGCCGCCCCGCGCACGGCCCGGCGGACCTCCGGTCCGGGATCCCCGGCCGGGGCCCACAGGGCGGTGGGCCGCTCCGAGATCCGGCGCAGCACCTGGGCGTCACCGGTACGGCCCTGGTCCTCCCAGGCCGCCACCTGCCGGGCGGCCGGCCCGGCCGGGTCCACCCAGAACGGCGCCTCGGGCGCCGCGGCCGCCGGGTCCGCGGCCGCCGCGGCCGCCCCGCCGCGGGGCGGCGCAGGGGGTCCCGGCGCGGCGGAACACGCGGTCAGGGCCAGCAGGACGGCGGCCGGGACGAGGAGACGCCAGGGGCGGGGACCGGGGGCTCGCACCGGATCATCCTGACATGACGGATATGTCATGGCGTGTCACCACACCGTGCCGGCGGGGCTACGCCAGGCCGCCGTCGCCCGTGGCCAGGGCGATGCCCAGGGGGGTGCGTTCGTAGAGGACCTGGTGGCCGCGCCGGTGGGGCTGGAGGAGGCCGGCGCCGTGCAGGGCCTTCAGGTGCGCGGAGACCGAGGAGGGCGCCCGCCCGAGCCGGTGCGCGAGGGCCGTGGTGGACGCCGGCTCGTCCAGGGCGCACAGGACCTCCGCCCGCCCCCGGCCCAGCAGCCGTGCGACGGCCTGCGGGGCCGGGCCGGCCGAACCGCTCCACAGCGCCCCGATCCCGCGCGCCGGGTAGACGACGGTCGGCTGCCACGGCGGCTCGAACCCGCCCGCCACGTTCGGCCAGATGAAGGCGCTCGGCACCAGCAGCAGGCCCTGCCCACCGAGATGGCGGTCGTGGTGCGAGGGCCGGTCGACGACCAGGGTGTCGGTCTCCGCGTCCCAGCGCAGCGACGGGTGCAGCCCGTCGAACAGCTCCGCGAGCCCGCCCGCCGCCAGCCGGCGCGCGTGGAAGAGGACGTCCGCCTCCAGCAGGGCGCGCAGCCGCGGCCAGTGCGGCGCCACCAGCACCTGCCAGGCCTGGTCCAGCAGGTCGGCCAGCAGCTCCACGGCCCGCTCGGGGTCGGACAGCAGCAGTTGCCCGGTCTCGCCGGCGGTGGCCCCCGGCGTATCGGCCAGGGACCGGCGGATCTCGTCGTGCGCCGCCCACGGGTCCGCCGAACGGACCCGCTCCAGCTCCTGCGCGAAGGTACTGCCGGGGCCGAGCGGGGGCGCGCCGAGGAAGTCGCAGCTGTGCCCGCGCGCAGGCATCAGCGCCCACAGCGGCCGCAGGTCGAGCCGGTCCGCGGCGGCCCGGATCTGCCGCAGCCAGGGCAGGTGGTAGCCCTGCCGGTGCGGACGCAGGAGCGTACGCACCGCGCCCTGGGTCTCCCAGAGCGGCGAGACGGCGAACCGGCACCGCAGGAGGTCGCCCGGCCCGAACCGGTGGTGCAGGGGCATCCGGCGACCCTAACCGGTCGCGGGAGATTCGTGCTCCGCCGAATCCCTGGGCGGGCCCGTGCCCGCCCGGCACGCTCCTGGCATGCCCCGTGACACCTATGCCGCGGTGTTCCGCGTCACCGAGTTCCGCGCGGTGTTCGCCGCACACCTCCTGTCCGTGCTCGGGCTCGTCGTCGCCGAGCTCGCGCTCACCGTCCTCGTGTACCGGCTCACCGGCTCCCCGCTGATGAGCGCGCTCACCTTCGCCCTCGGCTTCCTGCCGTACCTCCTGGGCGGCACCCTGCTCGCACCGCTGGCCGACCGCCGCCCGGCCCGCCGGGTGCTCGTCGTCTGCGACCTGGTGTGCGCCGTCTGCGCCGCCGCCATGGTGCTGCCCGGCACCCCCGTGGCCGTCCTGCTGGCCCTGCGCTGCGTGCTGGCCCTGATCGGACCCCTGTTCCAGGGCACCCGCAACGCCTCCCTCGCCGACGTCCTCGGCCCGGGCGAGCGGTACGTCCTCGGCCGCTCGCTGCTGCGCATGGTCTCCCAGAGCGCCCAACTGACCGGCTTCGGCCTCGGCGGGGTGCTGCTCGCCCTGGTCTCCCCGCGCAGCGCCCTCGCCGTCACCGCCGCCGGCTTCGCCGGCTCCGCCCTGCTGCTGCGGTACGGCACCCGCAGGCGTCCCGCCCGGGCCGCCGGCGACCGCAGCTCCCTGCCGGCCGGGCTGCGCGCGGTCCTCGGCGACCGCCGGACCCGGTCGCTGATGCTGCTGTTCTGGCTGCCGTCGCTGTTCCTGGTGGTGCCCGAGGCCCTCATGGCCCCCTACGTCGACGGGCTCGGCGCCGGCACCACCGCCCTCGGCCTGCTGATGTGCGCGCTGCCCGTCGGCACCGTCGCCGGGGAGCTGTGGGCCGGTTCCGCGCTCAGCGCCCGGGCCCGGTCGCGGCTCGTCGGCCCGCTGGCCGTCGCCGGCTTCCTGCCGCTGCTCGGCTACGCCCTCCGGCCGGGCCTGGCGCTGCTGGCCGGGCTCCTGCTGCTGGCCGGGCTCGCCCACGCCTACACCCTGGGCCTGGACCAGTGGTTCGTGGAGGTGGTGCCCGAGGAACTGCGCGGCCGGGCCATGACCCTGCTGAGCACCGGGCTGATGACGCTCCAGGGCGTCGGCATGGCGCTGGCGGGGCTGGCCGCCGAGTTCCTGCCGCTGCACCAGGTGGTGGCCGGGGCGGCGGTGCTGGGCGCGTCGTGCGTGCTGGTGCTGCTGGCCGACCTGAGGGCGGCGGACGCGGCTGCCGCCCCGCGGGGGCCGAGGACTGAGACGGGCCTGTCCGCCAAATGACCGACAGGTAAGGTCGGGTCCGTGCCCAAGCCCCTCAGCCTTCCCTTCGACCCCATCGCCCGCGCCGACGAACTCTGGCAGCAGCGCTGGGGGCCGGTGCCCTCGATGGCCGCGATCACCTCGATCATGCGCGCGCACCAGATCCTGCTCGGCGAGGTGGACGCGGTGGTCAAGCCGTACGGGCTGACCTTCGCCCGCTACGAGGCGCTGGTGCTGCTGACCTTCTCCAAGTCGGGCGAGCTGCCGATGTCGAAGATCGGCGAGCGGCTGATGGTGCACCCGACCTCGGTGACCAACACCGTGGACCGGCTGGTGCGGTCCGGCCTGGTGGCCAAGCGCCCCAACCCCAACGACGGCCGCGGCACCCTGGCCTCGATCACCGACAAGGGCCGCGAGGTGGTCGAGGCGGCCACCCGCGACCTGATGGCCATGGACTTCGGGCTGGGCGCGTACGACGCCGAGGAATGCGCCGAGATCTTCGCGATGCTGCGGCCCCTGCGGATCTCCTCCGGCGACTTCGAGGAGAAGTAGCCCCCGTCAAGATCGAGCAAAACGGACGGTTACGCTCGTGGGCATGAAATCCAGCGTGCTGACCCGCTACCGCGTCATGGCCTATGCGACCGCCGTCATGCTCCTCGTCCTGTGCGCGTGCATGGTGGCCAAGTACGGCTTCGACAAGGGCGCCGACCTGACCTTCGTGGTCTCGCAGATCCACGGCGTGCTCTTCATGATCTACCTGGTCTTCGCCTTCGACCTGAGCTCGAAGGCCAAGTGGCCGTTCGGCCGGATGCTGTGGGTCATGCTGTCCGGGACCATCCCGCTGGCCGCCTTCTTCGTCGAGCGCCGGGTGCGCGCCGAGGTCGAGCCGCTGATCACCGAGCCGCGCCCGGCGCCCGCCCGGGCCTAGGCGCGACGGCCGTACCGGTGGTACCACCAGCCCCGGGGGTGACTCCCCGGGGTTTGCCATCGACATTTACTAGGACGTCCTAGTAAATTCGAAGGCATGGACGCTGACGCCATCGAGGAGGGCCGCCGCCGCTGGCAGGCCCGTTATGACAAGGCCCGCAAGCGCGACGCCGACTTCACCACGCTCTCCGGCGATGCCGTCGACCCGGTCTACGGACCCCGGCCCGGCGACGTCTACGAGGGCTTCGAGCGGATCGGCTGGCCGGGCGAGTACCCCTACACCCGCGGTCTGCACCCCACCGGCTACCGCGGCCGGACCTGGACGATCCGGCAGTTCGCCGGCTTCGGCAACGCCGAGCAGACCAACGAGCGCTACAAGATGATCCTGGCCGCCGGCGGTGGTGGGCTCTCGGTCGCCTTCGACATGCCCACCCTGATGGGCCGCGACTCCGACGACCCGCGCTCCCTCGGCGAGGTCGGCCACTGCGGTGTCGCCATCGACTCCGCCGCCGACATGGAGATCCTCTTCAAGGACATCCCGCTGGGCGACGTCACCACGTCGATGACCATCTCCGGGCCGGCCGTGCCGGTCTTCTGCATGTACCTGGTCGCCGCCGAGCGCCAGGGCGTCGACCCGGCCGTGCTCAACGGCACGCTCCAGACCGACATCTTCAAGGAGTACATCGCGCAGAAGGAGTGGATCTTCGATCCCGAGCCCCATCTGCGCCTCATCGGCGACCTGATGGAGTACTGCGCCCGCGGCATCCCCGCGTACAAGCCGCTGTCGGTCTCCGGCTACCACATCCGCGAGGCGGGCGCGACGGCCGCGCAGGAGCTGGCGTACACCCTCGCCGACGGCTTCGGCTACGTGGAGCTGGGCCTGTCCCGCGGCCTGGACGTGGACGTCTTCGCGCCCGGCCTGTCCTTCTTCTTCGACGCCCACGTCGACTTCTTCGAGGAGATCGCCAAGTTCCGCGCCGCCCGGCGGATCTGGGCGCGCTGGATGAAGGAGGTCTACGGTGCGCAGACCGACAAGGCGCAGTGGCTGCGCTTCCACACCCAGACCGCCGGTGTCTCGCTGACCGCGCAGCAGCCGTACAACAACGTCGTACGGACCGCCGTGGAAGCCCTGGCGGCGGTGCTCGGCGGCACCAACTCCCTGCACACCAACGCCCTCGACGAGACCCTCGCCCTGCCCAGCGAGCAGGCCGCCGAAATCGCGCTGCGCACCCAGCAGGTGCTGATGGAGGAGACCGGCGTCGCCAACGTCGCGGACCCGCTGGGCGGTTCCTGGTACGTGGAGCAGCTCACGGACCGGATCGAGGCCGACGCCGAGAAGATCTTCGACCAGATCAAGGAGCGCGGCCTGCGCGCCCACCCCGACGGCCGGCACCCGATCGGCCCGATCACCTCGGGCATCCTGCGCGGGATCGAGGACGGCTGGTTCACCGGTGAGATCGCCGAGTCGGCCTTCCAGTACCAGCGGTCGCTGGAGAAGGGCGACAAGCGGGTCGTCGGCGTCAACGTCCACCACGGTTCGGTCACCGGCGACCTGGAGATCCTGCGGGTCAGCCACGAGGTGGAGTGGGAGCAGGTCCGGGTGCTCGGCGACCGCAAGGGCCGCCGGGACGACGCCAAGGTCCGGGCCGCCCTGGAGGCCATGCTCGCAGCGGCCCGGGACGGGTCGAACATGATCCCGGCCATGCTGGACGCCGTACGCGCCGAGGCCACGCTGGGCGAGATCTGCAACACCCTGCGGGACGAGTGGGGCACGTACACGGAGCCCGCCGGGTTCTGACGGCCCGGACGGGTCCGCACGGACCCGGGAGGTACGACGGCGGGGCCGGTCACCAGGTGGCCGGCCCCGCCGTCGTGTTCATGCCGCGGGGCCCTGGAGCCCGTGCATCAGCAGGGCGGTGAAGGTGGCCACCCACAGCTCGTCCACCGGCTCGGCGCTCACCAGGGCGCGGTGGACGACCGTGCCCGCAATGACGTCGAAGATCAGGTCGGTGGTGCGGCCCGCGAGGTCCCCGTCCGCGTCGTACGGCAGTTCGCCGCGGGCCTGGGCGCGTTCGCGGCCGAGTACGACGAGACGTTTCTGCCGGTCCACGATCGCCGACCGGATCCGGTCGCGCAGGGCCTCGTCCCGGGTGGACTCGGCCACCACCGCCATCAGCGCGGTCCGCGCCTCGGGGCGCCGCAGCAGTTCCGCGAACTGCAGGACCACGTACTCGACGTCGGCCTCCAGCGAACCCCGGTCGGGCAGCTCCAGGGTGTCGAACAGCTCGGCGACGGCGTCCACGACCAGCTCGTTCTTGCCCGCCCATCGGCGGTAGAGGGTGGTCTTGGCGACCCCGGCCCGGGCCGAGACGTCGCCCATGGTCAGCTTGGACCAGCCCAGTTCGCACAGCGCGTCCCGGGTCGCGGCCAGGATCGCGGCGTCCGCCTCGGCGCTGCGCGGGCGGCCGGTGCGGCCGGAAGTGGAGCCCGCTGTTCCGGAACGTGCGTGTCGCATTGGGCGACCATACCGGTCAGTAGCCTGCCGTCCCGTGACCCACGGCACTGTGGGCGAGATCACGGAGCGCCCGGGCGCCGGGAGAGTTACGCTACGGCTCGTAGCGTAAGAGCGACAACCACGCAGCAGCTACGGGCGTCAGGTGGGGACCCGACGCCGACAGCACACGACACCGGACCGGACCGGCCGGTGAACGAGCATTTCAGGCGATCTTTTTCGTCGGCGCGCGCAAACGGGGGAGGATGTACGCATGCAGCCCAGAAACATGTCCATGAGCGGCGTCGTCGACCTCGCCGCGGTGAAGGCGGCCGGCGAGGCCAAGGCCAAGGCCGAGCAGGCGCGCGCCGAGGCCGCCCGGCAGGGCGGCGGCGCCGCGGGCGCCGTGCCGCCCGGCGCGCTGGTCCTCACCCTCGACGAGGCGGGTTTCGAAGACGCGCTCCAGATGTCCGCCGAGGTTCCGGTGGTCATCCCCTTCTGGTCCGAGCGGTCCCCGGCGAGCGTGGAGCTCACCGGACTCCTGGAGCGGCTCGCCGTCGAGGCGGGCGGCCGGTACGTGGTGGCCAAGGTCGACGTGGACGCCAGCCCCCTGCTCGTCCAGCAGTTCGGCCTCCAGGCCGTCCCGGCGGTCTTCGCCGTGGTCGCCGGGCAGGCGCTCCCGCTGTTCCAGGGCGCCGCGCCCGAGGACCAGGTCCGTGACACCCTCGACCAGCTCGTGCAGATCGCCGAGCAGCGCTTCGGCATCACCGGTCTGGTCGTGGACACCGCCGCCGAGGCCGGGGCGCCGGCCGCCGCCGCACCCGCCGGGCCGTACGACGCCCTGCTGGAGGCGGCGATGAGCGCGCTGGACGCCGGCGACCTGGCCGGGGCCCTCCAGGCGTACAAGAACGTGCTGGCCGACGACCCCGGCCACGCCGAGGCCAAACTGGGCCTGGCGCAGGCCGAGTTGCTCGCGCGCGTGCAGGGCGTGGACCCGCAGGCCGTGCGGACCGCGGCCGCCGCCGACCCCAAGGACGTGCAGGCCCAGCTCGCGGCCGCGGACCTGGACCTGGTGGGCGGTCACGTCGAGGACGCCTTCGGGCGGCTGGTGGACACCGTGCGCGTCACGTTCGGTGACGACCGGGACACCGTGCGGCTGCGCCTGCTGGAGCTGTTCGAGATCGTCGGCTCCGAGGACCCGCGGGTCGTCAAGGCGCGCACGGCCCTCGCGCGGGTGCTGTTCTAGGGCCCGCGGGAGCGTCGGCGGGCGACCGTCGATGTGTTGACACGGAGATAAACAGCGGCCGCCCTTTACCAAAACTTGGTAATCGCGGCCGCTGTTACTCGCAGTAAATCGAACCCAAGGATCTGTCGGGTTCCTCCCTCATTCCCCCGATCTGTCGTGGCCCGGGGTGACACCCTCCGTGCCCGAGTCCGGGCGCTCGGTCGGGCTCTGGTTATCCAGCCGTTACCCGCCAGTAACGAACCCCCTTGTGCCCCGGCCCCGAATGGACCACGATCGGCCACGCTCGGTCCGTCCCGCAGAGCCGCTCACCCGGAGCCGCGGACGGGTCCCCACCGGGCCGGTCGGTGGCCATGGGCACCGGCCGTGGACAGGGGGGTCTCTGCCGCCACCGGCAGGGCCTGTCCTCCAGGTTGCGCGGACGCGTGGCCCAGTGGTTGTCGCTCGGGGGTGATCGCCGGTGTACCTGACGCGGATCCGCGCCATGGCCGCCGACGCTCCTTCCCGAGGACGTAGCACTTCTCCCATCCCAGGACGGGCAGGGCCCGGACCGGAGATGTACGTCCGAGAAGGAGGAACAACATGAATTCCCAGGTTCGTGGCGGGACCAGATGGAAGCGCTTCGCGCTCGTCATGGTGCCGAGCATCGCGGCGACCGCCGCGGTCGGTGTGGGTCTGGCGCAGGGTGCCCTCGCGGCGTCCTTCAGCGTCTCCGGCCAGGACTTCAAGGTGCGCGCCGACGAGCTCGTCGGTCAGGACCTGATCCAGTACGGCGGCATCGCCGAGGGACACAGCCTCAAGGGTGACCCGCAGCACCACCCGGTCACCATCTCCGGCTTCCGCGAGGCCAAGATCACCAACATGTGCCAGTCGCTGGTCACCCCGGTGCCCGGCCTCGGCAACATCACCCTGAAGCTGCAGACGGGCCACAAGGGCCGTCCGGCGGTCGCCCAGAACATCTACCTGGACGTCGCCGAGCTCGACGCGGACGCCAAGTTCGAGCAGCTCGACATCGGTGTCGCGGTCGGCGACCAGAGCAACCCGACCAAGCCGCAGCCCGGCACGGTCGCGAGCCCGTTCGCCTTCTCGCAGCGCGCCAAGACGGCGACGCTGACGAACGTGCGCCAGAAGGCCTGGGCGACGACGGCGGGCACCTTCACCCTGCCCGACCTCAAGCTGCGCCTGCTCAGCGGCGACCAGCCGTGCTACGAGGACGAGAAGTAGTCCGTCCCCGTGTTGCTCGACCGGCCGGGCGGGCGGCACTGTCGTCCGTCCGCCCGTCCGGGCGCGACACGAAGTTCTTTCGAACCACCGTTTCCAGGGAGCTGTTGTCCATGAACCCCCAGGCCCCGGTTAACGCCGCTGACGACCACTGGCTCACCGTGGCGTACTACGCCTTCCACTCCTGGTCGGGCAAGCGGCCGTTCTGGGCCGGGCTGTTCACCATGCTGGCCGGTGCGCCGATCATCTACTTCCCGTTCGGCGACACGCGCCTGGCCAACGTCTCGGTGACGCTGGCCACCACGACCGGATCCGGCTCGCTGATCATCGGGATCCTGCTGATCACCCTGGGTCTGACGCTCTGGTTCCAGCAGGGCGTACGGGTCTTCGCCGGCGTCGCCGCGATCCTGCTCGGGCTGGTCTCCCTGCCGTTGTCCAACCTCGGCGGCTGGTTCCTGGGACTGATCTGCGCACTGGTCGGCGGCAGCCTCGCCCTGGCCTGGGCACCGGGTGTGCCCGCGGCGCAGGAGTCCGACCCGCAGGCCCTGGCGGCCACCGCGGCGGTCCCCGCCCCGCGGGAGACGGAGACCGGCTACCCGACCGAGACGACTGCCCACGCCGACGGCGGGAGGAACAGTGCGGGGTGACCAGACGCAGGCGGCCGACGCGGCCCCTGGGGACGAGTCCCGTGGTACGAAGGGCCCGCGCCACGCGGCGCCCAGGAAGTCGCTGCTGACGAAGTTCCACATACCCGTCGGCAGGACCATGGCCCTGGCGGCGATGCCCACGGCCGTGTTCGTCGGGATGGGCATGGCCCCCAAGCTGGCCGCCGCCGACGACAAGGAGATCCCGTTCCTGCCCGGGCCGTGCGTGACGCGCTCCGACGGCCCGACCGGCTCGGCCTCTCCCTCGCCCTCGGCGTCGCCGTCCGCCACCGCGTCGCCCGGCGCCTCGCCGGGTACGTCGCCCTCGCCCGGGGCGTCCCCCAAGGCCTCGGCCTCGGCCTCGCCCAAGCCCGCGGTGACCCCGCCGGCCACGAAGCCGAACGCCCCGGCCACCGCCTCCGCGCAGCAGCAGGCCGCCCCGGCGCCGTCGACCACGGCGGCCGCGGCGAAGAAGACCGATCCGCTGGACCCGCTGGGCGTCGGTGACGCCCTCAAGGACCTGTTCGGCGGGCTCGGCAAGGCCGCCGCACCGGGCGCGACGCCGAGCACCGCCCCGTCCACGGCCCCCGCGCCCGCGCCCTCCGGCACGGCCGCACCCGCGCCCGGCACCGCCGCCCCGAAGCCCGCGGACCCGGCGGCGGACGCGATCCGCGAGGCGGCCAGGAAGGCCGGCGTCGAGGTCAAGGAGCTGCCGCAGGACGTCAAGGACACGGCCGACAAGCCCAAGGACGAGACGGGCGTGGCGGACGACGAGGCGACCGGCGACAAGGACAAGGACGCGGCGGGCCCCGACGGCAAGCAGCCCTTCCCCTGCCCGACCCTGGACGCGAAGGCCCTCGCCGACGCCAAGCTGGAGCCGGGCATCCCGGCCCTGCCCGACGAGCCGTGGTACCTGGACAGCAGCATGCTGACCCTGTACGGCCTGGACTACGAGGGCATCGTCGAGGTCAGGACCGGCTCCGGCAAGGTCAAGAAGGTCCTGAAGTTCACCGCGGACTCCCTGGACATCAAGGACCTGTACCAGACCGTCGGCAAGGGGCAGAACATCGCCCACCTGAAGTCCCGCCCCGGCTCGACGTCCAAGATCCGTGGCGGCAAGGTGACGATGTACACCGAGTCGCTCAAGGGCAACCTGTTCGGTCTGATCCCGATCGAGTTCAGCCCGACCAGCCCGCCGCCGCTGAACGTGCCCTTCGCGTTCTTCACCCAGGTCAAGGTCGTCCAGGCCGGCCAGTTCGGCGGCACGCTGACGGTCCCGGGCCTGAAGAACTACATCGGTCCGCCGGAGTAGGACCCCGCGACGACAGGAGCGGCCCGCACCCCCTCGGGGTGCGGGCCGCTCCCGCTGTGCGGCGGGGGTGGATCAGTCCTGCGACGCGCCACCGAGGTGGTGGACGCGGACCATGTTGGTCGTGCCCGGGACGCCGGGGGGCGAGCCGGCCGTGATGACCACGGTGTCGCCGGCGTTGTAGCGGCTGAGCTTGACCAGCTCGGCGTCGACCAGCTCGACCATGGCGTCGGTGTTGTTCACGTGCGGGACGACGTACGAGTCCACGCCCCAGCTCAGGGTGAGCTGGTTGCGGGTGTTGACGTCCGTGGTGAAGGCCACGATCGGCTGGACCGCGCGGTAGCGGGACAGCCGGCGGGCGGTGTCACCGGACTGGGTGAAGGCGATCAGCGCCTTGCCGTCGAGGAAGTCGGCGATCTCGCAGGCGGCGCGGGCCACGGAACCGCCCTGGGTGCGCGGCTTCTTGCCCGGGACCAGCGGCTGGAGGCCCTTGGAGAGCAGCTCCTCCTCGGCCGCGGCGACGATCTTCGACATCGTCTTGACGGTCTCGATCGGGTACTGGCCCACCGAGGACTCGGCCGACAGCATGACCGCGTCGGCGCCGTCCAGGATGGCGTTGGCGACGTCGGAGGCCTCGGCGCGGGTGGGCCGGGAGTTGGTGATCATCGACTCCATCATCTGGGTGGCGACGATGACCGGCTTGGCGTTGCGGCGGCACATCTCGATGAGGCGCTTCTGCACCATCGGGACCTTTTCGAGCGGGTACTCGACGGCCAGGTCACCGCGGGCCACCATGACCGCGTCGAAGGCGTCGACCACGGCCTCCATGTTGTCGACGGCCTGCGGCTTCTCCACCTTGGCGATGACGGGGACCCGGCGGCCCTCCTCGTCCATGACCCGGTGGACGTCCTTGACGTCGTTGGCGTCGCGGACGAAGGACAGGGCGACCATGTCGCAGCCCATCCGCAGGGCGAAGCGCAGGTCCTCCTTGTCCTTCTCGGACAGGGCCGGGACGTTCACCGCGGCGCCGGGCAGGTTGATGCCCTTGTGGTCCGAGATGACACCGCCCTCGATGACGATGGTCCGCACGCGCGGGCCGTCGACCTCGGTGACCCGCAGCTCGACGTTGCCGTCGTTGATCAGGATCTGGTCGCCCTTGGCGACGTCGCCGGGCAGGCCCTTGTACGTGGTGCCGCAGATGGACTTGTCGCCCGGGACGTCCTCGGTGGTGATGGTGAACTCGTCCCCGCGGACCAGCTCGACCGGGCCCTCGGCGAAGGTCTCCAGGCGGATCTTCGGACCCTGGAGGTCGGCGAGGACACCCACCGCGCGGCCGGTGTCCTCCGAGGCCTTGCGGACGCGGTCGTACCGCTCCTGGTGCTCTGCCTGGGATCCGTGGCTGAAGTTGAAACGGGCCACGTTCATGCCTGCCTCGATGAGCGCTTTCAGCTGCTCATAGGAGTCGACGGCGGGGCCCAGGGTGCAGACGATTTTGGAACGGCGCATGGAGCGGATCCTATCCGTTTGTTTCGTAGCGGAATATTCCGTCTGGTGGAAAGTCCAAGTGACTAGCGAGTAACCAGCTCATAGGCCTGAGCGGCGATCTCCAGCTCCTCGTCCGTGGGCACCACCGCCACCGCCACCCGGGCGTACTCGGGGGAGATCAGCCGCGGCTCGCCCGAGCGCTCCGCGTTCGCCCGGTGGTCCAGCGCCAGGCCGAGTTCCTCCAGGCCCGCCACGGCGGCCTCGCGCACCGGGGCCGCGTTCTCGCCCACGCCCGCCGTGAACACCACCGCGTCCACCCGGCCCAGCACGGCCGTGTAGGCGCCGATGTACTTCTTCAGCCGGTGCACGTACGTGGCGAACGCCCGCCCGGCCGCCTCGTCGCCCTCGCCGGCCCGGCGCAGCACCTCGCGCATGTCGTTGTCGCCGCACATGCCCAGCAGACCGCTCTTCTTGTTCAGCAGCGAGTCGATCTCGTCCACCGACATCCCGCCGACCCGGGCCAGGTGGAAGATCACCGCCGGGTCCAGGTCGCCCGAGCGGGTCCCCATGACCAGGCCCTCCAGCGGGGTCAGGCCCATCGAGGTGTCCACGCACACCCCGCCGCGCACGGCCGAGGCCGAGGCGCCGTTGCCCAGGTGCAGCACGATCACGTTGACCTCCTCCGGCGCCTTGCCCAGCAGCCGGGCCGTGGCCCGGGAGACATAGGCGTGGGAGGTGCCGTGGAAGCCGTAGCGCCGGACCGAGAAGCGCTCGGCGACCTCGGCGTCGATCGCGTACTGGGCCACGTGGTCCGCCATGGTCGCGTGGAAGGCCGTGTCGAAGACGGCCACCTGCGGGATGTCCGCGCGCAGCGCGCGGGCCACCTCGATGCCGGTCACGTTCGCCGGGTTGTGCAGCGGGGCCAGCGGCACCAGGCTGCGGATCTCGGCCAGGACCTCGTCGTCGATGACCGTGGGCGCCGTGAACCGGGTGCCGCCGTGCACCACCCGGTGACCGACCGCGGCCAGCTCCGGCGAGTCCAGCCCCAGGCCGTCGGCGGCCAGCTCGGCCGCCACGGCCTTCAGCGCGGCCTCGTGGTCGGCGATCGGGCCGAGCTGCTCGCGCCTGTCGCCGCCGGTGGCCAGCGGCTCGTGCACCAGCCGCGAGGTCTCCTCGCCGATCCGCTCGACCAGCCCGACGGCCAGCCGGCTGCGGTCCGCCATGTCGAGCAGCTGGTACTTGACCGACGAGGAGCCGGAGTTGAGGACGAGTACGCGCGATGCGGTCACGATCGGGTCTTTCCTTCGGTGGGGGAGGAGGGGCTACTGCGCGGCGGCCGGGTTCTGGGCCTGGATGGCGGTGATCGCCACCGTGGTGACGATGTCCTGGACCAGTGCGCCGCGGGACAGGTCGTTGACCGGCTTGCGCAGGCCCTGCAGCACCGGGCCGACCGCCACGGCGCCCGCCGAGCGCTGGACCGCCTTGTAGGTGTTGTTGCCGGTGTTGAGGTCCGGGAAGATCAGCACCGTCGCCCGGCCGGCCACGTCGGAGCCGGGCAGCTTGGTCGCGGCCACGGACGGCTCGACGGCGGCGTCGTACTGGATCGGGCCCTCGACGGCCAGGTCCGGACGCTGCTGCCGGACGATCTCGGTGGCCTTGCGGACCTTGTCCACGTCGGCACCGGACCCGGAGGTGCCGGTCGAGTACGACAGCATCGCGATCCGCGGCTCGACGCCGAAGGCGGCGGCGGTGGCGGCGGACTGGACGGCGATGTCGGCCAGCTGCTCGGCGTTCGGATCGGGGTTGACCGCGCAGTCGCCGTAGACCAGCACCCGGTCGGCCAGGCACATGAAGAAGACGGAGGAGACGATCGAGGCCTGCGGCTTGGTCTTGATGATCTCGAAGGCCGGGCGGATGGTGGCCGCGGTGGAGTGCACCGACCCGGAGACCATGCCGTCGGCCAGGCCCTCCTGGACCATCAGCGTGCCGAAGTAGTTGACGTCGGTGACCACGTCGTTGGCCAGCTCGACGGTCATGCCCTTGTGGGCGCGGGCCTTGGCGTAGTACTCGGCGAACCGTTCCCGCAGGGGCGAGGTCGCCGGGTCGATGATCTGCGCCCCGCCGATGTCGATGCCGAGGTCGGCGGCCTTCTTCAGGACCACCTGCTCCTCGCCCAGGAGGGTGAGCTCGCAGACCCCCCGGCGCAGCACCACGTCGGCGGCGCGCAGCACCCGCTCCTCGGTGCCCTCGGGCAGCACCACCCGGCGCCGGTCGGCGCGGGCCCGCTCCAGCAGCTCGTGCTCGAACATCATCGGCGTGACCCGCTCGGAGCGGGTCACCGACAGCAGGCCGCGCAGCTCGGGGGTGTCCACGTGCCGCTCGAACAGGCCGAGCGCGGTCTCCAGCTTGCGCGGGGTGGCCGAGTTCAGCCGGCTCTGCAGCGCGAACAGTTCGCCGGCCGTCGGGAAGCTGTTGCCGGCCACGGAGACCACCGGGGTGCCCGGGGCCAGCTTCGCGGCCATCTCCAGGATGCGCGGGGCCGGGCGCTCGTTCAGGGTGAGCAGCACACCGGCGATCGCGGGGGTGCCGGAGGCGTGCGCGGCCAGGGCGCCCACCACCAGGTCCGAGCGGTCGCCGGGGGTCACCACCAGGCAGCCCGGGGTCAGGGCGTTGAGGAAGTTCGGGAGCATGGCGCCGCCGAAGACGAAGTCCAGCGCGTCCCGCGCGAGCCCGGCCTCGTCGCCGAGCAGCACCTCACCGCCGAGGGCCCGGGTGATCTCGGCGACCGTCGGGGCCGACAGCGACTTGTCGTCGGGGAGCACGTAGCAGGGGACCGGGAGGCGGGCCGCCAGCCGCTCGGCTATGACGTCCCGGTCCTCCTTGGCCACCCGGTTGACCACCATCGCCACGACCTCGCAGCCCAGGCTCTCGTAGGCGCGGTAGGCGTTGCGGGCCTCGGCCCGCACCGACTCGGCGGTCTGCTTGGTGCCGCCGACCACGGGGACGACGACCGCGCCCAGCTCGTTGGCCAGGCGGGCGTTCAGCGCCAGCTCGTCGGGGAGGTTGGTGTCGGCGTAGTCGGTGCCGAGGACCAGCATGACGTCGTAGGCGCGGGCCGCCCGGTGGTAGCGGTCGACCAGCCGGGAGACCAGCTCGTCGGTGCCCTTCTCGGCCAGGACCACCGAGGCCTCGTGGTACTCCATGCCGACGGCGGACGCGGCGTCCTGATCCAGCCGGTACCGGGCCTTGAGCAGGTCGAAGAGCCGGTCCGGTGCGTCGTGGAGCAGGGGCCGGTAGACCCCGACCCGGCCCGTCTGCCGGGTCAGCAGCTCCATGATCCCCAGCTCGACGACCTGGCGGCCGTCCCCCCGGTCGATCCCGGTGACGTACACGCTGCGCGTCACGTGGCTCTCCGTCCCTCTTCGTGAGTCGATTTCCCCCGATAAGGTGGGCTTGACCCCTTGACAATACCTTGGCGTGTGGGTAAAGCGCCCGTCAGTAGAAGGCCTCGGGAGGGGGGTCCAAAGGCCCTGGGTGCGGAGCAGTGCAGAGCGCGCCTCCCCGGTGACGCGTGGAACAATCGGACAGGCTGCGCCATTACGGCCTTCACGAGTACGTCCATGCGTACGCCCGTACGTCCGCACCCGTACGGAGGGTACGACCAGGAGCAGGAGACACAGCACGATGCGTATCGGAGTTCTCACCGCAGGCGGCGACTGCCCAGGACTGAACGCTGTCATCCGGTCCGTCGTGCACCGCGCGCTGGTCGGTCACGGGGACGAGGTCATCGGCTTCGAGGACGGCTTCAAGGGGCTCCTCGACGGTCACTACCGGCCCTTGGACATCAACTCGGTGAGCGGCATCCTGGCCCGCGGCGGCACCATCCTGGGCTCCGCCCGCATGGAGCGCGCCCGGCTGCGGGAGGCCGCCGACAACTGCGCCGCCCTCAAGGAGCGCTACGGCCTCGACGCCCTGATCCCGATCGGCGGCGAGGGCACCCTGACGGCCGCCCGGATGCTCTCCGACGCCGGCATGCCCGTGGTCGGCGTGCCCAAGACCATCGACAACGACATCTCCGCCACCGACCGCACCTTCGGCTTCGACACCGCCGTCACGGTGGCCACCGAGGCCATAGACCGCCTCAAGACCACCGCGGAGTCCCACCAGCGCGTCATGGTCGTCGAGGTGATGGGCCGGCACGCCGGCTGGATCGCCCTGGAGTCCGGCATGGCCGGCGGCGCCCACGGCATCTGCCTGCCGGAACGTCCCTTCCAGGTCGACGACCTGGTCAAGATGGTGGAGGAGCGTTTCTCCCGCGGCAAGAAGTTCGCGGTCGTCTGCGTCGCCGAGGGCGCGCACCCGGCCGAGGGCTCGATGCCGTACGAGAAGGGCGCCATCGACCAGTACGGTCACGAGCGCTTCGCCGGCATCGGCAACCGCCTGGCCGTCGAGCTGGAGCGCCGCCTGGGCAAGGAGGCCCGCCCGGTCATCCTCGGCCACGTCCAGCGCGGCGGTGTCCCCACCGCCTACGACCGGGTGCTCGCCACCCGCTTCGGCTGGCACGCCGTCGAGGCCGTCCACCGCGGCGACTTCGGCCGGATGACGGCCCTGCGCGGCACCGACATCGTGATGGCCCCGCTGGCCTCGGCGACCGCGGAGCTCAAGACCGTGCCCGAGAACCGGATGTACGAGGCCGAGTCGGTCTTCTGAGCCGGTTCCGCCCGGCGCCGGTCGTCCGGCCGGTACGGCGGGGACGTTCGTCCCCGCCGTACCGGCCGGACGGCAGGTCCTTTCCGGGTCATCCGGTCCCGCGGGCGAGCGCCCAGAACCGGTCGACGATCTCCGCGAGGAACTCCCGGCCCGCGTCCCCGCTGTTCGCCCCGCCCTGGCCGCTTCCGCTGCCCCAGCTCAAGGTGGCGACCATCCGCGACTGGTAGTCGTCGTAGAGCTGCTCCAGCACCCACTCCAGATGGGCCTTCGGCACCGGGATCAGCTTGGTGAGCGGCTTGAGGTACGCCTGCCAGCGCGTGGTCACCGCGTTGCGCAGCACCTCCGCCAGCTCCTCCTGCTTGCCCGTGGCCGCCACGAACTGCGGCAGGCTCAGCTTCAGCAGGGTGGCCAGCGCGGCCGACTGGCGCTCGTTGCCCTTCCAGCGGCCGGTGTCCTCCATCTTCTGGTACGACCCCGGGTCCAGCCCCACCCGCCGGGCGAGCTCCTCGGCCGTCAGGCCCCGGGCGATGCGGTGCTCCCGCAGGGTCACCGGTTCGGCGAGCAGCTCCCCGGGCGCGCACCACAGCACGCCGGCGAGGGCGGTCAGCTCCGCCGGGGCGGGGGTGGCCTCGCCCCGCTCCCAGGCCATGACGGTCTCGGGGGCGACGAGGAGTCCGTACTGGGCGCGCAGACCGTAGGCGACGTGACCGGGCGCCATGCCGAGGGCCGCGCGCAGGCGGCGGGCGGCGGAGGCATTGAAGGGGGGACTTGAGTGCACGGGCACACGGTAGAAGTGGCTGGGGTCCGACGACTACGGTCTGTTCGAACCAACTCACAACTCGTAGGAATCTCCGACCGAGTTCGGTGATTTGCGCCGGTTTACCGGCGACCGTCCGGTAATCGGTGAAAGAGAAGATCCACTGCCCGGCGTGCGGTTCGGGCCACCGTCATGATCCCTTCCCCACAGGTCCTCGCGCCACACCCTGAACCGTTCCTTCCGCCCCTGCGTGACCCAGTGCGAGGGGCCCTCGCCTCACGGGGGTGGCGAGGGCTCCTTGCCTTGACGTCGGCGTCAAGGAATACGGTCGTCCCATGCGAATCGGCGAGCTGGCCCGCCGGGCCGGGACCACGACCCGGACCCTGCGCTACTACGAGGCGCGCGGGCTGCTCACGGCCCGCCGCACCGACAACGGCTACCGCAGCTACGACGAGGAGGACCTGGCGCTGCTGCGCCAGATCCGCACCCTCCAGGACTTCGGCTTCGACCTGGAGGAGACCCGCCCGTTCGTGGACTGCCTGCGCGCCGGCCACCCGGCCGGCGACCGCTGCCCGGCCTCGCTGGCCGTCTACCGGCGCAAGCTCGTCGAGCTCGACGAGCTGCTCGGCCGGCTGGCCGACGTACGCGAGCAGGTGGCGCGGCAGCTCGCCGAGGCCGAGGAGGCCGCCGGAGCGGCGGCCGTGCCCCGGTGCGAGATGACCGGCTGACGACACGAGGAGAGTACGACGATGCGTGCCCAGGGAGTCCCCGAGGTGACCGACGCGACCTTCGCGGCGGAGGTGCTCGCCGAGCGGGACCGTCCGGTCCTGGTCGAGTTCACCGCCGACTGGTGCGGCCCCTGCCGGCAGCTCGCGCCGGTGCTGTCCGCGCTCGCCGCCGACCAGGCCGACCGGCTCAAGATCGTCCAGATCGACGTGGACCACAACCCCGAGGTCACCCTGCGCCACGGGGTGCTGTCCGCGCCGACCATGATCGTGTTCCAGGGCGGCGAGCCGGTGCGGTCCATGGTCGGCACCCGCACCAAGCACCGGCTGCTCGCCGAACTGGAGGAGATCCTCCCGGTCAGGGCCTGAACCACAGCGTGCTCAGCGGCGGCAGGGTCAGCCGCAGACTGAGCGGCCGGCCCTGCGCCGGCTCCCGCTCCGGCCGCAGCGGCTGCGCGTTGCGCACGCCGCTGCCGCCGTAGCGCTCCTCGTCGCTGTTGAGCACCTCCCGCCACAGCGCGACGCCCTCGGGCACCCCGACCCGGTACTGCCGGCGCACCACCGGGGAGAAGTTGCAGACCGCCAGCAGCGGCGAGCCGTCCGCCGCGTACCGCAGGAAGGCGTAGACGTTGTCCTCCGCCGCGTCCGCCTCCACCCAAGCGAACCCTTCCGGCACCGAGTCCCGCTCCCACAGCGCGGGCGCCGCCACGTACGCCCGGTTCAGGTCCCGCACCAGCTCCCGCACCCCCCGGTGGTCGTCCGCCGCCGTGTAACTGCTGTCCAGCAGCCACCAGTCGGGCCCGTGGGACTCCGACCACTCGGCGCCCTGCGCGAACTCCTGGCCCATGAACAGCAGCTGCTTGCCCGGGTGGGCCCACATGAAGCCCAGGTACGCGCGGTGCGTGGCCCGCTGCTGCCACCAGTCGCCGGGAACCTTCGACACCAGCGCGCGCTTGCCGTGCACCACCTCGTCGTGCGAGATCGGCAGCACGTAGTTCTCGCTGTACGCGTAGACCATCCCGAAGGTCATGTCGTGGTGGTGGAACTTGCGGTGCACCGGCTCCTTCGACAGGTAGCGCAGGGTGTCGTGCATCCAGCCCATGTTCCACTTCAGCCCGAAGCCCAGCCCGCCGGAGTCGGTGGGGCGGGTCACCCCGTCCCAGGCGGTGGACTCCTCGGCCACGGTCACCACGCCCGGGCAGCGCCGGTAGACGGTGGCGTTCATCTCCTGCAGGAACCGCACCGCGTCCAGGTTCTCCCGCCCGCCGTGCTCGTTGGGCACCCACTCGCCCTCGCCGCGCGAGTAGTCGAGGTAGAGCATCGAGGCCACCGCGTCCACCCGGATGCCGTCCACGTGGAACTCCTGGCACCAGTAGACGGCGTTGGCCACCAGGAAGTTGCGCACCTCCTTGCGCCCGTAGTCGAACTCCAGCGTCCCCCAGTCCGGGTGCGCGGACCGCCGCGGGTCCTCGTGCTCGTACAGCGGCCGCCCGTCGAACTCCGCCAGCGCCCACTCGTCGCGCGGGAAGTGCGCCGGCACCCAGTCGACGATCACCCCGATCCCGGCCCGGTGCAGCGAGTCCACCAGGAAGCGGAAGTCGTCCGGGCTGCCCATCCGGGAGGTCGGCGCGTAGAAGCCGGTCACCTGGTAGCCCCAGGAACCCCCGAACGGATGCTCGGCGACCGGCATGAACTCCACGTGCGTGAAGCCCAGGTCCTTCACGTACGACGGGAGCTGCTCGGCCAGCTGCCGGTAGCTCAGGCCCGGCCGCCACGAGCCCAGGTGCAGCTCGTACACCGAGAACGGCGCCTGGTGCGCGGGCCGGCGGCCGCGCGCGGCCATCCACTCCTCGTCCTGCCACACGTGGTGCGAGGCCGTCACCACCGAGGCGGTGGACGGCGGCACCTCGGTGGCCCGGGCCATCGGGTCCGCGCGCAGCGTGTGGCTGCCGTCCGGCCGGGCGATGTCGAACTTGTACAGGGCGCCCTCGCCGACGCCCGGCAGGAACAGCTCCCACACCCCGCTCGCGCCGAGCGAACGCATCGGGTGCGCGACCGGGTCCCAGCAGGAGAAGTCACCGGTGACCCGGACCCCCTGCGCGTTGGGCGCCCACACCGTGAACCGGGTGCCGCTCACCCCCTGGTGCTCCATCGGCCGGGCGCCCAGCGCCGTCCACAGCTCCTCGTGCCGGCCCTCGCCGATCAGGTGCAGGTCCAGCTCGCCCACCGCCGGCAGGAACCGGTAGGGGTCGTGGATCTCCGTCTCGTCGCCGTCGTACGCCACCAGCAGCCGGTAGTCCGGGACGGTGCGCAGCGGGAACAGCCCGGAGAACAGCCCGTCGCCGTCGTCGTGCAGCTCGGCCCGCAGCCCCTTGGCGACCACCGTGACGGTCCTGGCGTACGGCCGCAGCACCCGGAACGCCACCCCGCCGCGCAGGGTCCGGGCGCCCAGGACCGCGTGCGGATCGTGGTGCCGGCCCTCCAGCAGCCGGGCCCGTTCCTCCGGGTGCAGGGCGGGCGCGGGCCGGACCCCGCCCGCGGGGGCGGCCCGCCGGGCCCGGGGGGTCCGCTTGGCGCGCGCCTCGGCGGCGGGTGCTTCGTCGGTGACGGTCGTGGACGGCTGGGCGGCGCTCACGGGTGCGGCCTCCTTGGCGGCTGG
>NZ_RPRY01000242.1 GCF_003949795.1 Streptomyces sp. WAC06614
GGGCTGGGCAAGGGGCGGGGGGGAAGTTCACTCTGCGGTTGGGGAACTTCGAAGGGCCCTTCGATCTTCTGCTGCAGCTGATCGCTCGCCACAAGCTCGACGTCACCGAGGTCGCCCTGTCCAAGGTCACGGACGAGTTCATGGCGCACATCCGGGCCATGGGGCCCGACTGGGACCTCGATCAGACCACCGAGTTCCTCGTCGTCGCGGCCACGCTGCTCGATCTCAAGGCCGCCCGCCTGCTGCCGGCCGCCGAGGTCGAGGACGAGGCCGACCTCGCCCTGCTGGAGGCCCGGGACCTGCTGTTCGCCCGGCTGCTGCAGTACCGGGCGTACAAGCAGATCGCCGCGCTCTTCGAGGAGCGCGCCGAGGCCGAGGCCCGGCGCTACCCCCGTACCGTCGGCCTGGAGCCCCACCACGCCGAGCTCCTGCCCGAGGTGGTCATCAGCATCGGCGCGGAAGGCTTCGCCCGGCTCGCCGTCAAGGCCATGCAGCCCAGGGCCGCGCCCCAGGTCTACGTCGACCACATCCACGCCCCGCTGGTCAGCGTCCGCGAGCAGGCGGAGATCGTCGTACGGCTGCTCCGGGCCAGGGGCGAGGCCACGTTCCAGGAGCTGACCGAGGGCGCCCCGGACACCCTCACCGTCGTGGCCCGTTTCCTGGCCCTGCTGGAGCTCTACCGGGAGAAGGCCGTCGCACTCGACCAGGAGCAGGCCCTGGGGCCGCTCACGGTCCGCTGGAGCGGCGGCGAGGGAGCCGGCCCGGCCGTGACCGACGAGTTCGACCGCGTGGTGGAGGAAGCCGAATGACGACCGAGCCGAGCAGCGGGCCCGCCGGGCCCGCGGACCTGGCGCTCAAGCCCGCCCTGGAGGCCGTCCTCATGGTGGTGGACGAGCCCGCCACCGAGGCCCACCTCGCCAAGGTCCTCGGGCGGACCCCCCGCGAGGTCGCCGAGGCCCTGCGCGAACTGGCCGACGAGTACACCGTCCAGGGCCGCGGCTTCGAGCTGCGCGTGGTCGCCGGCGGCTGGCGGTTCTACACCCGTGCGGAGTACGCCCCGGCCGTGGAGTCCTTCGTCCTGGACGGCCAGCAGGCCCGGCTCACCCAGGCCGCTCTGGAGACCCTGGCCGTGGTCGCGTACCGGCAGCCGGTCAGCCGCTCGCGGGTCTCCGCGGTGCGCGGCGTCAACTGTGACGGGGTCATGCGGACCCTCCTCCAGCGCGGTCTGGTGGAGGAGGCGGGGACGGAACCCGAAACAGGTGCGATCCTGTACAGGACGACGAACTACTTTCTGGAGCGGATGGGCCTGCGCGGCCTGGACGAGCTCCCCGAGCTCGCCCCCTTCCTCCCGGAGGCGGAAGCGATCGAGGCCGAGACGCAGGAAGGCGTCCCGTCGTTCGATCCGGACGCCCCGGACACAGACGAAGACGACAAGACGGAACTTTGATGCGAAGCAGCGGCGGCAACAGGAACAGCGGCAAGAGCGGCGGGCGCGGTAACTACCGCGGCGCCGGCAACTCGCGCGACGACCGGCAGGGCGGCCAGCCCCAGGGCCGTCCGCGCCGTCCCCGCCCCGAGGAGCGCCGCTACGACGTCGGCCCCGAGGGAGAGCGCTCCGGCGCCGGCCGCTCCGGCGCCGGCAAGCCCTCCAGCGGCGGCAAGCCCTCCGGCGGCGCCCGCGGCGCCTCGGCGCGCGGCGGCGCCAAGGGCGGCCCCCGGGCCCCCCAGGGCGGCGGCAGGGGCGGCGCCCAGGGCGGCGGCTCCCGCGAAGGCTACGGCCCCCGCGGCGGACAGTCCCGTCCGCGCGAGTACGAGGCCCGGATCGAGGAGCGCAACCGCGAGCGCTACGCGAACAAGCCCGAGATCAGGACGCCCAAGACCTTCCCCGGTGCCGAGCTGGAGGGCGAGCGCCTGCAGAAGGTGCTGGCCCGGGCCGGCATGGGCTCGCGCCGCGCCTGCGAGGAGCTCATCGAGCAGGCCCGCGTCGAGGTCAACGGCAAGATCGTCACCGAGCAGGGCCTGCGGGTCGACCCGCAGAAGGACGAGATCAAGGTGGACGGCCTGACCGTCGCCACCCAGTCGTACCTGTTCTTCGCGCTCAACAAGCCGGCCGGCGTGGTCTCCACCATGGAGGACCCCGACGGCCGCCAGTGCCTCGGCGACTACGTCACCAACCGCGAGACCCGGCTCTTCCACGTCGGCCGTCTCGACACGGAGACCGAGGGCATCATCCTGCTCACCAACCACGGCGAGCTGGCCCACCGGCTGACCCACCCCAAGTACGGCGTGCAGAAGACCTACCTCGCGGCCATCACCGGCCCGCTGCCGCGCGAGATCGGCAAGCGCCTGCAGTCCGGCATCCAGCTGGAGGACGGCTACGCCAAGGCCGACCACTTCCGCGTGGTCGACCAGGTCGGCAAGAACTACCTGGTCGAGGTCACCCTGCACGAGGGCCGCAAGCACATCGTCCGCCGGATGCTCGCCGAGGCGGGCTTCCCCGTCGAGAAGCTGGTCCGTACGGCCTTCGGCCCGATCGAGCTCGGCGACCAGAAGTCCGGCTGGCTGCGCCGCCTGACCAACACCGAGGTGGGCATGCTGATGCGCGAGGTCGGCCTCTAGCCCCTCCCCGGCCGTACGCGGCCGCGTACGCGGCCGGCCCGCGCCGTACCCCGCGGCCCCCGCCGTACGTGGCCTCTCCGAAAGCCCGTGGTGCTCCCGCAGCGCCACGGGCTTTTCGCTTGCCCGGACCCCGAACCCTCTTTATAGTCAGTACGACCATAAAGGCGGGCGCGGTCGCCGTTCCTGGGCCCACGGGGGTGGACCAGGAGCGACGGCCGTCCCCCAGGGGGAGGACACGCACATGACCGCCCGGATCCCGGCGGGCTACGACCCTTACGCCTTCGAGCCCTTCGCCGTCACCGTGGACCTCGCGGTGTTCACCGTCCGCGGCGGCCGGCTGCACGTCCTGCTGATCCGGCGGGGGCAGGAACCCCACCTCGGGGCCTGGGCGCTGCCCGGCGGGTTCGTCCTGCCGCGGGAGTCCGCCGAGCGGGCCGCCCGGCGCGAACTGGCCGAGGAGACCGGCCTGTCGGCCGCCGTGGTCGGCACACTGCACCTGGAGCAGCTGCGCACGTACAGCGAACCGGACCGGGACCCGCGGATGCGGGTGGTGTCCATCGCCTTCACCGCGCTGGTCCCGGACCTCCCCGAGCCCTCCGGGACGGGCGGCGGCGACGCCGACCGGGCCCGCTGGGTCCCCGTGGACCACACCGGTGCCCTCGCCTTCGACCACGACCGGATCCTCGCCGACGCCCGGACCCGGGTCGGCGCGAAGCTGGAGTACACCTGCCTCGCCACCGCCTTCTGCCCGCCCGAGTTCACCCTCGGCGAGCTCCAGGCGGTCTACGAGACGGTCTGGGACACCGCGCTCGACCGCCCCAACTTCCGCCGCAAGGTGCTCGCCACCCCCGGCTTCGTCGAGGCCGTACCGGGCGCCGCCCGGCTCACCGGGGGCCGCGGCAAACCCGCCGCCCTCTACCGCGCCGGCCCGGCCACCGCGCTCCACCCGCCGCTGCTCCGCCCGGAAGGACACCGCCGATGACCACCAAGCGACCGGCAACCGGGGCCCTGATCGGCCTCGCCCTCGGCGACGCCCTGGGCTTCCCCACCGAGTTCAACGACGTGCCGTCGATCCTCGCCAAGTGCGGCCCCTGGCGCGAGATGAGGCTGCCGCGCCCGGCGATCGTCACCGACGACACCCAGATGACCCTGGCGCTCGCCCGCGGCATCCGCACCGCGGCCGAGCGCGGACCGCTGGCCCCGCTCCGGCTGACCCGGCCGGTCCGCGAGGAGTTCGTGGAGTGGTACCGGTCGCCCGAGAACAACCGCGCCCCCGGCAACACCTGCCTGCGCGCCTGCAACCTGCTGAAGGACCCGGACCGCGACTGGCGGGACGCCAGCCAGGTCGGCTCCAAGGGCTGCGGGGCCAACATGCGGGTGGTACCCGTCGGACTGGTGCCCGGCTGGACCGAGGAGGAACGCGCGGGCGCCGCCCAGCTCCAGTCGGCCCTCACCCACGGGCACCCCACCGCGCTGGCCGCCTCCGACCTGACCGCGCACGCCGTCCACCTCCTGGCCCAGGGCGTGGAGGTGACCGGCCTGGTGGGCCGGCTGCGCTCCTACGCCCTCCGGCAGCGCACCACGTACCACGAGCGCTGGCTCGGCGACCTGTGGATGCGGACCCCCTCGGACGCCACCCCGGCCTCCTTCGTCGCCCGCGGCTGGGACGAGTGCCTGGCCGCCCTGGACCGGCTGTCCGCCGCCCTGGACAGGCCCTCGCCGGAGGTCGACCCGTGCCTGGCCACCGGGGAGGGCTGGATCGCCGAGGAGGCCCTCGCCACCGCCCTGCACTGCTTCCTGCTCTTCCCCGAGGAGCCGCTGACCGCCTTGCGCCGGGCGGCGTGCACCGCCGGGGACTCCGACTCCATCGCCTGCCTGACCGGGGCCTTCGCGGGCGCCCACCTCGGCGCCGACGTCTGGCCCCGGGACTGGGAGGGCCGGATCGAGTACCGCGAGGAACTGCTGGCCTTCGGCGCCCTCTGGGACCAGCCCTAGGACCGTAGGACGGCGGCGGGGTGGCGGGCCCGGCCCGCCGCCGTCCTACGCCGCCGCTGCCGCCGAGGCCCGGCGCGTGCGGCGCAGGAAGTCCGTCACCCGGGCCCGGTCCGGCTCGGCCGGCAGCGTGGTGGTCCGCAGGGCCGCCTCGGTCTCCTCGAACAGGCGGGTCATCCAGGCCGTCACCTCGTCCCAGCCGCGCTCGCCGTGCTTCACCGCGAGGAGCTCCTCCCGGTACGGGCCCACGTCGATCGTGAGCCGGCCGGTGCGCAGCAGGTCGCGGCAGGACAGCAGCAGCCGCAGCAGGTGCATGGCGTGCTTCCAGCGCGGGCCGCCGTGCAGACGCACGTCCGCCTCCAGCTTGCCGCGCTGGGAGACGGCGTACCGGCTGAAGCTCGCGTGGGCCCGGCGGGACAGGAACGCCCCGCGCAGGTCGAGGAGTTCCGCACCGACCGGGGTGAGCACCTCCACCAAGGGGGAGTGGAGGCACTCCAGGATGTTGGGGTTGGCCTTGAGCGCCAGCTCGCAGAAGCGCTCCAGCTCCCAGGAGAACTGCTCCTCCCGCGGCCCCTCGACATGCGTCGGCGGCTTGTCGAAGCCCCAGAACGACGGCGTGGGCGCCAGGTAGACACCGCGCCGGTCGGTGTCGCTCGCCCCGGTCGCGAGGCCGAAGGCGCGCGAGCCCATCACACAGGAGTAGACGGTGTGTTCGCGCACCAGGGTCAGCGGTGCCAGGGTGTCCGCCTGCGGGCTCCGCCCGGCCTGCTCGTCCTGTGCCTCGTGCTCGTCCTGCTCGTCGTGCGCTTCGTGCTCGTCGTGCGCTTCGTGCTCGTCCATCGGGCGAGCGTAGGCGCGGGCCCGGTGGCTACGCGAGCTTGATTTCGTCGCCCTGGACCGTGATGGCGCGCGTCGGCAGCGGCCGGGTGGCCGGACCGTGGGTCACCGCGCCGGTGGCCATCGCGAACGTGCTGCCATGGCAGGGGCAGTCGATGGTGCCGTTCTCGACCTTGCCCACCAAGCACCCCTGGTGGGTGCAGACCGCCGAGAACGCCTTGAACGTGCCCGCCTGCGGCTGGGTGACCACCACCTTCTCGGCCACGGCGACCTTGCCGCCGCCCACCGGCACGTCCGCGGTGCGCATCAGCGTGGCGCCGGTGGCGCCGCCGGTCGTCGGAGCCGTGCCGGTCGCCGTGCCGGTCGCCGGACCGGTGCCGGTCCCCGGCTCCGTGCCGGGCTCCTCGGCCGAGCCGCAGGCGCCGAGGGCGCCGCCGGCCAGGGCGGCGCAGCCCGCCGCCAGGGCGGTGCGCCGGGCGGTACGCAGGGGTTCGCTCATGGCAGCATCCTGGACCCCGCCGGGCGGCGGCGTCCGTGCGCCGCGCCGGTCAGGCGCCCGGTTCCCACGGGGCGAGGACGGCAGGCCGGCCCGGCTCGCGCACGACCTCCCAGAGCCGGATCACGGCCGCCCGGTCCAGCGGGCCGTGGACGTGCGGGTAGCGGGCGCCCGAGGCACCCTCACGGCTCACCTCGGAGGTCAGCGCCCGTTCGTCGAGCTCGACCGCCAGCAGCGTGCCCGGCGTCCCCCGGTAGTACCGGTCGGCGATCTCCAGGGCGGTGGGGCGGTCCGCCGAACAGTGCACGAAGCCCTCGGCCTCCAGCGAGGCGGGGGCGTAGGGCAGGTCGGGGCGGGCCGACCAGTCGGCGAGCGCGACGATGTGGAAGATCATGCCGACGTTCTACCCCAGCCGGTCCGCCCGGTGGCGTCACGGGGCGGACCGGGTGACATTGTCCGTCGGACATGCTGTGGCCGCGGGCGCTGCCGGCCGGGGCCGGCCGGGGCCGGCGGAGTTCCCCCGATGCGGCCCGGGGGAGCGCCGCTGGCTACGCTGATCACGCCGGACCGTGGAGCAGTGGAGCAACGAGGAGCGCCCCGAAGTGAGAACCGCCGTCGTCATCGGAACCGGACTGATCGGTACCTCCGCGGCGCTCGCGCTCGCCGGGCGCGGGGTGACCGTGCACCTGGCCGACCACGACCCCGCCGCCGCCCGTACGGCCGCCTCGCTGGGCGCCGGCACGTACGACCCGCCCGAGGGCCCGGTGGACCTCGCGGTCGTCGCCGTGCCCCCGGCCCACGTCGCCGACGCCCTCGCCGACGCCATCCGCCGCGGCCTGGCCCGGGCGTACGTGGACGTGGCCAGCGTCAAGGGCGGGCCCCGCCGGGAGCTGGAGGCCCGCGGTGTGGACGTCGCCGCGTACATCGGGACGCACCCGATGGCCGGCAAGGAGCGCTCCGGGCCGCTGGCCGCCACCGCCGACCTCTTCGAGGGCCGCCCCTGGGTGCTCACGCCCACCCGCGAGACCGACCACGAAGTGCTCAACCTGGCCCTGGAGCTGGTCGCCCTGTGCCGGGCGGTGCCGGTGGTGATGGACGCCGACGCCCACGACCGGGCCGTCGCCCTGGTCTCGCACACCCCGCAGCTGGTCTCCAGCATGGTCGCGGCCCGGCTGGAGGAGGCCGAGGAGTCCGCCGTACGGCTGTGCGGCCAGGGCATCCGCGACGTGACCCGGATCGCCGCCTCCGACCCGCGGATGTGGGTGGAGATCCTCTCCGCCAACCCGGGGCCCGTCGCCGACGTGCTCTCCGGGATCGCCGCCGACCTGGAGGAGACCGTGCAGGCCCTGCGCGGCCTGCAGTCCACCGACGCGTCCGACCGCCGGCGCGGCGCCAAGGGCATCGAGGACGTGCTGCGCCGCGGCAACGCCGGCCGGGACCGGGTGCCGGGCAAGCACGGCGCCGCCCCCGCCCAGTACGAGACGGTGGCCGTGTTCATCAGCGACCGGCCGGGCGAGCTGGCGCGGATCTTCGCCGACGCCGGCCGGGCCGGGGTCAACGTGGAGGACGTACGCATCGAGCACGCCACCGGGCAGCAGGCGGGCCTGGTGCAACTGATGGTGGAGCCCCGCTCCGCCGCCGCGCTCACCGCCGAGCTGCGCGAGCGCGGCTGGGCGCTGCGCCAGCAGTAGCGGCACCCCGGGCGGCCGGGAACGCGGAAACCGGCGGCGCGCGGGGCCGGTAACCTTGGACAGGGGCGCTTTGCCGCGCCCGGAACCCGCACGTCCGACCAGGAAGGCGCTCGCCCCGTGGAAACCGTCGCTCCGTCCGCCGTGATCGTCGCCATCGACGGTCCCTCCGGCACGGGCAAGTCCAGCACCTCCAAGGCCGTGGCCGCCGCGCTCGGGCTGCGCTACCTGGACACCGGTGCCCAGTACCGGGCCATCACCTGGTGGATGATCACCAACGGCGTCGACACCGACGACCCGCACGCGGTCGCGGTGGCCGCCGGCAAGCCGGTCATCGAGTCCGGCACCGACCCGGCCGCCCCCACCATCACGGTCGACGGCCTCGACGCCGCCGGCCCGATCCGGACCCAGGAGGTCACCTCCAAGGTCAGCGCCGTCAGCGCGGTCCCCGAGGTGCGCACCCTGATCACCGAGCTCCAGCGGCAGATCGCCGCGGCGGCCGAGGGCGGGATCGTGGTCGAGGGCCGCGACATCGGCACCACCGTGCTGCCCGACGCCGACCTGAAGATCTTCCTGACCGCGTCCGCCGAGGCCCGTGCCGCCCGCCGCAACGGCGAGCTCAAGGGCAAGGAGGCCGCGGACCTCGCGACCACCCGGGAAGCCCTGATCAAGCGGGACGCCGCCGACTCCGGCCGGAAGACCTCCCCGCTGGCCAAGGCCGACGACGCCGTCGAGGTCGACACCACCGAGCTGACCCTGGACCAGGTGATCGACCGCGTGGTGGCCCTCGTGGAGGAGAAGCGGGCGGCCGCGAAGTGAGCGAGACGCCCTCCCTCAAGGGTGCGGCGGTCGGGCGGCGGATCGGCATCGGGCTCATGTACGGGCTGTGGCGGCCCCGCGTGCTCGGCGCCTGGAAGGTACCGGCCACCGGGCCGGTCATCCTCGCGGTCAACCACGCCCACAACATCGACGGGCCGATGCTGATGGGGACGGCACCCCGGCCGGTGCACTTCCTCATCAAGAAGGAGGCCTTCGTCGGCCCCCTCGGCCCCTTCCTCCAGGGCATCGGCCAGATCGACGTCGACCGCTCCGGCACCGACCGCACCGCCGTGACCCGGGCCCTCGGCGTGCTCAAGGACGGCGGCGCGCTCGGGATCTTCCCCGAGGGCACCCGCGGCGAGGGCGACTTCGCCTCGCTGCGCGCCGGCCTCGCCTACTTCGCCGTACGCTCGGGAGCCCCGATCGTGCCGGTGGCGGTGCTGGGCAGCACCGAGCGCCGCGGCCGGCTGGTCAAGGCGCTGCCGCCGCTGAAGAGCCGGGTCGACGTCGTCTTCGGCGAACCCTTCCAGGCCGGCGACGCCTCCGGGCGGCGCACCCGGGCCGCGCTCGACGAGGCCACCGTACGCATCCAGCAGCACCTCACGGCCCACCTGGCCGACGCCAAGCGTCTGACCGGGCGCGAGCGGGCGACCGGCCGGGCGTGAGCTGCGAGACTTGAACCAGTAGTGGGCCCGTCCGCGGGTGCCACCGACCACCACGAACGACGAGGAACGGACTTCATGAACGACCAGCACGACCACGGAGCGCTTGGCGACGCCGAGTACGCGGAGTTCATGGAGCTCGCCGCGGAAGAGGGCTTCGACATCGAGGACGTCGAGGGCGCCATCGAGGAGGCCGGCCACGGCCCGCTCCCCGTCCTCGCCGTCGTCGGCCGGCCGAACGTCGGCAAGTCGACCCTGGTGAACCGCATCATCGGCCGCCGCGAGGCGGTCGTCGAGGACAAGCCGGGCGTCACCCGCGACCGCGTGACCTACGAGGCCGAGTGGGCGGGCCGCCGCTTCAAGGTCGTCGACACCGGCGGCTGGGAGCAGGACGTCCTCGGCATCGACGCCTCCGTCGCCGCCCAGGCCGAGTACGCCATCGAGGCCGCCGACGCCGTGGTGTTCGTCGTGGACGCCAAGGTCGGCGCCACCGACACCGACGAGGCCGTCGTCAAGCTGCTGCGCCGGGCCGGCAAGCCCGTGGTGCTCGCCGCCAACAAGGTCGACGGCCAGTCCGGCGAGGCCGACGCCGCCTACCTGTGGTCCCTGGGCCTGGGCGAGCCCTACCCGGTCTCCGCCCTGCACGGCCGCGGCACCGGCGACCTGCTCGACCAGGTCCTGGAGGTGCTGCCGGAGGCCCCCGCGCAGACCTTCGGCGGCGCCGGCCTCGGCGGCCCGCGCCGGATCGCGCTGATCGGCCGCCCGAACGTCGGCAAGTCCTCGCTGCTCAACAAGGTGGCCCGCGAGGAGCGCGTGGTCGTCAACGAGCTGGCCGGCACCACCCGCGACCCGGTCGACGAGCTGATCGAGCTCGGCGGGGTGACCTGGAAGTTCGTGGACACCGCCGGTATCCGCAAGCGCGTCCACCTCCAGCAGGGCGCCGACTACTACGCCTCCCTGCGCACGGCCGCGGCCGTGGAGAAGGCCGAGGTGGCGGTCGTCCTGATCGACTCCAGCGAGTCGATCAGCGTGCAGGACCAGCGCATCATCACCATGGCCGTCGAGGCGGGCCGGGCGCTGGTGATCGCGTACAACAAGTGGGACACCCTCGACGAGGAGCGCCGCTACTACCTCGAGCGCGAGATCGAGACCGAGATGCAGCAGGTCGCGTGGGCGCCGCGGGTCAACGTCTCGGCGCTGACCGGCCGCCACATGGAGAAGCTGGTCCCGGCGATCGAGACGGCCCTGGCGGGCTGGGAGACCCGCGTTCCCACGGGTCGCCTCAACGCCTTCCTCGGTGAGCTGGTCGCCGCCCACCCGCACCCGATCCGCGGCGGCAAGCAGCCGCGCATCCTCTTCGGCACCCAGGCGGGCACCAAGCCGCCGCGGTTCGTGCTCTTCGCCTCCGGCTTCCTGGAGCACGGCTACCGGCGCTTCGTCGAGCGGCGCCTGCGCGAGGAGTTCGGCTTCGAGGGCACCCCGATCCACATCTCGGTGCGGGTGCGGGAGAAGCGCGGCAGCAAGGCGGCCAAGAAGAAGTAGGACCGGCGGCCGGGGGCCGGCGGCGGAAGGCCGCCGGCGGAGCCGGTAGCGGTGCCGGTGCCCGAGGGGGCAGTGGTGCCGGTACCGGTGCGGCATCGGTGGCGTCGAGCGGCGGGGGCGGTCAGTAGCCCCGGCGCGGAGCGGGCGGCAGGGCCGCCGGGATGTGGTGCATCCCGGTCTGGTGCTGCCGCCCGTTCGCGTACGTGCCCGAGCCCGCGGCGACCGCGGCGTACAGGGGCTGGGGC
>NZ_RPRY01000243.1 GCF_003949795.1 Streptomyces sp. WAC06614
GGTGGTGGGGCAGCGGCGGGGAGGCCGGTCGGCCTCAGTAGGCGACCGTGATCCGGGCCCGGGAGGTGGCGCGGCGCTCCAGCTCGTCGACGAACGCCACCGCGTAGTCCTCGGCGCTGATCCGGCTGCGGCCGTCGGCGTCGGACAGCAGGTGGTCGCCGCCGAGGCGGAAGGTGCCGGTGCGCTCGCCGGGGGCGATCTCGGCGGCCGGGGAGACGTAGACCCAGTCCAGGTCGTCGACCGTCCGCAGGGAGGTCAGCACGGCGTCGTGGGTGAGGGCCTCCTGCTTGTAGATCTCGGGGAAGCCGGGGGTGTGGACGAGCTTGGTGTCCTCGCCGACCAGCAGGCTGCCGGCGCCGCCGACCACGGCCAGCCGCTGCACGCCGGAGGCCCGTACGCCGTCGAGCAGGGCCGCGTACAGCGCGGTGAACGGCTCCAGCGGGTCCGAGCCGTCGCGCGGCGGGGAGACGGCGGAGACGACCACGTCGTGGCCGGCGGCGAGCTCGGCCACGGCCTTCGCGTCGGCGGCGTCGCCGCTCACGCCCGTGCCGCCCGCCGCGCCCTCGGGGGCCCGGCCGGAGCGGGAGACCGCGGTGACCTCGTGGCCGCGGGAGAGTGCCTCGGTGGCGATCCGGGTGCCGATCATGCCGGTGGCGCCGAACAGGACGATCTTCATGGGAGGCCCTTTCGAAAGGACGAGGGGGGCGGGACGGGGGCGGGATCACCGCCGCACCTCCACCCTCGCACTTTCTAAACGAAAGCGCAATCTCTCGGTTAGTTCACAGGTAGATCCCCGCCGAAGGGAGCTTCCTCGCCGAGTGGCGCTTCCTCCTCGAACGCCGTCTCCCCCGGCACGCGCACCACCACCAGGCTCGTGTCGTCGTCCGTGTCCCCCGTCACCGCCGACAGCAGGGCGTCCGCCTGCCCCTCCGGATCCACCGCCACCAGCGCCTCGGCCGTCCGCCGCAGCACCGCCAGCGACTGGTCCAGGCCGACGTGGCGGCGTTCCACGAAACCGTCCGTGAACAGCAGCAGCGTGTCTCCGGGAGCCAAGGAGACCTCGGACTCGGCGTACTCGCCGCCGGGCAGGGCGCCCAGCAGGATGTTCTGCGGCCCTTCCAGGAACCGGGCCCGGCCGTCCCGGATCAGCAGCAGCGGCAGATGGCCGGCGGTCGCCCAGCGCAGCAGGTGCTCGGCCGGGTCGTACTCGGCCACGACCGCGGTGGCCGTGGGATGGTCCGGCGTGGCCAGGGTGACCTCGTTGAGCCACGACATCAGCCGGCCGGGATCGGCGCTGGTGACGGCCAGCCCGCGCAGCGCGTGCCGCAGGCCCACCATGGCGCTGGCGGCCTCGATGCCGTGCCCGGCCACGTCACCGACGGCGAGCAGCACCCGGCCGTCGGACAGCTCCTGCACCTCGTACCAGTCGCCGCCGACCCGGTGGTCCTCCACCGCCGGCCGGTAGCGGACGGCCACCTCCAGCCCCGACGCCTGCCGCAGCGAGGGAGAGATCGCCTGCTGGAGCCTGAGCACCAGGTGCTCGCGGACCAGCGCGTCGGTGCGGGCGGCCGAGAGGCGGTCGGCGGAGGCGGACAGGGCCAGTTCCGTGTGGTGCTGGGCGGAGACGTCCTGGTAGACACCGGTGACCCCGGTCAGCGCGTCCCCGGTGAGCAGCGGCTCGGCGGCGATCCGTACGTGCCGTACCCCGCCGTCGGCCCGTACCAGCCGGACCGGCGCCCACGCCCCGGTGTGCCGGTCGACCAGCGCGGCCAGCAGCTCCTGGAGCACCGGTACGTCGTCGGGGTGCAGCCGGGTGCCCACCCGCGCCAGCGGTACGGGCGGGGTGCCGGGTGGGAGGCCGAACAGCGTGTACGCCTCGTCGCTCCACACCACGGACCCGGTCAGCAGGTCCTCGCGGAAGAACGCCACCCGCTCGAGCTGCCCGAGGGCCCGCGCGAGGACGTCGGCGTCCTCGGGCCGCGTGGCCCACATCAGCACCGCCCGCCCGCGGCCCAGCGGCAGCACCCGTACGTCCTCCAGGTCGGCCACCCGGCCGAGGAACTGCGGCCCGACCCGGTCGAGGGCCGCGGCCAGGCCGGCCCAGGCGTGCGGGAAGACCTCGGCCGCCGAGCGGCCCACGGGGGCCGGGACCGTGCTGTCGAGCGCGGTGCGGGCGGCCGGGTTGGCGTACTCGATGCGGCCCTCCTCGTCGGTCAGGACGGCCGGCCGGTCGAACAGGTCCAGCAGCGGTGCCTCGGGCCCCGGGCCCCGGGAGCGGACCGCCGCGTCGGGGTCCTGGACCAGTACCCCGCACGGCTCGCACAGCAGCTCCGCGGTCCGCCGCACCGCCTCGTCCACCCCGCCGGGGCCGGACGCCCCCGGCCACACCGCCAGGGCCACCCCCACCACCGCGCCGTGCCGGCGCAGCGGCATCACCGCGCGCAGCGGCTCGCCCTCCAGGCCCGCACCGCCGCCCGGCAGCCGCGGGTCGGCCCCCCACCAGCTCTCGGCCGCCCACACGACCTGGTGCAACGGGGTCTCCGGCGGCACCCACTGCCAGTGCACGACCTCCTGCGGGGCGGCCCCGGCGTGCCCGACCAGTTCCAGGCAGTCGGTCGCGGTGCGCCGCCAGAGGTACAGGGCCTGGGCACCGAGCCGGCGCAGGCCTCCCTGGAGCAGGCTCGCGGCGGCTTCGGCGGCGGTGTCGGAGACCAGGACGGTGGCGACGCTGCGCCGTATCCGCCGGGCCTCGGTGTGGTTCTCGACCACCGGGGTGCCCGCGGCGGAGTTGATCACGTCGGCGGCCAGGTCCTCGGCGCTCAGGCCGGTCGACAGGGCCAGCTCCACGAGGTGGTCGGCGGCGTCGGCGGGGGTCAGGCCGAGCTGTTGCACGAGCACGCCGGAGGCCAGGTCCAGCAGCCTGCGCCGGACCCGGTCCTCGCGGAGTTCGGCGACCTCCGCGGTCAGCTCGGCCACAGCATTGGCCAGGGCCTCGCCGGGGGGTCGTGCCGCCGGGTGTGCGGCCATCGCCTCACAGCCTCTTCTCCGGCCGACCGGCCGACCGGCCGGGTCGGGGCCCTCCGGGCCGGATCCCCGGGCGGGATCCGCCCGAGCGGGTTCGGTCAGATCTCCTCGTCGGCCACCATGTCACGCCGGCCGGGCGTCCGCAGCCGATTCGCCCGGTCCGGGTCCGTGGTGCGCCCGTCCGGTGCGCTCGTCCCGTTCCTCCGCGTGTCCGCTCGGTCTCGTACGGCTCATACGACGCACCTGCCCGCTCGTCGCGGGGGTATGTAAGGGGCCGGGCGGGTATATCCCCCGAAGAACCGGCTCACGACGGCCGCTGCATCCGCCGCGAAGCGCGCCCCACGCCGGAGGACGAGTATGCGTCTCACAGCAGAGAAAGCCACAGCCACCCGGACCGCCACGGCGAAGCCGGCCGGGCCCCCGACCGGGCCCGACCCCGCGCCGTGCAGGATCCCGGACGACCCCGTGAACGTCAGCACCGGCGAGGCCCGCACGCTCTCGACGGCCCTGTTCCACCGCCTGCACGGCCTGGAGGAGGGCACCGCCGAGTACTCCTACGTGCGCAACACCCTGGTGGAGCTCAACCTCTCGCTGGTCAAGTACGCCGCCCGCCGGTTCCGCAACCGCAGCGAGCCGATGGAGGACATCGTCCAGGTCGGCACGGTGGGGCTGATCAAGGCCATCAACCGGTTCGACCCGGACCGCGGAGTCGAGTTCACCTCCTTCGCGATGCCCACCATCACCGGCGAGATCAAACGTTTCTTCCGTGACACCAGCTGGGCCGTCAAGGTTCCCCGCCGGCTCCAGGAACTCCGCCTGGACGCCGCCAAGGCCAACGACGCCCTGGAGCAGGACCTCGGCCGCTGCCCCACCGAGACGGAGCTCGCCGAGCGGCTCGGCGTGCCGGAGAAGGAGCTGGCGGAGGGACGCAAGGCCGCGCACGCCTATTCCACGCGCTCGCTGGACGTCCCCGTGCAGGAGGACGGCGACACCTACGGCAGCCAGCCCGCCCTGGGCGAGGACGAGGCCGCGTACGACCGGATCGAGTGCCTGGAGTCCCTCAAGCCGCTGCTGGCCGAGCTGCCCGAGCGGGAGCGGACCCTGCTGTCGCTGCGGTTCGGCCAGGACCTGACGCAGTCCGAGATCGGCGAGCGGCTGGGCCTGTCCCAGATGCACGTGTCCCGGCTGCTCACCCGGACTCTGGCGACACTGCGGACCGGGCTGCTGACGGACCCGGACGCCACGGATCAGAGGTGAGCGGCGAGTCCACCTCCAGCCACACGGTCTTGCCGCCCCAGGCCCCGGTCGAGGGCACCGAGCCCCACTTGCGGGCCAGGCGTTCCAGCACGGTCAGTCCGTGACCGCCGGGCAGGGCGGGGTCCGTGGCCGGCCGGCGACGGGGGTGCTCGGGGCTCCCGTCGCTGACCTCGACCCGCAGCCCGTCCACCATGTGCCGCAGCACCAGTTCGCGGGGACCGCCGGCGTGCATGCACGCGTTGGTGACCAGTTCGGAGACCATCAGCAGGACGTCCTCCGCGGCCTCGGCCCGCTCGGCGGCCCGCTCGGCAGCGGCGGCCGACGGGGCGGCGGTGTCCGCGGCCGTCGCATCCGTAGCGGAGCCGGGCCGTCCCTCGGGCCGGCCGTCCGGGCCGGCGTCCAGGCCTTCCGGCCGGGCGTCGGGCCGGCCGTCCGGGTGGGCGGCGGGGCGGGCGTCCGGGCGCGCGGCGGATCCGGCGTAGTGGTCCTCGTCCCCGGGCTCCAGCCAGCCCCAGTCCTCCAGGGCCTGCCGGGTGAAGTCACGGCAGCGGGTGACGACCCCGGGGGTGCCGCCACCCAGCAGGAGACGGCGTGTCTGCTCGCCGGGACCTGAGCTCCCGGGCACCTCACGCATCGAGCTCATGACACGCCACCGTCCGCCTCGCCACCCTTGGCGCCGGCGGCGCCGCCGGCCGGGGCGAAGGCGTCGCCCATCGACGGATAGACGCGGAACACCCCGTCCGCCCCGGTGATGCGGAACATCCGGGCGACGGGCTGCCGCAGCCCCGACAGCTCCAGCCGCCCTCCGGACTGCTCGGCGGCGAGCCGGGCGCGCAGCAGCACGTTCAGCCCGGTGGAATCACAAAAGCGCAGGTCGGCGCAGTCGACCAGCAGTCTGTCGCCGGGATCGGCGCCCCTGAGCGCGGCGGCCAGCGCCTCGCGCAGCGGGGCCGCCGTGTCATGGTCGAGTTCACCGGCGAGCGCCAGGACGGTCGTGCCGTCCCGAGCGGTCGCCTCGACCGAGAAGCGCCGTGCCATGTCCGTCCCTCCCTCCACTGGTCACATGTGGCTCTTGGTGTAGTGCTCCTCGACGAGGCGGATGAAGGCCACCTCGTCCTCGTCCCGTCCGCTCTCGAAGTCGGGGCTGGCTTTGATCTCGTCCTTCGTGGCCGCGACGTGGACCGTCTCCTCGGCCACGTCCACGGCCTTGACCAGACCTGCCGGCACGACCACGTGCCGGCCGAAGATCCACGGTCCAGTGTCCACCACGATGTACGAGCGGCCGGCATCGGCGGAATGTCTGTCGATCCGGCCGATGTGACCGTCGGTCGCCTCGACCTTGAAACCGGTCAGATCCGTGCCGGCCGCGTGGCCGCTGCTCCTGGCGTAAGCCCACATCCTGGTGTCCATCGCAGCCTCCCGCCTTCTCTCGGGCGCACCTACCCATGCTGCGGGCGATCAATCACCCGGTTCACCCCTCCACCCTCATTCTTTCCGTTATTCGGAAGATGATTTCCGTCATTCGGTAGAATGGAAAGGGTGCCAGTCCGGCGCCCACCTGATCCCACGCGACGAGGGGGGTCCACATCATGGACAACTACGCTCGGCCCATGACCACCCGTGCCGACGCCCACGCCGCCGCGAAGGACGCCGTCAAGGCGGCCGACCGCGCCCATGTGTTCCACTCCTGGTCCGCGCAGGAGCTCATCGACCCGCTCGCCGTCGCCGGGGCCGAGGGCTCGTACTTCTGGGACTACGACGGCAACCGGTTCCTCGACTTCTCCAGCGCCCTCGTCTACACCAACATCGGCTACCAGCACCCGAAGGTCGTCGCCGCGGTCCAGGAGCAGGCGGCGAAGCTGTGCACGGTGGCGCCCGGGTTCGCCGTCGACGTCCGCTCGGAGGCGGCTCGGCTGATCGCCGAGCGGACCCCGGGCGACCTGGACAAGATCTTCTTCACCAACGGCGGCGCCGAGGCCGTCGAGAACGCCGTCCGGATGGCCCGCGTGCACACCGGCCGGCCCAAGGTGCTCTCCGCCTACCGCTCGTACCACGGCGCCACTTCCGCCGCGATCAACCTCACCGGTGACGCCCGCCGCTTCGGCAACGACTCCGCCTCCGCCGGGGTCGTGCACTTCTGGGGCCCGTACCTCTACCGCTCCCCGTTCCACGCCACCACCGAGGCCGAGGAGTGCGAGCGCGCCCTGCGCCACCTGGAGGACACGATCGTCTTTGAAGGCCCGGCCTCGATCGCCGCGGTCGTGCTGGAGCCGGTGGTCGGCGCCGCCGGTGTGCTGGTGCCCCCGGCCGGCTACCTCCCCGGCGTCCGCGAGATCTGCGACCGCCACGGCATCGTCCTCGTCCTGGACGAGGTCATGGTCGGCTTCGGCCGCACCGGCACCTGGTTCGCCGCCGACCACTGGGAGGTCGTCCCCGACCTGCTGACCTTCGCCAAGGGCGTCAACAGCGGCTACCTGCCGCTCGGCGGCGTGGCGATCTCGGCCGAGATCGCCGAGACCTTCGCCCGCCGCCCCTACCCCGGCGGCCTGACCTACTCCGGCCACGTCCTGGCCTGCGCCGCCGCCGTCGCCACGATCGGCGTGATGGTCGAGGAAGGCATCGTCGAGCAGTCCGCCCGCACCGGAGCCGAGCTGCTGGGACCGGGACTGGCCGAGCTCGCCGCCCGCCACCCCTCCGTGGGCGAGGTCCGGGGCCTGGGCACCTTCTGGGCGCTGGAGCTCGTACGGGACCCGGCCACGCGCGAGCCCCTGGTGCCCTACGCCGCCGCCGGCGCGGCGAACGCCCCCATGGCCGCGTTCGCCGAGGCCTGCAAGAAGGGCGGGCTGTGGCCGCTGACCGCGGGCAACCGCCTGCACGTCGCCCCGCCGTGCAACATCACGGCCGAGGACGTCGCCCACGGCCTGGAGATCCTCGACGGGGCCCTGGCGGTGGCCGACGCACACATGGCCTGACCGCGGCCGGCGGGTGAACGCCCCCGGGCGGACGCTGTGGGGTCGCCCAATCCGTGGGCACCGCTCTCGGAGGATCCGTACCGGTCCGCTCCGGGGGCGCGCGTGTTGCAATCACCGTGCACCTACGGACCGGGATGCACGTCAGTCCCGGGGCGGCCCCCTCGCGGGGCCGAACGGCGGGGGGCGGGCCGACGGCAGGGCGCGGGCCGTCGGACGCCGGGCGTACGGGATCCAGCAGACCGGACTCCGTGTACCCGAAGGAAGAGCGCGCATGAGCAAGCACGTCCTGGCCCAGAACCAGTACGGCAAGGCCGAGAACCGCATCGTCAAGGTCACCCGGAAGGGCAACGACGGCTCCTGGCACGAGATCCGCGACCTGAACGTCTCGGTCGCGCTGCGCGGTGAGTTCCGCGACGTCCACCTCACCGGCGACAACGCCAACTGCCTGCCCACCGACACCACCAAGAACACCGTGTACGCCTTCGGGAAGGAGCACGGCATCGAGTCGCCGGAGGCCTTCGGCATCCTGCTCGCCAAGCACTTCGTCTCCTCCCAGACCCCGATCCGCGAGGCGCAGATCCGGATCGAGGAGTTCGCCTGGGAGCGGATCCCGGTCCCGACCCGCAAGGAGCAGCACTCCTTCGTCCGCAAGGGCCAGGAGGTGCGCACCGCGCAGATCACCTACGGCGAGTCCTCGGGCCTGCAGGTCGTCTCCGGGCTGAAGGAGCTGACCGTGATGAACTCGACCAACTCCGAGTTCCACGGCTACATCAAGGACCGGTACACGACCCTGCAGGAGGCGTACGACCGCATCCTGGCCACCAAGGTCACCGCCCGCTGGGCGCACTCGGCGCTGGCCGCCGACGACCCCGGCCACGACTGGGACCGCTCCTACAAGCAGGTCCGCAAGCACCTGCTCCAGGCGTTCGCGGAGACGTACTCCTACTCGCTCCAGCAGACCCTGAACCAGATGGCCGAGCGGGTGCTCGACTCCTGCCCGAAGGTCAACGAGGTCCGGCTCAACCTGCCCAACAAGCACCACTTCCTGGTGGACCTGGAGCCGTTCGGCCTCAAGAACGACAACGAGGTCTACTTCGCGGCGGACCGGATGTACGGCCTGATCGAGGGCACCGTCCACCGCGAGGGCGTCCGTCCGGTCATCGCGACGAGCGACTGGATCGTGGCCTAGCCGGCCTCCGGCCGCCCCAGCCGCAGGTTCCACCGCCCCGCACGCCCACTGAGTTCGGTGAGCGTGCCGGGACGGGCGTCCAGCCGCCAGAAGGCCGGCGCCGGCAGCCGGAGCGCGTACACGACCGCCGCCCGGACGAACGCCTGCTCGGCGGCGGTCCGGTGGGTGCCCGGCGCCAGGCCTTCCAGCCACTGCCCGGCCCGTGCGACGAGGTCCTCGACCGACTCCCCGCCCGGCGGGGCGTACCCCGGATCGGTGAGCCAGGCGCGTACGGCGTCCGGGTCGGCGGCGGCCACCTCGTCCAGGGTCCGGCCCGCCCACAGGCCCGTGTCCAGGGCGAACGGCCCTCCGGCGGTGAACCGGCCCTGCCGGCCCGCCTCGTCAAGGGGCGGTGTGACCAGCAGAACTCGTACCGATGAGGGGTTCATAAGCGGAGCATAAACGCGGTACGGTCTCGGACGACATGACGACGATATGACGGAAGCCGGTGAGAATCCGGCACGGTCGCGCCACTGTGAACCTCCCCGCGGGGAGGCGAGTCAGACCCGTCGACGTCGTTCGGTGCACCACTGACCGGGACGCGTGTTCCCTCTGGAGGTTCTGCCATGGCTACGTCCGCCGCGCCCGCGACGGCGGGGGTGGCCGTCGCCCCCATCGCCCCCATCTCCCTGCGCGAGCTGGGTCCCTGGGCGCTCTTCGTCGGCGTCCTGATGCTGGTCCTGCTCTACTTCATCGGTGTCGAGCAGGGCGCCACGTCCCTGTTCGAGGGCGAGACCATCCACGAGTGGCTGCACGACGGCCGCCACCTCCTCGGCTTCCCCTGCCACTGACCCCCGAGGGGAAGCCCATCGTGAACACCGTTTCCCCGCGTGCCCTGCTGGTGCGGGGCATGCTCGCCGGCCTGCTCGCCGGCCTCGCCGCCTTCCTGGTCGCCTACGTGCTCGGCGAGTCCAAGGTGGACGCGGCCATCGCCATCGAGGAAGCCGCGGCGGCCGGCCACGACCACGGCGACGAGGCCCCGGTCAGCCGGGCCCTCCAGGCCACGGCCGGCCTCGGCACCGGCGTCCTGCTCTACGCCGTCGCGCTCGGCGGCATCGCCGCGCTCGTGTACGCCTTCGCCCTCGGGCGGATCGGCCGCTTCTCGGCCCGGGCGACGGCCGCGTTCGTCGCCCTCGGCGGGTTCGTGACCGTGACGCTCGTGCCGTTCCTGAAGTACCCGGCCAACCCGCCGGCCGTGGGCGACCCGGAGACGGCCACCCGCCGGACCGTGCTCTACCTGCTGATGATCGCCCTCGGGCTGCTGCTGGCGGCCGGCGCGGGCATCCTGGGCCGGCGGCTGGCGCCGCGTCTGGGCGCCTGGCACGCCACCTGGGCGGCGGCCGGCGCGTTCGCCGTCGCGATCGGGCTGGCGTACGCCTTCCTGCCGCCGGTGAACGAGGTGCCGGCCGACTTCCCGGCCACCCTGATCTGGCAGTTCCGCCTGGCCTCGCTCGCCATCCAGACCACCCTGTGGGCGGTTTTCGGCCTCGCCTTCGGCACTCTTGCCGAACGGGCCCTTGCCCCCGCCGCCGCACCCAAGGAGGCTGTACAGCCCACGAGTTGAGATGAGGGGGGCCCTGCCCATGCAGGCGGCGATCTGGCACTGGCGCGGCTGGACGGGCGCAGGCCCCTTCTGGTGCAACGCCCTGCTGCTGGTCATGGTCCAGTTCACCGCGCTGACCCTGCTCGGGCAGATCGGCATCGTCACGGCACTGGCCGCCGTCGGCGGGCTGGTGCGCCACCTCTGGTTCGGTGACTACGGCCATCCGGCCGTCCACACCGCCGCCGCGCTCATGGGCGTGGCGGCGGTGGCGTTCGTCCTGGGGTGATCTCCGTCCCCCGGTCGGGGGCATTCGGGGGCCCGAAGGAGAGGTCCCCGGCGTGTCGGGGCACACCGTGAGGCATGAGCGGGACGCGGCGCCTCCACCGGGCAGCCCATGCGGCACACACGGCACCTGCCGCCCGCGCGGCACGTACGGCACGCGCGGCACTGGCCAAGGCCCTGATGGTGGCCTGCGCCGTGCTGCTGTGCCTGTTCGGCGCCGGCCCCGCCCTCGCCGAGTCCCTCGGCGAACCCCCGGCCGCGGCCACCGCGCCGGCCGAGCCGGCGGCCCCCGGAGAGGGCCAACCCGACCCGACGGACGCCGAGGTCCGGGCCGCCCTGCGGGGCGCCGACCGCGGCGCCCCCGTCCGCCGCCCCGACGAGACCCCGGCCGTCCCGGCCGCCCCCGCACCGCGGGGGCGGCCGTGCGTGGCCCCCGTCCCCGAGGGGACCCCGTCCTTGCGGGCGGTGCGGAGTGTGGTCCTGCGCTGCTGAGCGGCCCGGCGCGCAGCGCCCGGCTCGATGAGCGACCCCCCCACACCCTGCCTCCTACACACATCTCCGACCCCAC
>NZ_RPRY01000244.1 GCF_003949795.1 Streptomyces sp. WAC06614
GTCGTACGCCCCGGTGGGGGGATCCGGTGGGGCGGGGTCAGGGCGTGGGCGTACACGGCGAGGAGCTGTTCGGCGCTGCGGGCGATGTCGTAGCGGCGGACCACCGGCGGCGGTGGCAGGCGGGTGGCGCCGGCCTCCATGTGGCCGCGCAGGGCCGCCACCAGCTCCTCGGTGCCGGTCCCGATCCGCCGGGCCCCCGGTGCCTGCGTGGCGGGCAGGTCGTCGATGGCCGGGCAGGTCACGTGCAGCACGGGCAGTCCGGCCGCGAGCGCCTCGACGACCGCCAGCCCGAACGCCTCCTCCCGCGAGGGGGACACGAACACGTCCATGGCGGCGAGCAGCGCGGGGATGCCGGGGGTGCGGCCGTCGGCGCTGTCGCCGAGCGGGTCCCGTTCGCCGAGCAGGTGGACCCGGCTCTGCGCGCCGAGTTCGGCGGCGAGCCGGCGCAGGCCGGCCCGCTCGGGGCCGTCCCCGGCCAGCAGCAGATGGGCCCCGGGCAGCGCGGCCACCGCCCGGACCAGGACGTCGAACCGCTTGCCGGGCACCAGCCGGCCGACCCCGCCGACCACGAACGCCCGCTCCGGCAGCCCGGTACGGGCCCGGGTGGCCCGGCGCACCCGGGGGTCGAAGCGGAAGCGGACGGCCTCGATCCCGTTGGGGACGACGTGCACCCGGGCGGCGGGCACGCCCCAGCCCTGCAGCCGGGCGGCGACCGTGTCGGAGACGGCGACCGTGGCCGCGCCCAGCCGTTCGCTGGCCAGGTACAGCGCGCGCACCCCGCCCGACAGCGGCCGGCCCTCGATCTCCCCGTCGCCCAGCGAGTGTTCGGTGGCCACGGTGGCCCCGACCCCGGCGATCCGGGCGGCCAGCCGCCCGTAGACGCAGGCCCGGTAGAGGTGGGTGTGGACCAGGTCGTAGCCGCCGCGCCGGATGAACCGCACCATCCGGGGCAGCGCCCCGAGGTCGCGGTTGCCGCGCATGCCCAGGTGGACCACGCGGATGCCGTCGGCGCGCAGGCCCTCGGCGACCGGGCCGGGGTTGGTCAGGGTCAGCACGTCGCACTGCATCGGCAGGTGGCGCAGCAGCAGCCGCAGCTGCTGCTCGGCGCCGCCGATCCCGAGCCCGGTGATGATGTGCAGCGCCTTCAGGCCGTCCACCCCGGCGGCGCCCGCCGGCCGCGGCGCGGGTGCGGCGCTCACCGGAACACCGCCCGGCGCAGCTCCCGCGCCCCGTGGCGCAGTTGCTTCACCCGCAGCCGGTGCGGCCCGTCGGCCTGGCTGACGTGCGTACGCGGCATGACGTAGGGGCCGGCCAGCCGGCCCGGGTCGATGGCGCAGGCGTAGCCGTAGCCGGCGGCGCGGACGGCGTCGGCGACCCGGCGGTCGACGGTGCCGTACGGGTAGCAGAAGCCCTCGGGCAGGGTCCCGGTGATCTCGCGCAGCAGTTCGCGGCTGCCGCGCAGCTCCTGCTGGAGGACGTCGTCGGGCTGTCCCACCAGGTGCTGGTGGAGCAGCCCGTGCGAGCCGATCTCCTGGCCGGCGGCGGCCACCGACCGGATGCCCTCGGCGGTCAGCAGGGCCTTGCGCGGGCCCAGCGGGTCCCACACGTTGTGCACGCCGAGGCGTCCGGGCAGCACGAACAGCGTGGCGGTGCACCCGTGCCGGCGCAGCAGCGGCAGGGCCTCGGCGAGGAAGTCGGTGTAGCCGTCGTCGAAGCTCAGGCCCACCAGCCCGGCCCCCCGGCCGGCGGCCCTGGCCCGGCGCAGCTCCCCGACGGACACCCCGCGCAGCCCGCGGGCCTTGAGCCACAGGAGCTGGGTCTCCAGGGCGGCCGGGGTGACGGTGATGCCGTAGGGGTCCTCGGCGGGATCGGTGAACTCGGCGACCGAGTGGTACATGAGGACCCACGGGGCCGCGTTCCGGCGGCGGGGACGGGCCGGCGGCGCGGCGGCTGCCGCCGGCGTGTCGGTGTCAGCGGGCATGGCGGAACCTCTGGATGATCAGGGTGGGCAGGGCGGTGACTTCGAGCGCCCGTATGGCCGTGCCGGTGGCCCCGAACATGGCCGGGACGAGCAGGCAGCCGAGCGCCGCGCTGAGCAGCGGGTCGGGGACCATCGGGCCGCAGATCCAGCCGGTGGCGCAGGCCGCGGCGGCGGCCACCGAGAGCCGGCCGATGCTGATGGCGACCCGGCGGACCTGGATGCCGATGATCCGGGAGCCGATGCCGGTGAGCAGCAGGGCGGCGGTGGTGGTGATGCCGGCGGCGTTGGCGGCGGCGATCCCGTACGTCCCCCACCAGCGCACGGCCAGTGCTCCGGCGACGATGTTGACGAGCAGTCCGGCGCCCATCGCCAGGGCCGGGAACCAGGTGGGCCGGGCCGCGGAGAAGAACGGCCGGGACAGGGCGCCCACCATGCAGTGGCCGAGCAGTCCGAGGGCGTAGACGCGCATCGCGGCGGCGGTGGCGAGGGTGTCCTGGTGGGTGAAGGCGCCGCGTTCGAAGAGGACCTGGATGATCTGCGGCGCGTAGCCGATGACCAGGGCGGTGCCCATCAGCACGGCGAGCGAGGCCAGGGCGAGGTCCTGTTCCACCCTCCGCCGGGCCTTCTCCCGTTCGCCGCCGGCCATGGCCTGGGCGACGACGGGGAAGGTGACGGTGGCGATCATCAGCGACAGCACCATCGGCATCTGCGCGACCTTCTGCGCGTAGTTCAGGTGCGAGATGGCCCCGGGCGGCAACGAGGCCGCGAGGAACCGCTCGACCAGCACCTGCGACTGGCGGAAGACGGCGAAGAAGATGACCGGCGCGATCATCCCGAAGGCCAGCAGCGTGGGCCGGTCCCGGTCCCGCTGGCTGCGGCTGGCGCCGCGCGCCCGGGGCGGTCCGAAGCCGACGTTGCGCAGGAACGCGGGGAGTTGGACCAGCACCATCAGCAGCCCGCCGCAGGCCACTCCCGCGGCGGCGGCCCGCACCCCCCACAGGGCGTGCAGGACGACCATGGTGCCGATGATCCCGACGTTGTACGAGACGTAGATCGCGGCGGGCGGCAGGAAGGAGCGGTGGGCGCGCAGGGCGGCGCTGAAGTAGCCCGCGATGCCGAACGTCAGCACGGTCAGCGCGGTCATCCGGGTGCACTGCACGGCCAGTTCCGGGTCGGGCAGGCCGGGCGCGAGGACGCCGACCACCAGGGGTGCGGCGACGACGAGGACGGAGGCGACGGCCGCGAGGAAGACCAGCAGCCGGGGGAAGGTCGCCCCGACCAGCAACCGCACGGGGTCCTTGGCCCGGGCCTCCTTGCGGGTGAGGCCGGCGCGGCTGGCGGCCCGCCGGGCCAGGGCGTGGCTGAACGCGGGCACCATCAGCAGGGCCATGGCGTCCTCGATCAGCAGGGTGGACGCCATCTCGGGCACGGTCCAGGCGATCAGGAAGGCGTCGCTGTCGTGCCCGGCCCCGAAGAGGTGCGCGATGGTCTGGTCCCGCACCAGCCCGAGCACGGCCCCCGCGGCGGTCAGCCCGGCGGTGACCGCCGCGGCCTTGGCGAGGAACCGCCCGAGCGAAGCGGAGCCCGCCGGCGCCGCACCGACCGGCACGGCACCCCGCGGCGCCGGACCGTGCGGCACGGCACCCCGCGGCGCCGGACCGTGCGGCACGGCGCCACGGGCCGCCGGGCCGTGCGGCAGGGAGCCCCGCAGCGCCGGGCCGTGCGGCGGCGTTGCCGTGGCCGCCGGGTCGGGCGCCGGGGCCGGGCCGCCGCGTGCCCGTGACGGGCGTCGTATCGCTCACCTGACGGCCGCACCCTCACGGGCCCGCCACCGCACGGCCCCGCCGGGGCCGGCCCCGGTGTCCGTCAGGGCCCACCAGGCCGCCAGGCCGATGATCACTCCGGTGAGGACGGTCGAGGGGCCGCCGATGTCGGCGTAGAGGAAGTCGGTGAGCTGCCAGACGAACAGGCCCAGCGCGATCAGTCCGCAGTCCCGGGCCCGGCGGCCCACCGGGTCCGGCCGCAGCGCCCGGCGCAGGCCCGCCACCAGCAGCACCGCCCAGCCGCCCGCGAGGGCGACCAGCCCGACGAGCCCCTGTTCGCCGAGGATCAGCAGGTACATGTTGTGCGGGGACAGCAGCGGCTGGCGGACGTAGCCCTGGCCGGCGCCCGCGGTGTCGCTGCCGGAGGACAGGCCCAGGGTGGCGTGGCCGTCGCGGTGGGCGGGGAAGCCCTTGAGCCCGACGCCGGTCGCCGGGTGCTCCTGCCACATCGAGGAGGCGGCGGCCCACATCGTGTACCGGTCGGTGACGGACTGGTCGGGGGCCGAGCCGACCTGGGTGATGGAGGTCAGCCGCTCGGCGACCATCTGCGAGCCCACGCCGAACCCGCCGACCAGCACCACCCCGAGCGCGGTCAGCGCGACCAGCACGGTCAGCGCCCGCCGCACCCCGGCGAGCAGCAGCACCACCAGGCCGGCGCCGGCGGTCGCGATCCAGGCGCCGCGGCTGAAGGACAGCACCAGCGGCAGTACGAGGGCCAGGGCGCAGCCGGTGGCCACCCGCCGGGAGGCGCGTGGCAGGGCCGGTGACAGCGAGGCCGCCGTCGCCACGATCAGCCCGTACGCGACCACGGTCGCCATGCCCATCACGTCGCCGGGGCCGAAGGTGCCCACGGCCCGGATGTCCTCGCCCTGGTACGAGGCCCCGGTGTGCGTCGCGTACTGCACGACGCCCACGGCGCCCTGGACCAGCGCGAGCACCACGAAGCACCAGGCCGCCAGCCGGAACTCCCGCGCGTCGCGCACCAGCAGCACCAGGGCCGCCGGGACCAGCACGAACACCTGGAGGTAGCGCACGAACCCGGGCAGGGCCGCGTACGGGTCCCCGGCGGTGGCGGTGGCCACCGCCAGCCCGGCCACGGGCAGGCCCAGCACCAGCGCGCCCAGCGGGCTCAGCCGGCGCACCTCGCCGCGCAGGGCCCGCAGCGCGCACACGAGGACCAGCAGCAGCGAGGCGGCGTCGGCCGGGCCGACCTTGCCGGAGGCGGTGGCGTCCCCGGCGGGCAGCGGGACGAGCAGCAGCAGGACGGTGGCCACCAGCGGCAGCAGCGGCCAGTGCGCGCGCAGCAGCTCGCGGGGGTCGGGGGCGGCGCCCCGGACCCGGGCGGCGGCGGACGCGGAGACGGCGAGGCTCATGTCAGCTGCCCCCCAGCCGGAAGCGGAAGAAGGAGGCCGCGGTGCGCACCAGGATCCACACGTCCTGCCACAACGACCAGGTGTCGATGTAGTGGTTGTCGAACCGGGCCCGGTCCTCGATGGAGGTGTCCCCGCGCAGCCCGTTGATCTGGGCCAGGCCGGTGATCCCGACGGGCATCCGGTGCCGGGCCTCGTAGCCGGGGTGCAGGGAGGAGAACTTGGCCACGAAGAACGGCCGTTCGGGGCGTGGCCCGACCAGGCTCATGTCGCCGCGGACCACGTTCCACAGCTGCGGCAGCTCGTCGAGGGAGGACTTGCGCAGGAAGGATCCGACCCGGCTCATCCGGACGTCTCCGGCCACGGTCCAGCGGGTGGCGGACTCGTGCTCGTCGGCGCGCAGGGTACGGAACTTCAGCAGCGTGAACGGCCGCCCGTACAGCCCGACCCGCTCCTGGCGGAAGATCACCCCGGGGCCGTCGGCGATCCGTACGGCGAGCGCGCACAGGGCCATCACGGGGGCCGCCGCGAGCAGGGCGAGCAGGGCCAGGGTCGCGTCGACCGCCCGCTTGATCCCGCGCTCGACGGGCCGGGCCGGGCGCGGCAGCAGCGGCTGCACGGCGAAGCCCCACAGCTGGTCGGCGGGGTGGGGCAGCCGCATGCCGGTGATCTTGGCGGTGCCGACGGGGTCGGCGAGCCAGAGCCGGCAGCCGTGGTCGTGGAACAGCCGGACCAGGGAGGCGGTGCGCTCGTCGGCCTCGGGCGGCCGGGTGAACACCGCGTGCCGGACGGAGTTCTGGATGACGGCCCGGCGGACGTCCTCGTGGGTGACCAGGAGCGGCACGGCCGAGCCCGGCCCGTCCTCCCCGGCCGGTCCGGTCTCGACGAGCCCGACCGGGTGCAGCCCGTACTCGCGCCGCTCGTACAGCGCCCCGGCCACCGCGCCCGCCCCGGCGCGCGGCCCGACCACCAGGGCGGAGGCGGGCCGGCGGACGGCGGCGCGGCGGCGCAGCAGGTGGACGAGCCCGCGGCCGGCGCAGCCCAGCACGGTCTGCAGGCAGACGGCGACGGCGAGGGGGGTCCAGCCGAGCGCCTGCCGGGGGTCCACGGCGGCCACCACGGCGGCGGTCACGCACCACAGGACGACCGCCCGCCCGGCCAGCGCGGGCAGTTCGAACAGGGCCGAGGGCGCCAGCCGGGGCCGGTAGAGCCCGGCCTGCGCGTGCAGCGCCCCGGCCAGGACGGCGACCGGGGCGGCGGCCACGAGCGGCAGGCCGAGCGCCGGCGTCGCGGTCGCGGCGGCCACGGCGGCCAGCGCGTCGGCGGACATCAGGGGGACGGTCCCGTCCCGGCGGCGGACCCGTTGCGGCCGGACGGCCGGGCGGGACCGCTCGGCCTTGGGGCCGCGCGGGGGGTGGATCGCGGTCACCGAACGGCGGACGGCGGTGCGGGAGGCAGGGCCCGCGGCGGGCTCGGCGGCGCGGGGTCCGCCGCCCTGCCCGGTGTGCGGTGCGTGTGCGCTGTCCATCGTCATCGGCTGATGCGCTCCTGGTTCAAGGGCCGGGGCCTGCCCAGCAGTTCGTGGTACAGGCCGGTGACCGCGTCCGTGGTCCGCCGCACGTCGAAGCCGGTCCGGGCGTGCTGCCCGGCCTGCTCCCCGAGTGCGGTGAGCAGCCGCGGTTCGGCGAGCAGCCGCCCGAGGGCCTTGGCCAGCGCCGTCGGGTCCTCGGGCGGGACCAGGCAGAGTCGGCCGTGGCCGGGCGGCAGGCTCTCCCGGGCGCCGCTGACGTCCGACACCAGGACCGGCCGGCCACAGGCCATGGCTTCGAGCGGGACGAGCGCCATGCCTTCCCACCGCGACGGCAGTACAACGAGATCGGCGGCCCGAAGCCACGGTCGGGTGTCGGTGGCGGCCCCCGCGAAGAGCACTCCGGGCGGGGCCGTGCGGCGCAGGCGTTCGGCGTCGGGGCCGTCCCCGACCAGCGCGAGCCGGGCGCCGGGGACGGTGGCCAGCACCTCCGGCCAGGCCCGCAGCAGCAGGTCCTGCCCCTTCTGCTGGCACAGCCGGCCGACGCAGACCACGAGGGGGCCGTCGCCGCGGAAGGCGGTGGGCAACGGGAGTGCGGCGCGGGCGAGGGCCTTGTCCTGGTCGGGGTCGGGGTCGGCGGGGCGGAAGTGGCCGAGGTCGACGCCGTTGCGGATCACGGCCCACCGGGCGCGTACGCCGGCGGACTCGCCGGCGCGCCGCTCGGCCTCGCTGACGCAGAGCACACGATCGGCCCAGCGCACGGCGAACCGCTCCCACCGCAGGGCCAGTGCCCCGGTGGTGCCGCCGACCGCGTCGAAGGACCAGGCGTGCGGCTGGAAGACGGTGGGCAGGGCGCCGCGGGCGGCGAGCCGCCCGGCCAGGCCGGCCTTGGCGCTGTGGGCGTGCAGCAGCGCCGGGCGGACCCGGCGCAGCAGGAGGCCGGCGGTCGCGGCCTCGACGGCCACGCCGGGTCCGGGCGAGCGGGCGGCCCGCCAGGGGTGCACCTCGGCGCCCGCGGCGCGGGCGGTCTCGGCGAGCTGCCCGCCGGGGGGACAGCCGACGACGGGGCGCAGGCCCGCGGCCGACTGGGCGCGGACCAGATCGGTGACGACCCGGGCGACACCGCCTTCCACGGGCTGGACGAGATGGAGGACGGTCAGAGGTTCTGTCGGCACGTGGGTGCTCTTTCGTACGTTTCAGCGACGCGCGTCCGTCTGCACGAAGAGCACGCCGAGGAACTGACCCTGGTTTTCGCCCGCGAACCGGAAGGAGAGGCTGCGGGCACCGGCGGAAAGGGCGGGGCTCAGATCGAAGACGTCCGCGTCGTATCCGAGGTTGTTCGCATGTTCGGGCTGTCGCCTGAAAGCAGGGCGTCCGAATTCTGTGATAGTAGAATTCATCACATCATTGAACGGGTTTTCCGGGTCGCTCAGCTGGACCCGCCGACCGCTGTCGGCGGTCACGGTGAGTGAGTCCCCGAGGATGCCGCGGTCCCCGTCGTAGGCGACCACCCCGGCCTTGCCGGAGCCGCCCGCCGGCACGTCCAGGCCCTCGACGTCCACGGTCGCCGCGGCCTCCTGGGCCGCCCCCGCCCAGATCGCCTCGAAGCCGTCCCACAGCGCGAGCCGGCGGACGGGCTCGTCCGGGTGCTCGTAGGCGACCACCAGCGTCCAGCCGCCCCAGGCACCCACCGCGGAGTGCCCCATGGCGATGTTGAGCTGCGCGACCGTCCACATCCCGGCCCCGCCGCGGCGGACCAGCGGGGTGACGTCGGCGGAGGCCTGGTAGGCGTCGCTGCCGTCGTCCGTGCGGTGCCCGATCCGGGTGTCGGCCAGCACCTCCGAGTACGCCCCGCCCGGCTCGGCGACCAGCACCCGGCCGTTGTCCTCCGGCGGCTTCTGCTCCCCGACGCGCAGGTTGCCGCCCCAGTACAGGCGGGCGTACGAGACCTTCGCGCCCTGCGGGATCTTCAGCTCGGCGCGGGTGGAGTTGTAGGTGTCGGGGTCCTTGTCGACCTCGCTGTAGAACATCTCGTAGTCGCTGTTGACGCCGGCGGCGCCGCGCTTGACCTCCCCGCACCGCTCGACCTCCGGCGACTGCTCGCGGCGGCAGCTGATCCCCGAGTTCGAGGCGCGCACCAGACCGCCGTGCTGCACGGCCTGATAACGCTGGGTGAAGGGGATCCGGGGCAATTCCTTGGGTGCCGGAGCCGCGGCTCCGGCTGCAGGAACGTTTGCGGAAAGGACGAGTCCGGACAGGAGGGGGACGAGCGCACCGAGGATTCTTCGGGTGGAACCCATGTGACCCTGTCTCCATTTTCGATCAAGGCGACAAAACAGGAGTGCACTTTGTCAGAAATCGAGCTGGAAATCACGTCGGACTCGCTCGTACGGCCTTTTGGGCGATGGCCCGCACCCCGGCGGGCGGCGCGTCGTTAACGCGGGTGCGCCGCCCGTCAACCCGCTCCGCCCCGAACCCGGCATCCGGGTGACATCGCGCAACCCACGGCGGGTCGCACCCGTTGATCCGTCTGCTCCCGTACCGGGCAATCCTTCAGAAAAGGGATCATCAGTGATCAAGAAGATGATGGCGTCGGCCGCGGTCGCCGCGACCGTCGTGGGTGTCGGCTCGACCCAGGCGATGGCGATCGGCAACGACAACGGCATCAACACCGTCAACGGCAACGGCGCCGCGCAGATCTACGGCAACCAGGCCACGTACGGCGCGATGAGCCCCCAGATGGCGCTGATCCAGGGCTCCCTGAACAAGCCCTGTGTGGCCCTGCCGGCCAAGGTCAACGCCCAGTCGATCCTCGCGCTCATCAACGTCGGCGTCCAGGACATCCCGGTCCTGTCGAACCCGATGAACCAGCAGTGCACCGAGAACTCGACCCAGGCCAAGGGCGACGAGGCGCTGTCGCACATCCTGGACAACATCCCGATCCTCTCGGGCAACGTCTCCGCCGGCAGCTGAGACCGGCGCCGCACCGGCGAGGCCGTCGCACCTTCTGGTCGCGGCGGCCTCGCCGCGCGTACGGGCCCGCCGGCTTTGCCGGGAATTCCAAAAAATCCCCGGACGCCGAGAAATTCTGGGTTTCTTTTCCCCCGACCGTTCGTTGTTATTTCTGCAGTGGATACGCCTCTGCGGGAAGGATCCAAGGAAAAATGACGTACAAGAAGGCAGTGGTGCTCGCCGCCGGCGTTCTGATGGCCGCCGGTGCCGCCTCCCCCGCCATGGCCGACGCCGACGCGAGCGGTATCACCAAGGACTCCCCCGGTGTCCTGTCGGGCAACCTCGTCCAGGTCCCGGTCCACGTGCCCGTGAACGTCTGCGGCAACACCGTGAACATCATCGCGCTCCTGAACCCGACCTTCGGCAACGCCTGCGTCAACGCCTGACGCAGCGCCTGACGAAGCGTCTGCGCCCGCAAGGGCGAACCTCCTCGGGGTGGCCTCGGAGTGCACGGCGGTGCACTCCGGGGCCACCTTCGATTCAGCACCGGCCACGGGGCCGGTAGACAGGGAAGGACCCATGCGACAGGTACTGAGCCGACAGGTACTGGGCAAGGGGGTGCTCACGGCCGCTGCGGCTTCCAGCCTGCTGTCGATCGCGGGCGGCGCGGCCTACGCGCATCCGGGTGCCGTGGCCGAAGCCTCGCACTCACCGGGTGTGCTCTCGGGCAACAGCGTCTCGGTACCGATCACCCTCTCGCCGAACGTCTGCGGAAACAGCGTCGACGGCGGCGCCGGCCTCAACCCGGCCTTCGGCAACACGTGCGTCAACGGCTCCGGCCACGGCTCCGCCCACACCCAGGAGCACGGCTACGAGCACCCCGGCCCGGGCTACGAGCGCCCCGGCCACGACTACGAGCGCTACCTCAGCCCCGAGCACGCCGAGGCCCTCGACCGCTACCTCGCGGAGCAGGACACCGGCCCCCGGGAGGAGCCCCGCTACGAGCCCCGGCACGCCCGGCCGCGGCACGCGGACGCCCCCGAGGAGATGCGCCCGCACGTCCCGCACCAGGGCCGGCACGCCCAGCGCCCGGCCGAGGGCGGCTACGGCGACTCCGGCCCCGGCGAGGAGGAGTGCGACGACCACCCCGCGCCGAAGCCGACCCCGCACCACGCTCCCCCGGCGCCCCGGCCGAAGC
>NZ_RPRY01000245.1 GCF_003949795.1 Streptomyces sp. WAC06614
CTCGTACGGCTCCCCGACCAGCTCCGGCTCCGCCGTCTCCCCCGCCCCCGTCCGCTTCGCCACCAAGATCGCCGTCCTGCTGCGCGACGACCTGGCGGTCTGGCAGCGGCTGAACGTGACGTCGTTCCTGGTCAGCGGGATCGGACGGGCGGTGCCGGAGCTGGTCGGGGAGCCGTACGAGGACGCGGACGGAACGCCGTACCTGGCGATGTTCCGACAGCCCGTGCTGGTCTTCGAGGGCACGAAGGAGACCATGGCCGCCGCCCACGCCCGCGCCGTGGCGCGCGCGCTGCCGTGCGCCGTCTTCACCGCGGACATGTTCGCCACCGGCAACGACCGCGACAACCGGGCCGCGGTCCGGGCGGTGGGGCGGGCACAGCTCGACCTGGTCGGGATGGCCGTGCACGGGCCGCGCAACGCCGTCGACAAGATCCTCAAGGGGGCCAGGATGCACCCCTGACCAGGGCCCGCGCGAGCAGCTCGGCGCGGCGGCCCGGCGGGTCGGCCCGGCGGGTCGGCCCGGCGGGTCAGGGGCCGGCCGTGCCCCGGTGCTCGTAGACCGTGAGGGAGAGGGCCTTCATGGCCGCCTGGGCGCGCTCGGGGTCGGTGCCCTGGTCCAGGGCCTCCAGTGCGGCCGCCGCCGAGAGCCGGACGGCCAGGGGCAGTCCGTCGAACGCGGCGAGGCGGTAGGCGACCGTGCGGCGTGCCGCGCGCTCCTCCTCGCCGACCCCGCCCGGGGTCAGCGGGAAGACCGCGGCCTGGTACATCGCGATGCTCACCCGGACCGCGTCGGAGACCCCCTCGGTGTACCCGCCGGGCCGGCCCGCGGTCCCGCCCGCGGGCCGCAGGTGCGCGAGGACCTGGCGGCGGGCGAGCAGGGCACCGGCCCCCGCGCCCACTCCGGCCGCCGTGGCGGCGACCAGGGCGGGGGTCCGGCCGCCGGCGAGGAAGCCGAGGCAGGCGCCGACCAGCACCCCGCACGTCACCAGCACGAACGTGATCGCCAGATGGATGCGGCCGGCCACGGAGGGAACGAAGGCCATGCGACGACCGTAACCCACACGGGCGGCAGCCCACACGGGTGAGGCGCCTGATTACCGGCGGCGGTGGCGTGGAAGCGATGCCGTATGACCGAGAGCTCGAGCCCGCACATCGCCAGCCCGCGGGTCACCGTCCTGGCGGTGCAGCCCGGCGATCCGCCGTTCCGGATCGTCGAGATCGACGGGGAGGTGGTCGGGGCCGCCCGCGCCATGACGGACGTGATCCTGGCCGCGGCGGCTCTGGGGATCACCATCCACGACCTCGACGATCCGGACGCGGTCCGCTGGGTGGGTGGCGGAAAGTACACCTGGCACCCGCACTAGGCACGGCGGCTCCGCACCGGGCGCGGCGAGCAGGAGCACGGCGGCGGCGAGCGCGCCGACCGCCGTGCTCCTGCTCGCCGCGCCGCTCGCCCGGGCCGACCCGGCACCCGGGGCCGAGCCGCCCGGGCCGCCGCGGCTGACCGACGGGTTCGGACTCACCCAGGTGGCCCCGGTGACCGGCACCGCCACCAACTTCGTGATCACCGTCCGCACCCCCGAGGTCGCGGGCGAGCACCGGATCCGGATCCTGCTGCCCGCCGACTATGCGAGCAGCCCCGACCGCCGCTATCCGGTCTTCTACTTCCTGCACGGCGCGTCCAACGACCCCGGCAACCCCGCCCTGGCCTTCCCCGCCCTCCAGCGGACCCAGTCGATGATCACCGTCATCCCGGACGGCGGCCGCCGCGGCTGGTACACCAACTGGCTCGACCAGAACACCGCCGCCGGCGCGCAGAACTGGGAGAACTTCCACATCGGCCAGGTGCTCCCGTTCATCGACGCCAACCTGCGCACCCGCGCGGACCGGCCCGGCCGGGCCGTCGGCGGGCTCTCCATGGGCGGCTTCGGGGCCCTGCACTACGCCCAGCGCCACCCGGGCCTGTTCAGCCAGGTCGTCTCGCTCTCCGGGGCCAACGAGCTGTCGCGGGACCACGCCGTCACCCGTGCCGCGGTCGTCGCCACGCTCACCAACGCCGGTGCTGCCCTCTGCGACACCTCCGACCCCGAGTGCGGGCGCGGATTCGGGCCGACGGTGTCCAGTGACGCCGTGTTCGGCACGCCGTACCCGTTCTTCGACGCCGACTGGCGCTGGAACGCGGCCGATCCCGTGGCCCACATGGACAAGCTGGCCGGCACGGGCATCGCCCTGTACGCCGGGAACGGCAACGGCAACCCGTCCGACATGGAGTTCTGGGTCGAGTCCTCGACCCGGCACGCCAAGGAACGTCTGGACGCGCTCGGCCACCCCTCCCACTACGTGAACTACGGCGACGGCGCCGGCTGGGGCCCTTCGTGCACCGGCCGCCACGAGTACGGCTGCTGGGCGCAGGACCTCGTGGACTACGTGCCGCGCCTGGAAGCGGCGTTCGCCGCCGCCTCCTGACCTGACGACGAGAGGAAACCCACCGTGCACACCGACCGCACCCGACCCCCGTTACGCCGGCGCGCCCGCCGGCTGCGCGCCCTCGGCACCCTGCTGGCCGGCGGCGTCGCCCTGGGCCTCATGGCCGCCCCCGCGGCGACCGCCGCCCCGGCACCGGCCACGCCCGCCGCGGCCGCCGCACCCGCCGGCCCGTCCGCCGGCCCGTCTTCGCGGGCGGCCGCCGACAACGTGACCATCACCTCCGCGAGCAACGGCCGTCAGCTCGACGTGCAGAACGGCTCGCGCGGCGACGGGGCGTACATCGTCACCAACTCCGCCCCCGGCCACAGCCAGTCGTGGAGCCTGAGCGTCAACCCGGCGGACCTGACCTTCGCCATCGTCAACGACACCACCGGCAAGTGCATCGACGTGAGCTGGCCGGCCCTGCGCCAGCAGACCTGCCGCGGCCAGGACAGCCAGAAGTGGTACTTCCAGCCGGTGTCCGGCTCCCGGACCGTCTTCCTGATCCGCAACGCGAGCGACAACTCGTGCCTGGACCTGATCGCCGACGCCCAGTACGACGACGCGTGGACGGGGAAGTCGAACTGCCACGCCGGCGCCAACCAGCGCTGGACCACGACCGCCACGGCCGCCTACGAGCTCGCGGTGGACCACGGCGCGAAGGCCTGCCAGAAGGACACCTCCACCTGCAGTTGGGCCGTCAAGAGCGAGGCCCCGGCCGCCCCGCTGCCCAAGGTGTGCGCCTCGGCGGTCTGGTACAACAACTCCTCCTCCACGGTCACCCAGACCTTCTCGGTGACCCGGACCACCGGCTGGCAGAGCAGCCTCACCTCCTCCCTCTCCGCGGACCTCGCCGCCGGGGCGGCCCCCGCGCTGCAGACCCGGGTCTCCTCGACGCTGACGTTCACCAACACCTGGCACGGCTCGACCAGCGTCGGTGACGGCATCCAGGTGTCCGTCCCCGAGAAGCAGTACGGCTGGGTGACGCTGTCCGTGCTGGCCCGCAAGGTCACCGGCACGTGGACGTTCGACGCGCGCGGGCTGCCCTGGAAGGCCGAGGACACCGTGGTCGTCCCGGTCAAGGACGACCCGGCCGGCGGCGCCACCGTCTACATCGCCAACACCAGCCCCACCTTCACCTCCTGCGCCTGACCCCGCGCGGCGTGCCCGGGCCGGCCCCGGTCCTGCGACCGGGGCCGGCCCGACCGCCGTTGTCCGAGGCGTCCTCTAGGGTGATCCCCGGGGTGGCTCGTGCCGTACGGAGCCGCAAGGGTGTGGGGGGCGGCGGGAGTTGGTGGAGGCTCTGCACAGCGGTGACCCGCTGGAGATCGGCGGGTACCGACTGCTCGCGCGGCTCGGTGCGGGCGGCATGGGCGAGGTCTTCCTCGCCCGCACGGCGTCCGGGCGCCCCCTGGCACTGAAGACCGTGCACCGGGACCTGAGCCGGGAGCCGGGCTTCGCCGACCGGTTCGCCCGGGAGATCCGCACCAGCGACCGTGTGCGCTCCCCGTGGACCGTGTCCGTCGTGGACTTCAGCCCGCCCGGCGCGACACCGCAGTGGCTGGCCACCGAGTACGTGCCCGCGCCCTCGCTGGCCGACTGGGTCGGCCGGTACGGAACCCTGGAGGAGCCGGCGCTCACCGGCCTCGCCGGGGAGCTGTCGGCCGCGCTGGGCTCCGTACGGGCCGCCGGCGTGGTCCACCGCGACCTCAAGCCGGCCAATGTGCTGCTCGGCCGGGAGCGGCCGTTCCTCATCGACTTCGGCATCGCCCGGGCCGTCCTCGACCCGCGCCGGACGCGGACGGGCACGGTCGTCGGCACGCCCGGCTACCTCGCGCCGGAGCAGGCGACCGGGGCCGTCGCGGCGGCGCCGGCGGACGTGTTCTCGCTCGCCGCGGTGCTGGTCCACGCGGCGACCGGCCACAGCCCCTTCCTCGGCCCCGGTGAAGAGCTGGGGCTGCCGGCCCTGCTGTACCGGATCGTCCACGACGAGCCCCTGCTGGACGGGGTGCCGGCCGCGCTGCTGCCGCTGGTGCGCCAGTGCCTGGCCAAGGATCCGGCCGAGCGGCCGACGGCGGAGGAGCTCCGGGCGCGGCTGGGTGCGGCCGGGGACTGGGCCGCGGTGGTCCCCCGGGCCCTGGTGGCGGAGGCCGACCGCCGCGAGGCGGAGCTCCACGCCCTGCTCGCCCCACCCGCACCCTCCTCGGCGTCCGCACCGCCGCCGACGCCCACGGCGACGCCCTCGTCCCCGGGCATGGCTCCGGCCGCCGGCCCGGTCGCGGCCCCGGTCCCGCCCGTCCCGGCGTCCCCGCCCGCCACTCCTGCCGCTCCCGACGCTCCCGTCGCCCCCTTCGCGCCGGGCGCCACCACTCCCTCCGCTCCCCCGGCCGGCGCCTCCCGACGACGGACCCTGATCGGCGTGGCGGCCGGGGCCGCGGTGCTGGCGGCGGCCGTGACCGCGTCGGCGCTCCTGCCCGACGGTGGGGGCCCGGTCCACGGCAAGGGCGGGGGCGCCACGCCCCCCGCGGGCTCCACGACGCCGTCCCCGACCCCGTCGGGGTCGCCGGGGCTGCCGCAGTCCTGGGCGGGCACCTGGTCCGGCACCGGGCCGGGAACCCCGGACGCCGACGGCCTGACCCGTGCGCGGACCGGGGAGTTCTCGGTCACGGTGACCTTCCGCACGGGGGCGGTCGGCGAGCTCGTGGGGCGTCAGGTCAGCGAGGTGACGGAGACCTCCACCGGGCGCAACCTCGGCTGCACGGAGGCACTGGCCCTGAAGCAGATCAACCAGAACACCGCCGTCCTGTCCGCCGTCACCGGTCACCCCACCGACGCCTCGGCCACCTTCACCTGCCCGCAGAACAACCTCTACGTGGTCACCCTCCAGGGGTCCGACACCCTGACCCTGGAATCGGAAGGAGCCCAGTCGGCGGGCGCCCCCCGGACCCTGACCCGCCGCACGTCCTAGGCGTCCGGCCGGTCGGGAGGAGCGCCCGGGGGCGGGAGGAACCGCTAGAAGGCGTCGATGTCGAAGAAGTCCGGGAGGGCGTCCTCGGCGGCGCCGGAGACGCCCGGCAGGGTCTGTTCGGCCCAGATGACCTTGCCCTCGGGGATGTAGCGGACGCCCCAGCGCTGGCTGAGCTGGGCCACCAGGAACAGGCCGCGGCCGCCCTCGTCGGTCGTGGCGGCGTAGCGCAGGTGGGGCGAGGTGTTGCTGCCGTCGGAGACCTCGCAGGTGAGGGTGAGCGAGCGGATGACCCGGACCTTCACCGGGGCCGTGCCGTGCCGGATGGCGTTGGTGATCAGCTCGCTCAGGACGAGTTCGGTGGTGAAGGACAGGGCCTCCAGGCCCCACTCGTCGAGCTTCTTGCCCACCGCTGCCCGGACCTGGCCCACGGCGTTCGGCTCGAAGGGCACGTCCCACTCGGCGACCCGGTCCTCTCCCAGGGCCTGCGTACGGGCGACCAGCAGGGCGACGTCGTCGCGCGGGCGCGGCGGCAGCAGGGCGTCGAGGATGGCCCGGCAGCTCTCCTCGGGCGAGCGGTCCGGCCGGCTGAGGGCGGAGCGCAGCAGCTCGATGCCCTCGTCGATGTCCCGGGCCCGGTCCTCCACCATCCCGTCCGTGTACAGGACGAGCTGGCTGCCCTCCTCCAGGTCGAGTTCCGCGGTCTCGAACGGCATGCCGCCCAGTCCCAGCGGGGGCCCGGCGGGCAGGTCCATGATGTCCACGGTGCCGTCGGGGCGGACGACCAGCGGCGGCAGGTGGCCGGCCCGGGCCGCGGTGCAGCGCCGGGCGACCGGGTCGTAGACGGCGTAGATGCAGGTGGCGCCGAGCATGCCCGTGGTGGTCCCGGCCTCCCCCGCGCCCGGGTCGTCGGCGGCCTCCTCACCCGAGTGGTCGATGCTCTGGACGAGGTCGTCGAGGCGGGCGAGGAGCTCGTCGGGCGGCAGGTCCAGCGCCGAGAAGTTGTGCACGGCGGTGCGCAGCCGGCCCATGGTGGCGGCGGCGTGCAGCCCGTGGCCGACCACGTCGCCGACGACGAGGGCGACCCGGCTGCCCGGCAGCGGGATGACGTCGAACCAGTCCCCGCCCACGCCCGACTGGGCGGGCAGGTAGAAGTGCGCCACCTCCACGGCGCTCTGCTCGGGCAGGGCGCGGGGCAGCAGGCTGCGCTGGAGGGTGACGGCGAGGGCGTGCTCGCGGGTGAACCGGCGGGCGTTGTCGATGCTGACCGCGGCGCGGGCCGCGAGCTCCTCGGCGAGCGAGAGGTCGTCCTCGTCGTCGAAGGGCTCGGGCTTGCTGGAGCGCCAGAAGTTGACCACGCCGAGGGTGACCCCGCGGGCCCGCAGCGGCGCCGTGATCAGGGAGTGGATGCCGTAGTCGACGATGGCCCGGGCCCGCTCCGGGTCCTGGGCGTGCCAGCCGGGGGCGTTCGCGAGGTCGGGGACGACCTCGGCCTGGCCGGTGCCGATGCCGCGGGCCTGGGGGGTGGAGGGCAGGAAGTCGATCAGTTCGCCGCGGGGGTAGAGCGGGTGGTCCTTGCGGATGCCGCTGACGCCCGTCCGGCGCATCTCCTCGGCGGAGCCGGTGGGCTCGTCGCCGCGCAGGACGGCGTCGGCGAGGTCGACGGTGACGTAGTCGGCGAAGCGGGGCACGGCGACGTCCGCGAGCTCCTGGGAGGTGCGGACCACGTCCAGGCTGGTGCCGATGCCCATGCCGGCGTCGTAGAGCAGCTTGAGGCGGCGCCGGGCGACGTCGGCGCGGGCGGTGAGCAGCCGCATCTCGGTGGAGTCGCGGATGGTGACGGCCGTGCCGGGCTTTCCGTAGGGGTCGGTCGGCTGCTGGTTGACCACGAGCAGCCGGTCGCCCGTGACGTGGACCTCGTCGGTGGCCTCGCGGCCGGACAGCAGCAGCGCCGCCACGCGCGGGTCGAGGCCGGGCAGCTCGTCGATGTGCCGGCCCTCCGCGTCCGCGGGCAGGTCCAGCAGGCGTTTGGCCTCGTCGTTGGCGAGGAGCAACCGGCCGTCACCGCTGGTGATCAGCACGCCTTCGCGGACCGAATGCAGAACCGCGTCGTGGTGTTCGTACATCCGGGTCATCTCGGTGGGCCCGAGGCCGTGGGTCTGGCGCCGCAGCCGCCGGGTGATCAGGGCGGTGCCCGCGGTGGCCAGGGCCAGGGCGGCGGCGCTGGAGGCGAGGATGACGGGGAGCTGGCGGTCGAAGACCCCGCTGACGTTCTCCACGGTGAGACCGGCCGAGACCAGGCCCACCACCTTGCCGTTCGCGTCCTTGACGGGGACCACGGCCTGGATCTCGTTGCCGAGGGGGCCCTTGACGCTCTCGGTGTACACCTGGCCGGCGAGGGAGGGCTCGATGGTGCCGACGAAGCGTTTGCCGATGCGGTCGGGCTGCGGGTGGGTGTAGCGGATCCCCTTGGTGTCCATGACCACGATGAAGTCCACGCCGGCGCTGCGGCGGGTCTGCTCCGTGAGTGGCTGGAGGGTCTTGGAGGGATCGGCGCCCTTGAGCGTCTCCTGGAGCCCGAGGGAGTGGGCGAAGGTCTGCGCGACCGCGACCGAGCGGTTGCGGGCCTCCCGGTCGAGCTCGCTGCGGGACTGCAGGAGCAGGGCGAGGACGGCCGCGGCGGCGAGCAGGATCACGATCGCCACCTGCAGCACGAGCACCTGCCCGGCTACGCTGCGCGGCCGCTTTGCGGTCAGCCCCATTGAGCCTTTGTAACACCGTCCGGCGGCCGGTGGGGGGTACCCGGGAAGATCGATCCCCGCGCGGCGCACCACGACACCCGCGACGGGGGCCCCGGGAACGACTCCCGCGAGGGCTCCCGGGGGCGCTCCGTGGGCCCGTCGATCACGCTCCGAGACGGTCCCGGTATCCGTCACCGCACCGTCCGTGCCCCCGTCCGCACCCGCTCCCGCGGCGTGCGCGCACCCGCCGTCCGGGCGACCGCCGACCGGCGCAGTCGCCCCTCCCGCACGGGTCTGCTCCCGCCCGGTGACCGACCGCAGCCGGGCGGGCCACCGCCGCTACGACGACGCCGATCTCGCACGGCTCCAGCAGATCCTCCTCTCCCGCGAACTGGGCATCCCGCCGGCGCAGATCGCCGAGATCCTCACCGACCCGCAGGCCCACGAGCTGGGCACCTGCGGCCCCGGCTGCGACAACTCGGCGCAGACCGCTCCTGCTTGTCGGCCACCGCCGCTCCCCTCGGTCGGCACGTCACGGAGGCCACCGGGACACCGGGGCTCGACGCGTACCTCCAGCCCACCGCGCCGACCGGCGCGTTCGCCCCGACGGTGCTGGGCACCCGGTCGCTGGGCCGGTTCGGCAACCGCGCCGCCGGGCGGTTCGCCCTGCGCATGGCCGACCGGGTCTTCGGGCCGGCCGTGGCGCACCTGCGCGCCCGGCTGGACCTGCCTCCGCTGAGCGCCGTACGGATGCGCCGGCGGCAGGACGGGCCGGCCGGCCCGTCCTGCGCGGGTTCAGCACGTCCCCGGTGCCCCGCCCGTCCGACGGGCCGGCCGGGCTGGAGGTGACCGGCTCCTGGTGGCCGTACGTCGATCCGGCCCGGCGGCTGCCTGCCGAGCGGGAGGAGTTCCTGGCGGCGGGGCCGAAGCCGGTCCTCCTGGGCTTCGGCAGCATGGCCGCGGGGGACGGGGAGCGGGTCGGCGGGATCGCCGTGCGCGCGCTGCGGCGGCCCGGGCTGCGGGGCGTCCTGCAGGCGGGCGGTGCCGGGCTCGCCGCGCCGGCCGGGGACGACGTCCTGACCGTCGGCGACGTGCCGCACGCCCTGCTGTTCCCGCGGCCGGCCGCCGTCGTCCACCACGCCGGGGCGGGCACCGCGGCGGCGGCGCTGCGCGCCGGTCCCGTCGGTGACCGTTCCGGTGGCCGCGGACCAGCCGTCCCGGGCGGCGCGCCTGGCCGCGATCGGCGCGGCCCCGGCGCCGGTGCCGTTCCGCGAGCCGACGGCGCAGCGGCCGGCCGATGCGCTGGGGACCGTGGTGCGGCAGCCGCCGTACGCACGGGCCGCGGCGGCCGCGGCGCGGCACGTGGCGGTCGAGGACGGCGCACCCGCACCACACCCGCCGTACGCCGGCTGACGCGGTGAGGGGCCGGGCGTCGCCCCTGGGAGGGAACTTGCCGTGCCGAGGCGCGACGTGCGGGTGTGGTGCGGGTGCGCCGCGGTCGCGGGCCGCGACGATGCCCGGCATGACCTCCTTCGCTTCCCGTCTGCGCGGGTTCACCCGGCGCGCCCTGCCCGTCGTCCTCGCCGCCCAGCTCGCCCTGGTCCTGCCCGGGGCCGCCGCCCATGCCCTCCAGCCGGGCGCCGCCTGTGCCGTGGCCGTCGCCGACACCTGTGGCGGCTCGGTCGTGGTGGCCCCGCTCTCCGAGGACCCGCCGAGCGAAGGGCCGTGCACCAGCCCGGAGGCAGTGGTCTGTGCGATCCGCGCGGAGACGCCGGAGCAGCGCGAGGAGTCCCGCCGGATCCGGATGCAGTACCACGCGCTGCTCGGCGAGATGGACCGGACCGCGTGCCGGATGCGCCAGGACGGGCGTTCGGAGGAGGAGATCGCGCGGACGCTGGTGCAGATGCGCAACGACGCCAAGGACGTGACGCGGGCCGGCATGTCGCCCGAGGAGGTACGGCGGCTGGAGGAGCGGAACATGAAGAAGTACGGCAATCCGCTCGGCCCGACCGCCGACCAGCTGCACGCCAAGTACGGCTCCTGGCAGGAGGTCTCCGCCGCGGCGACCCGCAGCAACCAGCTCGTGGACCGCGAGCTGGGCCTGGAGTACCGCGCCTGCCCGTGCTCCCTGGACTGGGAGGAGGAGCCGGCCCTGACGACGGCCGCCTGACCCGCCCTGCCTCTCTGCCGCCCTACTCGACGCGGAAGACCGGGCCCCGGGGGGTGAAGGGCAGGGTGGCGCCCTGGGGGATCAGGAAGGCGTGTTCGCGGCGGATGCGCAAGGTGTCGCACCAGCCGTCGGTGATGACCAGGACCGGAGCGTGCGGAGGGAAGTCCTCCGCACGCAGCAGGAGGTCGACACCGGGCTGGAGGACGGTTCCGCCGCGGCCGCGGACCCGCACCCGGCCGGCGATCTCCTCCGGCGGGAGGTATCCGGCGTCATGGGGTGCCGCGTCGCAGTGGACGACCCGGGCGGCGGGTACGTCGCGGGCCCGGGCGTACGAGGCGATGGCGCCCAGCGCCTTGCCGAGCAGGGCGGGCCCCATGGAGCCGGAGGTGTCCAGGACCACGCCGAAGGTGCAGCGGGCCACCTCCTCGGGCGGGTACCAGCGGCCGGCGCGCGGGATGTCCGGGGTGGCGGCCTGGCGCCGGCCGCTGGTACCCGCCCGAGGAGG
>NZ_RPRY01000246.1 GCF_003949795.1 Streptomyces sp. WAC06614
ATCCTCAAGCGCCCGCCCACCCAGGCCCCGACCACCGCCGACCAACTCCGCCTCCGCCCCACCGACCTGGTCACCCTGGGCGTAGCCCGCGGCGTGGTGACTCCGGCCCCTCCGTCACCGTGACCCGGCCGCTCCGGCGTCGGCGCTAGCGGACCCGTACCCGCTCCGGCAGGTGGACGTCGACGTGGTACAGGCGGGTCGTCTGCTGGGGGAGTTCGTTGTCGTCGCTGACCAGGAGCAGGCGCAGGCGGCGCGTGCCCTCGTGGTCCGTGACGACCATGCCTTCGACGTTGTCGACCAGCGGGTGGTTCTGCGGGAGTTTCGACGGGGCGCCCAGGTTCGGGCAGGAGTCGAGGTCGCCCAGGAGGGTCTTGCGGGCGGGGCGGAGGGCCGGGTCCGGGATCAGGGTGTCCACCCGGGTGGTGTCGGTGGCGCCCAGGGGGTCGGCCACGTACAGACGGACCGTGATGCGGAATGTCGCGTCGAAGCCGCGCTCCAGGACGATCAGCCGGCCGTCGCGGGTGGGGGCGAGTTCGACCAGGCCGTGGCCGGCGTCGACCGGGTAGGCGTACTGGCGGCCGAGCCGGAACGTGCCGTCCCGGCCGCGTTCCCAGGTCTGGATGCGCTGGAGGGTGCGGCCCTCGGCGTCCGTGCCGTCGCCGGCCAGCGGGCCTTCGAGGCCCGCGACGAGCGTGCGACCGCCGGGCAGCAGGGTCAGCGACTCGAAGGTCTGGTTCTTCACGGCCCGCCCCACGGGGGCGATCCGGAACGCGGGCGGCACCGGCAGGGTGTCCAGCACCCGGCCGGTGCGGTCGTGCCGGCGGATCGCCGGGGTGTTCTCGTCCGTGACCAGGTACGTGCCGTCACGGTCGACGACCACGCCCTCGGAGTCGAGCGGCGCCCCGGCCCCGTCGGTCAGCGGCAGGACGCCGGTGGCGCGGGCCGTGGGGACGGCGCCGCGGCCCACCTGGAGGGTGAACAGCGCAGAGCGGTCGGAGACTGCGACCACCGTGCCGTGCCGGTCGACGGACAGCGCGGACAGGCCCCCGACCAGGCGGCCGCCGACGGTCGTCTTGTCGAGCGAGTCCGAGTAGCCGGCCACCGACAGGGCCGGGGAGCAGGCGTGGGCGTCCCGGGCGGGCGCCGCCGCACCGGCGGGCTGGGCGAGGGCACCGCAGAGCGCGGCGGTGACCGTGGTGGTGGCTGCGAGCGTACGCAGGCGCATGGGCGGGCTTCCTCCAGGAACAGGCGGACGGTGGACGCGTCCGGCCGACAAACGTCCGAACAGTCGTATGACGGTTCGAAAGATCCTGGAAGCCGCGTGACATGACGCTCACACAAGCGTCAACTTCCGTTGGGATACCGTCCGGTTGTCGGGGTCGACGCCGTGACCGGCGGACACCTGGCGATGCCGGCGGAACGTCTGCGGGTGTCTGCGGGTGTCTGCGGCCGTCCGCCGACGTCTGCCGACGGGCCGGGGCTCGCGGGCGTCCCGGCCCTGCCTACGCCCCCGCAGCCCGGCTCACGCCTCCGGCTTGCGGGCGTCGTAGCGGGCGAAGCCGGGCCAGCGGGCGGTCAGCAGGGCCAGGGCGGCGACGCAGGCCAGGCCGCCGCCGGTGACGGCCGCGGTCGGGGAGGTGAGGTCGGCGGCGGTGCCGGCGAGGAAGTCACCGAGCCGGGGGCCGCCCGCCACCACGACGATGAACACGCCCTGGAGCCGGCCCCGCATCTCGTCGGGGGTGGCCGCCTGGAGCATGGTCGTGCGGAACACCATGGAGATGGTGTCGGCCCACCCGGCGAGGGCCAGGAAGAACAGCCCGAGCCAGAGGTTGCGCGTCAGGCCGAACACCGCGATGGCCAGCCCCCACGCGGCCACCGCCAGCAGGATCGCCAGCCCGTGCCGCCGGATCCGCCCCTGCCAGCCGGAGAACAGTCCGCCCAGCAGCGCGCCCACCGCGGGGGCCGCCACCAGCAGGCCCACGGTCCGGGCGTCGCCGCCGAACCAGAGCCCGGCGACGGCCGGGAACAGCGCCTTGGGCTGGGCCAGCACCATGGCGCACAGGTCGGAGAAGAAGGTCATCCGGACGTTGGGCCGGCTGCCCAGGAAGCGCAGGCCGTCCAGCACCGAGGCCCGCCCCCGCTTGCCCTCCTCCCGCTCCGGGCGCATCGAGGGCAGGCGCCACATCGCGTACAGGGCGGCGCTGAAGGCGACCGCGTCGATCAGGTACGCCGCCTGGTAGCCCCACCAGCCGGCGATCAGCCCGCCGGCCATCGGGCCCAGGGTGGCTCCCGAGGTCATGGTCAGCGACGTCAGCGCGTTGGCGGCGGGCAGCTGCTCGGGCGGCAGCAGTCGGGGGATCATCGCGGACCGGGCGGGCGAGTTCAGCGCCCCGCAGACGGACTGGAGGGCGACGACGGCGTACAGGAACCACACCCGGTGGTAGTCCAGCAGCGCGGCTGCGGCGAGCGCGACCGAGAGTGCGGCGGCCCCGGCGGAGCTGTACAGGCCGAGCTTGCGGCGGTCGACGGTGTCGGCGATGGCCCCGCCGTAGAGGCCGAAGGCGACCAGCGGGACGAGGGAGAAGAGGCCGACGAGACCGACGGAGAAGCTGGATCCGGTGATGTCGTAGACCTGGAGCGAGATCGCCAGGGCGGTCATCGCCTGGCCGATCCACGAGATCGTGTTGCCGCACCACAGCCGGCGGTAGTCGGGGGACGTCCGCAACGGGGTGAGGTCGGCGAGTACGCGCCGCCGCGGGCGTTCGTCGGGGGCGTCGTCGGACGGAGTCGGCGAGGTCGTGGCGGTCACAGCGGATGATAACCGGCCATGGATCACGAGCTCGAACATCTGTCTACATCTTCATGAGGTCGCACCAGCCGTCCCACCTGGACCGATGGCCCCGAGATCGGGTCGGCCGACCGCGAACACGCCACTTTCACCGGACATTTGACTGAATCGCCGTGCGCTCCCCCCTCCCGTTCCGCTCATGATGAAACCGACTCGTATGTCCAGGGAGGCGTAGTGATCGAACCTGGCAAAGGCACCGCGAGCAACAATCTCCGCACGCTCGGCACCCTGGGTCGGACCGGGACGGTCCCCCTCACCCTCGGCGTCGAGGAGGAGTTCCTCCTCGTCGACGCCCGCACGTTCCGGGTGGTCCCGGCCGCCCCCCACGTCCTGGCCACCGCCGGGGGCCAGCCGCACCAGCTGCATCCCGAGGGCACCCGCTACCAGGTGGAGATGGCCACTCCGGTCGCCGAGTCCGCCACCGGCCTGCGCGCGGAGATCGCCGCCCTGCGGCGCGCCCTCGCCCAGGCGGCCCGCGCCCACGGCTGCCGGCTGCTGGCGAGCCCCTCGCCCGTACTGACCGTGGACCAGCCGCTGCACCTGACCGACGACGAACCCCGCCAGCGCGAGCAGCACCGCCGCTTCGGCGCGCTCACCGACACCCTGGTCAGCTGCGGCCGGCACGTCCACGTCGGCACCCTCGACGTGGACACCGCGGTGGCCGTGTCCAACCGGGTCCGGCCCTGGCTGCCCACGCTGATCGCGCTGGCCGCCAACTCGCCGTTCTGGAACGGCCGCGACACCGGCCATGCCAGCTGGCGTGCCATGGCCTGGTCCACCTGGCCCTCCGCGGGCTTGCCCCCGCACTTCGGATCGACCGCCCACTACCGCCGGTCGGTGCAGATCCTGCTGGGCTCGGGGGCCGCCCTGGACACCAAGATGGTCTACTGGGACCTCCGCCCGTCCGGGCGCTGGCCCACGCTGGAGTTCCGGGCCCCGGACATGTCGGCGGACATCGACACCGCCGTGCTCCAGGCCGAACTGGTCCGCGCCCTGGTCGCCACCGCCCTGCGCGAGCTGGCCGAGCACCGCCCGGACCCGGCCGTACGGGAGGACGTCCTGCGCCTGGCGCGCTGGCGGGCCGCCCACGACGGCCTGGAGGGCTTCGGCCTGGACCCGTTCACGGGCGCGGAACTCCCCGCGGCCGACCTCGCCGAGGCGCTGCTCGACCTGGTGGCCCCGGAGCTGGCGGCGGCCGGTGACCTGGACCACGCGGCACAGGCCCTGTCGACCCTGCTCCGCGAGGGCTCGGGCGCCCACCGCCAACGCGCGGCCTACGCCCGCCGCCAGGACCTGGCCGACGTCGTACGCCACCTGGCGGACGAGACGGAGGCCCTGTGACGGGCCGCCGGGCCTGACCACCGGCCTGACCACCTCCCGGGCGACCCCCGGCCGTGACGGGCCTCACACCCCGCGGGACGCGTACGGAGCACACGTGGATGCCGTACGGAAAACACGAGTGCCCCGCCCGGAACCACCGGACGGGGCACCCCCAGGCCCTGCCGCAACGTTTCTGCGGACCGGCCCTTCACGGTGGGGCGGGTGGGACTCGAACCCACGGCCGACGGATTATGAGTCCGCTGCTCTAACCGGCTGAGCTACCGCCCCTAACGGCGCGTCGCGCACATTTGTGCGCGCCGTCTGCCGCAGCATAGCCGCTCATACGATCTCCTGCTCCGGATGCCTCGTGCGATCGGCTGCGCCTGCCCAGTGAGACCGTCCTGGGGGCTGCCCGGTTCCCTGAGGAGGCAAAAAAGAAGAGGACCCGCTCGGGGTCCTCTTCCGGTGGCTCCCCCGGCTGGACTCGAACCAGCAACCCTCCGGTTAACAGCCGAATGCTCTGCCAATTGAGCTACAGGGGATCGCGCTCCCCCGACTGGACTCGAACCAGTAACCTGCCGGTTAACAGCCGGCTGCTCTGCCAATTGAGCTACAGGGGATTGCTGCGTTGCACCGAACAGCCCCACCTCCGGCCTTGCCGGGGGGCGGGTGCCCGTTGCGAGACATAGATTAGCGCAAGCAGGGGGGTGCTCCGCCAATCGGTATCGACGCCAGGCCGGGCACCGACACAGCGAAGGGTGGCAGGCATGCGGTACAAGGTCACGTTCTTCGTCGGACTGGCCCTCGGGTACGTCCTCGGGACGGCCGCCGGGCGCGAGCGGTACGAGCAGCTCAAGAAGTCCGCCCGGGCCGTCGCGCAGAACCCGGCGGTGCGCAACGCCGTGGAGACGGCCGGACACACCGGGCGGGACGTCGCGGGCAAGGCCTTCGTGGCCGTCACCGACCGGGTCGAGCACGCGGCGCCGAACGGGTTCGGGCACCGGCTGCGGTCGCGGCGCGAGCGCGGCCAGGGTTCCGACGACGACTGGGGCACCAGCAACACCTAGATTCCCGCCGCGTGCGGCAGAATTCAGCCCATGGGGATAGTCGCCGGGCTGGACAGCTCTTCCACCTTCACTCGCATCGTCGTCTGCGACGCCGACACCGGTGCCGTGCTGCGCCAGGGCTACGCGCCCCATCCGCAGCCCGCGGGTGAGGTGAACCCCTACGAGACCGATCCACAGGCCTGGCTGCTCTCCCTCGGCGAGGCGGCCGGGGGCGGGATCCTGGAGGGCGTCCAGGCCATCGGCGTCTCCGCGCAGCAGCACGGTCTGCTGGCCCTGGACGCCCAGGGCGGGCTGGTCTGCCCGGCCCTCGTCGGCAACGACAAGCGCGGCCAGGTCGCGGCCGCCGACCTGGCCGACAAGCTCGGCGGGCGGCAGGCCTGGAGCGAGGCGGTCGGCAGCGTGCCGCAGTCCGCCCAGCCGATCGCCAAGCTGGCCTGGCTGGCCCGGACCGAGCCCGAGGCGGCCCGCCGGATCGCCATGATCATGTCCCCGCACGACTGGCTGGTCTGGCAGTTGCTGGGCCGGCCGGTGCGGCGCACCACCGACCGCGGCGGGGCCTCCGGCACCGGCTGGTGGTCGCCGGCGACCGGCTCGTACCGCATCGACCTGGTCGAGCTGGCCCTCGGCCACCGCGCGGTGCTCCCCGAGGTGCTCGGCCCGGCCGACGCCGCCGGCACCACCCCCGAGGGGCTGCTGATCTCCGCCGGCACCGGCGAGACCATGGCCGCCGCGCTCGGGCTCGGGCTCGGCCCGGGCGACGCGGTGGTGTCCCTGGGCGCGTCCGGTTCGGTGATGGCGGTGCACCACGAGGCGCTGTCCGAGCCGGGCGGCCTGATCACCTCGATGGCCGACGCCACCGGCATGCACCTGCCGGTGGTGAACGTCTCCAACGCCGTACGGGCCCTGCGCGGCACCGCCGATCTGCTCGGCACGGACCTGGAGGGGCTCAGCGACCTGGCGCTGAAGTCCACCCCCGGCGCCCACGGCCTGGTCCTGCTGCCGTACCTGGAGGGTGAGCGGACCCCGAACCTGCCGCACACCGCCGGCACCCTGTCCGGGCTGCGGCGGGACTCGATGAAGCCCGAGCACCTGGCGCGGGCGGCGTTCGAGGGCATGCTGTGCGGGCTGGCCGACGCCCTCGACGTGCTGCGCACCCGGGGTGTCGAGATCCGCCGGGTCTTCCTGCTCGGCGCCGCCGCCGAGCTGCCGGCCGTGACCGCGGCCGCGCCCGGGCTCTTCGGCACGCAGATCGTCGTCCCCGCGCCCGCGGACTACGCGGCGCTGGGCGCGGCCCGGCAGGCGGCGTGGGCACTCGGCGTGGCCCGGGGCACGCTCGCCCCGCACACCCCGCCGGTGTGGCCGGCGCCCGCGGCGCAGGTGTTCGAGCCGGGCGAGGACCTGCCGGCGTGGCAGGCGGTGCGCCAGCAGTACGTGACCACCCGCGAGCAGATCCACCCCGGCGCCTTCGCGGGCCCGGCCCCGGCCCCGGCGGCGTACCCGGCCGGGTACTGAGCCCACGGCGGGCGCGGCGGCAGCGGCGCACAGGGCGGGCGTAGGTCCCGGGCGGGACCGACGTCCGCCTTTTGACCTGCCTTTGCGAAAAACGGTGGGGATCGCAGGTCGGGTTGTCCGAAGATGGACCGAACCCCCGATCTTGCGACCCGGAGCCTACGCGTGCTCATACGACTTTTGCGGACGTCCTTGCGTCCGTACCGCAAACCCATCCTGCTGCTGGTCCTGCTGCAACTCCTGCAGACCAGCGCCTCCCTGTACCTGCCCACCCTGAACGCCGACATCATCGACCACGGCGTGGTCAACGGTGACACCGGCTACATCCTCGGCTTCGGCGGGCTGATGCTCGGCGTCTCGCTGGTCCAGCTCGTGTGCAACGTCGGCGCGGTCTACTACGGCGCCCGTACGTCCGCCGCGGTGGGCCGGGACCTGCGGGCCGCGGTGTTCGACCGGGTGCAGAGCTTCTCCGCCAGGGAGCTCGGGCAGTTCGGCGCACCGTCCCTGATCACCCGGACGACCAACGACGTGCAGCAGGTCCAGATGCTGGTGCTGCTGACCTTCACGCTGATGGTCTCGGCGCCGATCATGTGCGTCGGCGGCATCTTCATGGCGCTCTCGCTCGATGTGAAGCTCTCCGGTGTCCTGCTCGCCGTGGTGCCGGTGCTCGGCCTCTCGGTCGGCGCGATCGTGTGGCGCACGCGCCCGCTGTTCCGCCTGATGCAGGAGCGCCTCGACACGGTGAACCGGGTGCTGCGCGAGCAGATCACCGGCAACCGTGTGATCCGCGCCTTCGTCCGCGACGAGTACGAGCAGCAGCGCTTCGGGAGGGCCAACACCGACCTGACGGAGGTGTCGCTGTCGGCGGGCCGGCTGATGGCGCTGATGTTCCCGGCGGTCATCGTCGTGATCAACATGTCCAGCGTGGCCGTGATCTGGTTCGGCGCCATGCGGATCGACAGCAACGGCATGGAGATCGGCCAGCTGACGGCGTTCCTGGCCTATCTGATGCAGATCGTCATGGCCGTGATGATGGCCACCTTCATGTTCATGATGGTCCCGCGCGCCGAGGTCTGTGCCGAGCGCATCCAGGAGGTCCTGGACACCTCCTCCAGCGTGGTCCCGCCGGCCGAGCCGGTGCGCACCCTGGCCCGCCGCGGCGAGCTGGAGCTGCGCGGGGCGGACTTCCGCTACCCGGGCGCGGAGTCCCCGGTGCTGCGCGGGGTGGACCTGCTGGCCCGCCCCGGCGAGACCACCGCGGTGATCGGCTCGACCGGCAGCGGCAAGTCCACGCTGCTGGGGCTGGTGCCCCGGCTGTTCGATGCCACCAGCGGCGAGGTGCTGGTGGACGGCGAGGACGTGCGCCGGATCGACCAGGCGCTGCTGGCCCGTACGGTCGGCCTGGTACCGCAGAAGCCGTACCTGTTCTCCGGAACCGTCGCCTCCAACCTCCGCTACGGCCGCCCCGACGCGACCGACGAGGAGCTGTGGCGGGCCCTGGAGGTCGCCCAGGCCAAGGACTTCGTCTCGGCGCTGGAGGGCGGCCTGGACGCGCCCGTCACCCAGGGCGGGACGAACGTCTCCGGCGGTCAGCGCCAGCGCCTGGCGATAGCCCGCACGCTGGTGCAGCGCCCGGAGATCTACCTCTTCGACGATTCCTTCTCGGCGCTGGACTACGCGACCGACGCGGCGCTGCGCTCGGCGCTGTCCCGGGAGACCGAGGACGCGACCGTGGTGATCGTCGCCCAGCGGGTGTCGACCATCCGCGACGCCGACCGGATCATCGTCCTGGACGAGGGACAGGTGGTGGGCGTGGGCAGCCACCACGAGCTGATGGCCGGCAACGAGACCTACCGGGAGATCGTCCTCTCCCAGCTGACGGAGGCGGAGGCCGCATGAGCGGGCCCGGTGGACGGATGATGATGGGTCCGGGCCAGCAGTCCCTGGACTTCAAGGGTTCCGGCAAGCGGCTGCTGAAGCAGCTCGCCCAGGACAAGCTGCGGCTGTGGGGCATGGTCGTGGCCGTGTTCGGCAGCGTGGCCATGACGGTGATCGGCCCGAAGATCCTGGGCCGGGCGACCGACCTGGTCTTCGCGGGGATCGTCGGCCGGCAGATGCCGGAGGGGATCACCAAGGAGCAGGCGCTCGACGGGCTGCGGGCGCGGGGCGAGGACGGCATGGCGGACATGCTGTCCGGCACCGACTTCACGCCCGGCCAGGGCATCGACTTCGGCGCGGTCGGCACGGTGGCGCTGTGGGCGGTGGTGGTCTTCACCCTGGCCGGCCTGCTGATGCTGGTCGCGACCCGGCTGTCGAACGTCGTGATGAACGACACCCTGCTGCGGATGCGCGAGGAGCTCCAGGCCAAGCTGTCGCGGCTGCCGCTGTCGTACTTCGACCAGCAGAAGCGCGGCGAGGTGCTCAGCCGGGCCACGAACGACATCGACAACGTGGGGCAGACGCTCCAGCAGACGATGGGGCAGCTGCTGAACTCGCTGCTGACCATCGTCGGCGTGCTGGCGATGATGTTCTGGATCTCGCCGGTCCTGGCGCTGGTGGCGCTGGTGACCGTCCCGGTGTCGATCGTCCTGGCGACGAAGATCGGCAAGAAGTCGCAGCCGCAGTTCGTGGCGCAGTGGAAGACCACCGGCGCGCTGAACGCGCACATCGAGGAGATGTACTCCGGGCACACGCTGGTGAAGGTCTTCGGCCGGCAGCAGGAGTCGGCGGCGACCTTCGCCGAGCAGAACGACGCGCTGTTCCAGGCCTCGTTCAAGGCGCAGTTCGTCAGCGGTGTGATGCAGCCGGTGATGTTCTTCATGTCGAACATCAACTACGTGCTGGTGGCGGTCGTCGGCGGTCTCAAGGTGGCCTCGGGCACCCTGTCGATCGGTGACGTGCAGGCCTTCATCCAGTACTCGCGCCAGTTCTCGATGCCGCTGACGCAGGTCGCGTCGATGGCGAACCTGGTGCAGTCCGGCGTCGCCTCCGCCGAGCGGGTCTACGAGCTGCTGGACGCGCCCGAGCAGGAGCCGGACGCCGAGGTCCCCGAGCGCCCGGAGCGGCTGCGCGGTGCGGTCTCGCTGGAGAAGGTCTCGTTCCGCTACGCGCCGGACAAGCCGCTGATCGAGGACCTGTCGCTGTCGGTGCAGCCCGGTCAGACGGTGGCCATCGTCGGCCCGACCGGCGCGGGCAAGACCACGCTGGTCAACCTGCTGATGCGGTTCTACGAGGTGACCGGCGGCCGGATCACCCTCGACGGGGTGGACATCGCGAGGATGACCCGCGAGGACCTGCGGGCGGGCATCGGCATGGTGCTCCAGGACACCTGGCTGTTCGGCGGCACCATCGCGGAGAACATCGCGTACGGGGCCTCGCGGGAGGTGACCCGGGCCGAGATCGAGGCCGCGGCGAAGGCCGCGCACGCGGACCGGTTCGTCCGGACCCTGCCGGACGGTTACGACACCGTGCTGGACGACGAGGGCGCGGGCGTCAGCGCCGGCGAGAAGCAGTTGATCACCATCGCCCGGGCGTTCCTGTCCGACCCGGTGATCCTGGTGCTCGACGAGGCGACCAGCTCGGTGGACACCCGTACCGAGGTGCTCATCCAGAAGGCGATGGCGCGACTGGCGGCCGGCCGGACCTCGTTCGTGATCGCGCACCGGCTGTCCACGATCCGCGACGCCGACGTGATCCTGGTGATGGAGAACGGCTCGATCGTGGAGCAGGGCTCGCACGAGGAGCTGCTCGCGGCGGACGGGGCCTACGCCCGGTTGTACGCGGCGCAGTTCGCGCAGGCGGTGGCCGAGGTCGACTGACCGACCCGACGACGGCCCGCCGCCGTCGGCCGCTGCCGGGGTGCCCTCGTCCTCGTACGGGGGCACCCCTCGCGCGTTCCGGGGGCGGCGGGCGGCCCGGGGCGGCCGCCGCCCCCGGAACGCGCGAGGG
>NZ_RPRY01000247.1 GCF_003949795.1 Streptomyces sp. WAC06614
GGTCGCCCAGGGGGCGGCCCGCGCCCCGGCCACGGCCCGCCCCCTGGGCGACCTGACCCTCGCTCACCTGGGCACGCTGCTGCGTTGGTTCGGCCCCTTCCACAGCCCCGAGCGCCTCCTGCCGAAGTACGCGTACGCCTCCCCCGGCGCCCTGTACGCGACCCAGCTCTACGTCGAGGCCCACGGCGGGGCCGCCGGCCTGCCCGACGGCGTCCACTACTTCCACCCCGTCGACCACACCCTCGTCCGCATCGGCGACGCCCCGCGGCCGGAAGGGCCGCCGCCGGCCGGTCCCGCGCTGCGGCTGCACTTCCTCGGCAAGCGCCGCGCCATCGCGCCCGTCTACCGCAACAACATCCGCGAGGTGCTGGAGTTCGAGACCGGCCACATGCTCGGGGTGTTCGAGGAGGTGCTGCCGGAGTACGGCCTGACCGTCCGCCCGTACGGCCACCAGGAGGCGGTCCGGGACCACCTCGACGTGGCCGCCGAGGACCACTACCTCGGCACGTTCGAGATCGTCCCGGCCACCGCCGAGGACGCCGACGCGCACGACGGCGCGGCCACGGCCGGGGACAGGGGCCGCGCCGGCGTCGAACTCTTCCTCCAGTCCCACCCCGGCCGCGTCCGCGACCTCCCCGGCGGGCTCTACCGGCACGAGCCGGTCACCGGCGCCCTCACGCTCCTGTCCCCCGAGATGGTCGACAAGCGCCACGTCATCGCCATCAACCAGGGTGTGTACGAGGCCGCTTCCTTCGGCATCACCGCCGTCAGCCGCACCCCGCACCCCTGGCTGGAGTACATCGAGCTGGGCCGCACCCTGCACCACCTCCAGCGCAACGCGCTGCGCCTGGGCCTGATGTCGTCCGGCTACTCCTCCAAGTCCGGCCATCCGCTGCCCACCGCGCGCCGGATCGACGAGCTCCTCGGCGCCGCGGGCCTGCCGTCGGGGCCGTCGTACTTCTTCCTCGGCGGCAAGGTCAGCGAGGAGCAGATCAGTTCCACCGGCATGCACGAGGACTCCGTCCACATGCACGGCCCGACCGAGATGATCCGCGACGACCTGGCCCGGCTGCTGCCCGACTACATGATCCCCAACCGCGTGGTGGTCCTGGACGCGCTCCCGCTCACCGCCAACGGCAAGATCGACTACGCGGCGCTGGCGGCCCGCGAGGAGCTCACCGGCCCCGCCGCGGACACCGCCGACACCCCCCGCGTCCCGCCCGCCACCCCGCTGGAGGAATGGCTCGCCCGCGCCTGGGGCAAGGCCCTGAAGGTCCCCGACCTCGCGGCCGTGTCGATGCAGGACAGCTTCTTCGCCTGCGGCGGCAACTCCCTCATCGCGATGACCCTGACCCGCTGGATCAACCGCGAGTTCGGGATCTCCCTGCCCATGCAGACCCTGTTCGACCACCCGCGGCTGGCCGACCTCGCCGCCCGGATCACCGACGACGGCGCCGCCCTGCCCACCTCCCGCCTGGTCAAGCTGCACGACGGCGGCCCCGGCACCCCGGTGTTCTGCTGGCCGGGCCTGGGCGGCTACCCGATGAACCTGCGCCTGCTGGCCCGCGAGGCCGCCACCGGCGGCCCGTTCTACGGCGTCCAGGCCAGCGGCATCAACCCCGGCGAGACCCCGTACCCCACCATCGCCGAGTGGGCCGCCGCCGACCTCGCCGAGCTACGGCGCATCCAGCCCGAGGGCCCGTACACGCTGTGGGGGTACTCGTTCGGCGCCCGCGTCGCCTTCGAGACCGCCTGGCAGCTCGAACGGTCCGGCGCGGAGGTCGCCGAGCTGCTGCTGATCTGCCCCGGCAACCCGAAGCTGCGCGACGGGGCCGGCCGCCCGTACCCGCGCGAGTCCTCGTACGCCAACCCCGGCTACGTGACGATCCTCTGGTCGGTCTTCGCCGGCACGGTGGCGCCCGGGGCGGGCCTGGACGCGTGCCTGTCGGCGGCCCGCGACGAGGACGGCTTCGTGGACTTCGTCGCCAGCTCCTTCCCCGAGCTCGACCGGGACACGATCCGCCGGATCACCCGGATCGTCGGGGAGACGTACGAGTTCGAGTACACCTTCCGCGAACTGGCCGCCCGCCGCCTGCGCGCACCCGTGACCCTGGTCCGCGCCACCGGCGACGACTACTCGTTCGTCGAGGGCGCCTCCGGCTGGTCGGCGGCCCCGCCCCGCGTCCTGGACCTGACGGCCGACCACTACCAGGTGCTGAAGGAGCCGGGCATCACCGAACTGGTCCGGGCGATCCGCGACCGCCCGGCACCCTGAGGGCCCGCCGGCACGGCGGGGCCGGCCGGCGCGGCGGGGCCCGGCCGGCGCGGTCCGGCCATCCGCCGCTCCCCGACCCACCACTTCCCGCCCCACCGATACACCCATCCCACCCGAGAGAGGAACACGCCAGCCATGCCGCACGTCCACGTCCAGCACTACCCGAAGGACAACCTCACCCCGGAGCGCGTGAAGGCCTTCGACGACGCCGTCACCGCAGCCGTCACCGAGACCTTCGGCGTCACCGCCGACAAGGTGTCCATCGCCCTGGAGACCGTCGCCCCCGAGGCCTGGCACGAGCAGGTCGTCGCCGCCTTCGCCGCCCGCCGGGAGCTGCTCATCAAGGCCCCCGGCTACTGGAAAGAGGCGTGAGCGCGGCGATGCCCGTCCCCGCACGCGTGCCCGTGGAGTACTCGGAGGAGGTCCGTGAGGCCCTCCACGAGGGCCGTGCCGTGGTGGCGTTGGAGTCCAACGTCATCACGCACGGCCTGCCCTACCCGGACAACGCGGCCACGGCCCGCAAGGTCGAGGCCGCCGTCCGGGCGGGCGGGGCGGTGCCGGCCACCGTCTGCGTGGACGGCGGCGCGATCCGCGTCGGCATGACCGACGCCGACATCGAACGCTTCGCCTCCCTGCCCGGCATCCCCAAGGTCTCCAGCCGCGACCTGCCGGTCGTCCTCGCCGGGGGCGGACCGGGCGCCACCACCGTGGCCTCCTCGGTGGTGGCGGCCGAACTCGCCGGGATCCGCTGGTTCTCCTCGGCCGGGATCGGCGGGGTGCACCGCGGGGCGCAGGAGACGTTCGACGTCTCCTCGGACCTCATCCAGTTCACCCGGTCCCGGGTGGCGGTCGTCTGCGCGGGCGCGAAGATGATCCTGGACCTGGGGCTGACCCTGGAGTACCTGGAGACCCACTGCGTGCCCGTCGTCGCGTACCGCTCGGACGACTTCCCCGCCTTCTACTGCCGTACGAGCGGCCACCGCGCCCCGCACCGCATCGACGACGAGACCCGGCTCGCCCGCGCCGTCGAGGCCCACCGGGCGCTCGGCAGTCCGACCTCGTTCCTGATCACCACCCCGGTGCGGGAGGAGGACGCCATAGACTCCGCCGAGGTCGACGCCGCGATCCGCGAAGCGGTGGCGGCGGCGGCCCGGGACGGGGTCTCGGGCCAGGGCCTGACGAAGTACCTGATGCGCGCGGTCGACCGGGCCACCGACGGCCGCTCGGCCCGGGCCAACATGGCGGTCCTGGCCACCTGCGCCGAGACCGCGGGCCGACTCGCGGCGGCCCACAGCGCGTTGACGTCGGACGGACCGGCGGCGAGCGGGGGGACGGACCGATGAGCGACACGAAGGCGGCGGACGACCGGGACGGCGACGGTGTCGTCGGCACGGACGGCGACGGTGTCGTCGGCACGGACGGCGGCGGTGCGATCGGCACGGACGGTGTCGGGGACGGGCCGGTCCGGCTGGTGGTCTTCGACCTCGACGGCACGCTGGTGGACACACCGCGGGCGATCGTGGAGACGTTCCTGGCCGCCTTCGCGGCCCTGGCGGAACCGGCTCCACAGGCCGCGGCGGTCCGGGCGACGATCGGCCTGCCCCTGGAACGGGCCTGGGCCACACTGCTCGGCACGCACGAGTCCGACCCGCGGGTGGCCGAGGGCGTACGCCAGTACCTGACCCTCTTCCGCGAACGGGTCCTGCCGCAGGCCCGCGACCTGCTCTTCCCCGGGGTCGCGGAGGGACTCGACGCGCTGCGCGCGGCCGGACTCACCCTCGCCGTGGCGACCAGCAAGTTCTCCGCGAGCGCGGAGGCGCTGCTGACGGCGGCCGGGCTGCGCGAGCTGTTCGCCGAGGTGATCGGCGCCGACCAGGTCACCCACCCCAAGCCGCACCCGGAGTCCGGCGAGGTCGTCCTCGCCCGGCTGGGGATCCCGGCCGGGGCCGCCGTGATGGTCGGCGACACCACGCACGACCTGCTGATGGCCAGGGCGGCCGGCATGCGGTCGGTGGCCGTGACGTACGGGATCCACTCGGCCGAGCAGCTCGCGGGTGCGGAACCCACCTGGACGGCCGGTTCGTTCGCCGGGGTGATCGGTGCGATCACGCCGGCGACGGCGGCGAGCCGGGCGCCGGCGGCCAGGTGAGGGCGAAGGGCCGGGTGGCAAGGTGACGACGAGTACGGGCACAGGCGCGGGCGCGGGCACAGGCGCGCAGATACGCCTGCGCGGGGTCGAGCGGTCGGACCTGGAGACGTTCTGGCGGATGCACACGGACCCGGACGCGATCCGGATGGCGGCGTTCACGGCGGCGGACCCGTACGACCGCGCCGCCTTCGACGCCTTCTGGGAACGCAAGCTGAACGACAGCTCGGTGGACGTGCACACCGTGCTGCTCGGGGCCGAAGTCGTGGGCAACATCGCGGTGTTCGGCCCGCCGCAGGAGCGGACCGTGGGCTACGCCGTCGCCCGCGCCCACTGGGGCAAGGGGATCGCCACCGCCGCGCTGCGGCGGCTGCTCACGCTGGTGCCGCAGCGGCCGCTGCACGCGCGGGCGGCGACGGACAACACCGGTTCACTGCGGGTGCTGCGCGCGTGCGGCTTCGTGGTCACGGGCCGGGAGACGAACTGGGCGCACGGACGCGGCGCGGACACGGAGGAATTCATGCTGAGGCTCGGAGCGGTTCGCCTGACCCCGTGGTCGGACGCGGACCTCCCGCTGCTGGAACGGGCCAACACCCCGGAGATGACGGAACACCTGGGCGGCCCTGAGCACCCGGACCGGCTGGCGGACCGCCAGCGCCGGTACGTCGCGCTGAGCGCCCGGCCGGAGTCGGCCGGGCGGATGTTCCGGGTGTCCCTGACCGACACCGGCGAGGACGTCGGCTCGGTCGGGTACTGGGAGCGGGACTGGCGCGACGAGGAGGTGTACGAGGCGGGCTGGGCGATCTTCCCGGAGTTCCAGCGCCGCGGTCTGGCGGTGGCGGCCCTCACCGAACTCGTCGCCCACGCCCGCCACCACGGCACGCGCCCCACCCTCCACGCCTTCCCGAGCCCCGACCACCAGGCCTCGAACGCGGTCTGCCACCGCGCGGGCTTCACCCTCCTGGGCGAAACCCAGTTCGAGTACCCCCCGGGCATCTTCCACACCAGCAACGACTGGCAACTCCGCCTGGACGTCGAGGCGTAGCGGGTCCGCACCGAGACCCGGCCCCCGGGCCGCGCCTCGGCCCGGGGGCCGGGCTTCGGCCCCCGAGGGAAGGGTTGGGCCCCGTCGGTGCGTTGGGCATCACATGCCCTGGGCGGTGACCTCGACCGTACGGGGCGGTAACTTCGCATCCGGTCCGCAACGCCGCAACCCCCCTGGGAGCCCCGATGCCCGAAGCCGTCATCGTTTCCACCGCCCGTTCCCCCATCGGGCGCGCCTTCAAGGGGTCCCTCAAGGACGTCCGCCCCGACGACCTGACGGCCACGATCGTCCAGGCCGCCCTCGCCAAGGTCCCCGAGCTGGACCCCCGCGAGATCGACGACCTGATGCTCGGCTGCGGCCTGCCCGGTGGCGAGCAGGGCCACAACCTCGGCCGGATCGTCGCCGTGCAGATGGGCATGGACCACCTGCCCGGCTGCACGATCACCCGTTACTGTTCCTCCTCGCTGCAGACGACCCGCATGGCGCTGCACGCCATCAAGGCCGGCGAGGGCGACGTCTTCATCTCCGCCGGTGTGGAGACCGTCTCCCGCTCGGTCAAGGGCACCAGCGACGGCCTGCCCGAGACCCACAACCCGCTCTTCGCCGAGGCCGAGGCCCGTACCGCCGCGGTCGCCGAGAGCGAGGGCGCGACCTGGCACGACCCGCGCGAGGACGGCCTGGTCCCGGACGCGTACATCGCGATGGGGCAGACCGCCGAGAACCTGGCCCGTCTCAAGGGCGTGACCCGCCAGGACATGGACGAGTTCGGCGTCCGTTCCCAGAACCTGGCCGAGGAGGCCATCAAGAAGGGCTTCTGGGAGCGCGAGATCACCCCGGTCACCACCCCGGACGGCACGGTCGTCAGCAAGGACGACGGCCCGCGCGCCGGCGTCACCCTGGAGGGCGTGGCGGGCCTGAAGCCCGTCTTCCGCCCCGACGGCCTGGTCACCGCCGGCAACTGCTGCCCGCTCAACGACGGCGCCGCCGCCCTGGTGATCATGAGCGACACCAAGGCGCGCGAGCTGGGCCTGACCCCGCTGGCCCGGGTCGTCTCCACCGGCGTCTCCGGCCTGTCCCCCGAGATCATGGGCCTGGGCCCGGTCGAGGCGTCCCGGCAGGCCCTGAAGCGGGCCGGGCTGACCATCGACGACATCGACCTGGTCGAGATCAACGAGGCCTTCGCCGCCCAGGTGATCCCGTCCTACCGGGACCTCGGCATCGACATCGACAAGCTGAACGTCAACGGTGGCGCCATCGCCGTCGGCCACCCCTTCGGCATGACCGGTGCCCGGATCACCACCACCCTGATCAACAGCCTGCAGTTCCACGACAAGCAGTTCGGTCTGGAGACCATGTGCGTCGGCGGCGGCCAGGGCATGGCCATGGTGATCGAGCGGCTGAGCTGAGCCGGAGCGGAGGGCAGGGGTCGCCTGAGGAACGAGGGCGGCGCCTGCCCTCAGCGGAGGCGAAGTTCGGCGCGACCATGAGCACGAGCGGCTGAGCCCGCGCCTGAGCCGAGGGCTGCTCATCTGGGAGGACTGGACCACTGGGCCGGGGTCCGCGGGGCCCCGGCACGCTCCCTGAGCTCAGGCTTTGCGGACGGGCCGACTCCGCTCCAATCCCCTCGCGTCCGATTTGTGACCGAATCGCCCCCAGGATGTGACCTTCGTCCTGGGGGATCGGTCTTTACGCAGGTCAGAGCAGGTGCGGCGGGGGCCGCAAGGACAAAAGCCCTGTCCCATTCGTGACGTAATGCACTGCACGCCATTCCCAGGTCGGGACAAGCTGTTGTAGGAAGTCGGGGGATCGAAACACATCAGGAGTTAGTCAGTGAGCGCCATGTCTCTTGCCCTGCTGCTGACCACGGCCGCTGCCACGGCCGTGGGCGCTGCTGCGCTGCACGCCGTCCACGGCCTACGCAAGCAGGTCACGGCCCTGCGCGGCGAGCTCGCCGCGTCGGTCCTCCCCCGCGGTTCGGCCGTCCCGCACGCCCGCAGCGCCGGGGACACCCCTGCCGCGGACATACGAGCCGCCGTGGCCGAGGCCCTCGCCGAGGAGCGCGAGCGGGAGCTGGCCGAGGCGCGCGCCTTCTGGGCCGCGCAGGAGGCCCGTGACGCCGCCGACGCGCCCTCGCTCCTGGGCGGCCTCTCCGGCCTCGGGGAGGACAGCCCGGTCTTCCTGCCCCGGCAGGCGGACCTGGTGGGCCTGGAGCCCCTCCTGGGCGACGAGACGGCCGCGGGCACCGCCCTGCCGGAGGCCGGCGAGTACCCCGAGGACTCCGCCGAGCTGGCCGCGGCCCGCCGGCGCCACCCCTCGCACCCCGACTTCGTCCCGGTCCAGCCACACCCCGGCGCCGACCACGAGCGCACCGTCAACCGCCTGGAGGAGCTCGCCCAGGCCCGTACGGCGCTCGCCGACGTCCGGCCCGGCCCGCTGGGCACCCTGGACGTGTACGTCTTCACCGACGGCACCACGCTCTGCATGACCCCGGGCCACCGCGAGACCGCCGAGCGGCTCGCCGAGGCGCTGCGCTCGGGCACCGCGCCCGTCCTGCTGGGCGGCTCGGGCATCTCCGGCGCCTACGCGCTGACGTTCTCCTGCGGTGACTCCGACGACCCCGAGGACAACGTCTACATCCTGGCGGACCGGGTCATCGCCTCGCTCTGACTCAGCGCACCGCCGCCCTGGCTTCCGCCTCCTCCACCAGCCGCACGGCCTCGTCCAACGCCTCGGACGGGGCCGTCGCCGCGTCCTGGGCGGCCGGGGCCCGCAGCGCCTCGGCCAGGTCCAGCCCGGCCACCGCCAGCTGGTCCCCCACGGCGAAGATCCCCGCGTCGGGCATCACCCGCGGCGGCGCGCCGGCCCCGAGCCCTTCCCAGACCTGTGCCCGCTCCGCCAACGCGCGGGCCAGCGCCAGACCCTCGGCGGCGGCCCCCCGCTGGAGCCGGCTCTGCGGCGCGGCCCTCAACCGGTCGGCGAAACGTTCCACAACGGCGACAAGGGGCGAAGTATCCAGCACCCGGCCGACCTTACGCGCCGTCCACGCACCATTGCCAACGGGCGAACGCTCAGGCACGGTGGCGTGAAGAGAACAGCACGACGGCGATACCCCCGGAGGCGCCCATGTCCGTAGAGTTCTCCGAGCAGACCCACCGCAACATGATCGACCGCATCCCCCAGACCACCGGTCGTGAAGTGTCCGACTGGCTCCGCACCGTCGACGAAGGCCCCTCCCTCGTCCGGTTCGAGGAGAAACTCAGCTGGCTGCGCGGGGCGTACGAGCTCTCGTACGGCCAGGCCAAGGCCATCATCCACGAGCACGGTCTGCGCCGGGCGGCCAGAAGGTTCGGCTGACCGGGCAGGGAACACGGGAAGGCCCCGCGAGCCGGAGCTCGCGGGGCCTTCCCCGGTGTGCTTGAGCGTTTCTGCCGCTCGGCCGGCCTGACCGCCGGATCAGTCGTCGCCCTGCAGGATCGACAGCAGGCGCAGCATCTCGGTGTAGATCCACACCAGCGTCACCGTGAGGCCGAAGGCCGCCAGCCAGGACTCCTCGCGCGGAGCGCCGTAGGCCACGCCGTCCTCGACCTGCTTGAAGTCCAGGGCGAGGAAGAAGGCACCGAGGACGATGCCGACGATGCCGAAGACGATGCCGAGACCGCCGGAGCGGAAGCCCAGGCCGTCGCCGCCGCCGAACAGCGCGAACAGCGCGTTGGCCGCCATCAGCAGCAGGAAGCCGACCGCCGCGGCCATCACGAAGCCGTAGAAACGGCGGGTGACGCGGATCCAGCGCATCTTGTAGGCGAACAGCACCGCGGCGAAGACGCACATGGTGCCGAGCACGGCCTGGATGACCACACCGGGCGAGATGGTGGTGCTCACGGCCGCGCTGATCACGCCGAGGAAGACACCCTCGAACGCGGCGTAGCCGATGATGAGCGCCGGGGCCGGCTTGCTCTTGAAGGACTGGATCATCGCCAGGACGAAGGCCACCAGGCCCGCGCCGATGGCGATGCCGTAGGACTTGCCGATGTTGGCGGGGTCGACCGGCAGGGCCAGCCAGGAGATGACCGCCGTCAGGATGACCGTGCCGAGGGTGAGGGCCGTACGGCTCACCACGTCGTCCAAGGTCATCGCGTTGCTACGGACCGCCGCCGGCGCGCCCGTCTGCGGGTCGGCCGCGTACGGGTTGGTGGCGTACGGATTCGTCGCGTACGGGTTCCCGGCCTGCTGCTGCGCGTCAAAGCCCGCGTAGCCGTTGTCGCGGCTGAACCCCCGTCGCGAGAAGACCGGGTTGCTGCTCCTCATCTCACTCCTCCATGGCCACCGAGCGCGGCCTTGCATCAAGAGTAATGCGAACGCAAAAAAATCACCCTACTGCTCAAGGAGGATCTTAGAAGAAAGGGAGGCGAAGCCCGGGGGAGCAAGAGGGGAGAAAGCGGGAGGAGCCGGGAGTGCCCGGAGCCGGACTTGAACCGGCACGGCCCGAGGGCCAGCGAGGTTTAAGCTCGCAGTGTCTGCCATTCCACCACCCGGGCAAGGCGAGCGGCTCCCGCGGAGCAAGGCCGTGAACGCTATGGCGAGCCTAACGGGATTGCTGTCGGCGCCGAGCGGACATCTTTCCGATGTTGTCTGATTTTATTGGCGATTGATCGGGCGTCAGACCCGAGAACACGCGGTCGGCCAGCCGTCCTTCCCCATGGCCCCCAGATCCGGATTGACGGGATTTCGATGGCCCTCGCGCCGCTGCGCGCCACCCCGGGCCACCCCCCGGTCCGCGAGCCGGTCCGAGCCGCGGTCCGCGCCTCGTCCCCGAGCCTCCCGTCATACCAGAGGAGGACCCGGCGGCCCCCGGGTCAGACTCCAGTGGGCCGGTGAACAAGCTCGGCGGCTGATCCGCGGCGGGGGTGCGCCCCCCGACGATGGAACGGTCCCGCAGCAGGCGTCCGCCGTGTCCGACAGGAGTTCCCGTGACCACCATGAACTACGCCCCGCACACCGCTCAGGCCGTGGCCGCCCGTGCCACCGGCCTGTCGAAGGTGTACGGCCAGGGCGAGACCCAGGTGGTCGCGCTCGACAACGTCTCCGTCGACTTCGGCCAGGGCCACTTCACCGCGATCATGGGCCCCTCCGGCTCCGGCAAGTCCACCCTGATGCACTGCGTCGCCGGCCTGGACACCTTCACCTCCGGCTCGGTCCGCATCGGCGACACC
>NZ_RPRY01000248.1 GCF_003949795.1 Streptomyces sp. WAC06614
GAACGAGGGAGGGGGACACGGGAGGAGGACGCAGCAGGAGCCCGGGGAGCCGATCGGGCCGGCCCGGCGGGTGCGGACACGCGGGGCGGGCTCACCCCCGGCGACGGGGAGGGCACGGCGCGGCGTACGCTGTATGGCTGTCAAGCCGCCCCTGCCGCTCCCCCGCGACGTCGCGGCGCTTCACCGCCGCAGCCGCAGCCGCAGCACGACGACGACCGGACCGGGGAGTCCTGCTTTGTTCGAGACACTGGGGTCGCTGACCACGAGCCCCTGGATCTACGCCGTGGTGGCGGTCTCCGTGGTCCTGGACGTCTTCGTGCCCGTGCTGCCCAGCGGGGTCCTGGTGATCACCGCCGCGGCGGCGGCCGCGGCGGCCGGGGCCGCCGGTTCCCCCGCCGCGGTGCCGGAGCAGGTCCCGGACATCGCCGCGCTGCTGGTGGTCGCCACCACGGCCTCCGTACTGGGCGACTTCGCGGCGTACCGGCTGGCCCGGCGCGGTGGGAAGCGCCTGGACCGGGCCATCGCCCGTTCCCGCCGGCTCACCCGCGCCCAGGAACGCCTGGGCACCGCGCTGGCCCGGGGCGGCGGCGCCCTGGTGGTCATCGCCCGCTTCGCCCCGGCCGGCCGCTCGGTGGTCTCCCTGGGCGCGGGCAAGACCCACCGCAAGGTCAAGGAGTTCCTCCCCTGGTCCATCCTGGCGGGCATGGCCTGGGCGGGCTACAGCGTGGCCCTCGGCTACTTCGGCACCCAATGGCTCGGCGCGGCCTGGCTGGGCACGGCGGTCTCCCTGATCGCCCTCTTCGCCGCGGGCGCCCTGGCCGCCTACCTGGTCCGCCGCCCGTCCCCGACGACGGCGTAGCCGGGGGCAGCCGGGCGTAGCCGGGCGTAGCCGGGCGTAGCCGGGCGTAGCCGGGCGTAGCCGGGCGTAGCCGGGCGTAGCCGGGCGTAGCCGGGCGTAGCCGGGCGTAGCCGGGCGTAGCCGGGCGTAGCCGGGCGTAGCCGGGCGTAGCCGGGCGTAGCCGGGCGTAGCCGGGCGTAGCCGGGCGGGGCGGCGCCCGCCTCCGGCCCGGCCCAGCCGGGCGGGGCCGGGGCGTAGCCGGGCGGGGCCGGGCGGCGCCCGCCTCCGGCCCGGCTGCAAGCCCCGAGCGAGGGCAGCGCCACGCCCTGGGGGTGCTGAGCCTGAGCTGGGCGACCCGGCTCGGCCCGGGCCAGGCTTGGCTCGGAGCCCTCGCCAGGTTCGGCTCGGGCCGTCGGCGAGGTGCGCTCCAGGCCCCCTGGACCGGCCCCGAGACCCCGGCCCCGGCTCGGCTTCGGGGTCCCTCGGGTGGCGGCACGGTCTCACCCGTTCACCCGGCCCCGATCGCCCCGGGCCCGCTCCGCTCCTAGCGTCCACAGCACGAGGGTGCGCGCGGCCGGACCGCGCCACCACCGGGCCCTGGCCGCGCCGTTCCCCGGGAGCCGGGGAAGCCGGATCAGCCGGATCGCCGGGAAGCCGCGCAGGCCAGGGAGCTTCCCGGGACCCCGCACGCACGCACGCCCGTGGAGCCAGTGGAGCCAGAGGAGAGCCCGCCCATGCAAGCCCAGCACCGCCTCGCGACCCTTGCCGCCGCCACCTTCGTCACCGCCGCGGTCGTCCCGGCCCTCGCGCCCTGGGCCGCGTACGCCCGCCCCTCCGCCTCCGTCTCGCCCACCTCCGTCACCCCGGGCAGCCGGGTCGGCCTGACCCTGACCGGCTGCGGCACCGGGTCCGGCCGGGCCACCTCCACCGCCTTCGGTGAGGTGACGCTCTCCCGCAGTACCCCGGCGACCACCAACCTCGTCGGCAGCGCCACGGTCTACCAGAACGCCACTGTCAAGCGGCACTACGTGACGTTCCAGTGCGACTCGGACGGCAAGCGGGTCACCGAAACCCTCGACGTGGTCCGCGGCAGCGCCCGCGGCGGCCTCGGCGGCAGCACCAAGGGCATCAGCCCGGGCCAGATCGCCCTCGGCGGCAGCCTGGTCGCGGCCGCCCTCGGCTCCGGCGTGTGGTGCGTACGCCGCCGCACCCACGGCACCTGACGGGCCGGGCCCGCACGGCGTCGCACGGCCACCCCCGGAACCGGCGGAGGCTCACCCCCGCGCCGCCGAGGCGGCGCCCCGCACCTCCAGCCCCTCCAGCAGCACCCGCGTGGCTTCGGCGACGGCGTCGACGGCCTCGTCGAACACCTCCCGGTTGTGCGCGGCCGGCGCCCGGAACCCGGACACCTTCCGCACGTACTGCAGGGCGGCGGCCCGCATGTCCTCCTCGGTGGCCTTCTCCGGGAGCGCAGGCGGCCTCAACGTCTTGATACTCCGGCACATACCCCCACTATCCCCCGCCGGGAGCACGATGAACGCCGCCCAGCAGAACCACCAGCCGCCCCAGCCGCAGCAGCCGCAATCGCCTTCGCCTTCGCCCCGCACCGACCTGGACACCCGCTACAGCTCCCCCGGCGCCACCGCCACCCCGTGGCCGGAGGCGGTGACCCGCCTGGAGGAGTCCGAGATCTTCTGGCTGACCACGGTCCGCCCGGACGGCCGTCCCCATGTCACCCCGCTCCTGGCGGTCTGGCAGGACGAAGCCCTCCACTTCGCGACGGGCCCGGGCGAACGCAAGGCCCTCAACCTCGCGGCGAACCCCCACGTCGTCCTCACCACCGGAACCAACCGCTACGGCGAGGGCCTCGACATCGTCCTGGAGGGCACGGCCGTCCGCGTCACGGACGAGCCCCGCCTGCGCGCACTGTCGGCGGCCTGGGAGACCAAGTACGGCCCGGACTGGCACTTCGACGTCCGCGACGGCGCCTTCGACAGCGCCTCGGCCTCGGCGACCCCACCCCCGACCGAGGAATCCGAACAGGCGGGCACCGCCTGGGTCTTCCGGGTCCCCCCGACCACCGCCTTCGGCTTCGGCCGCTCCCCCCACTTCACCCAGACCCGCTGGCGCTTCCCCGCCTGAGACCCCGATCACATGCAGAGCGGCGGCCGCTGCGGACACTGACCCGGTGTGGACCATCAACAGTTCGCGGAACTCTACGACGCACACGCCCGGGCGGTGTACGCGCACGCCGTCCGCATGACCGGCGACCGGGCCGGGGCCGAGGACATCGTCTCGCTCACCTTCCTGGAGGCATGGCGGCTCCGCGACACCTTCGACCGTGTCACCGGCTCCCGCGCCTGGCTGTTGGGCGTCGCGACGAACGTCGTCCGCAACACCCGCCGCGCGGCCCGCCGCCACCGCGACGCCCTGGCCCGCCTGCCACCGCCGGACCCCGTCCCCGACCCGGCGGACGCCGTCGTGTCCCGCCTGACCGATACGGACCGGGCCACGGCCGCCCTGGCCGTTCTGGGCCGGCTCCGGCACGCGGACCGTGAGGTCCTCGTCCTGTCCGTCTGGTCGGGCCTCAGCCACGACGAGGTCGCCCGGGTGTGCGGGGTGAAGGTGGGCACCGTCCGCTCCCGCCTGTCCCGCGCCCGCGCCCGCGCCCGCGCCCGACTGCGCGTCCTCACCGCCGCCCAGCTCGCACAGCACCCGTCCCCGACCGCAGGGAAGGGAAACCCGTGAACACCGAAGACGAGCGGTGGCAGTAGTCCTGACCTGGTCGGGAGGCACGGGGAGCGAATCCCCCAAGGGCCCGCTCCCCGCCGCTGCCCCCGACCCGGCGGCCGTGCAGTTGCTGGACCGCGCCGCCCTCGCCGCGCACGAGCAGCCGGCCCCGCCGGTCCGGGACGGCCAGTACCTCTACACGCGGACGACGGGCCACTCCACGGGCCTCTCGGAAACGCAGAACAGGCAGATGGAAGCATCGAGGACGGACGAGTCGGCCGAGCGCTGGGTGTCGGTCGACGGCTCGGCCGGTACGGTCACTCGCACCGCACGCGGCACGACGACGGACCCCGCCCGCGGCACCACCGGAGCCACCCTCAACGGCCCCACGTACCGCTTCCTCGAATCCCTCCCGACGGATCCGGACCGCCTGCTGTCCCTGATCTACTCCGACACCCGCCGCAACCACGGCCCCGGTTCGGGCTCGACCACCGGCCCCGACCAGCAGGCGTTCGTCGCCATCGGCGACCTGCTCCGCACCGTGGAGGCCCCACCGGGCGTGAGCGCGGCCCTCTACCGCGCGGCGGCCCGCATCCCTGGCGTCGTTCTGGTCCCCGAGGCGACGGACGCCGCCGGCCGCCCGGGCGTCGCGGTGGCCCGCAGCCACAACGGCGAACGCACCGAATGGATCTTCGACCGCCAGACCCTACGCCTCCTGGGAGAACGCACGGTCCTCCTCAAGAACAGCGTCTGGGGCCCCCAGGGCACCCCCGTCACCTCGGTCGCCATCCTCTCCCGCGGCATCACGAACCACCCAGGAGAGCCCCCCACCCGTAGCGCCGGCCGCGGAAGTCGTGAGCATCCGGGTCGCTCGATCACGCTGCCCGGGCCCACGTGACCCACGCGGGCGGTCACCCCCGTCGGAGGCGGAGAGCACCTGTCGCGGGCGACTTCAGGAAGCTGACGACACATCCGGCAACCAGCAGGATGATGCCCGCGGCAAATGCTGGTGCCGAGCCGGGGCGGTGGAGGATGAGGGCCCAGGGTTCGGCGCCGCCGCCCGAGCGCCATCCAGCGGCTGCGCACACGAGAGGGAAGACGGCCGTGAGAGGGGCTGCGATGCGGGGACCGACGATCGGGTTGAGGAGCAGGGCAATGCCCATGTAGACGGCAATGTTGCGTCCCACCGCTACGGCGACCCCGGTAATGCCCACGACATGCGCGAGGCCTGTAACAGCCAGACCGGCTGTCGCCAATGCGGCGGCGAGCGTAGTGTCCCAGCGGTGCACAGGACGCACCGCGGTGATCTCGCTTGCGGTGCTGGCTCGACCAGTCCCGTTGATCCATAGCACTGCAGGGAGGACTGTGATCAGGTCGGCCAAAAGGAACTTCCCGGCCTGTCCGGCCAGTACGGGGACGGGGATTTCCACGTTTCCCACGGCCAGGCTGGCCAGAGCTGTCAGGAGAGTGCTCGCTGCCAGCACTGCCACAGCGCGCGAGCGGAGCCACCAGATCACTGGCCGGCCCCCTTCGGGTCCAGGCGCGGTGGCTGGTCGCAGGTGGTCAGCGCTTGGCGGTTGGTCTCGTACCAGGCCAGTTGCGTCTGGCGGGGCTGTTCCAGGATCTTCTGCGCGAGGGCTGCGTCCTCTGGCCTGAACGGGCCCGGCTGGGGCGGGGCTTGGGTGGCAACGGCCGTGATCCACGCGATCAGGGGGCCGCGGGCGGGGTAGGCGGCGAACCTGCCCGTGGCGCGGGCACACTCCGGTAGCGGGGGAAGGACGGCGTTGGCCAGGTTGGCAGCTATGTTGCCGAGGCGGGGGGACTCGTTGATGCCAAGGGTGGTCTCTCCGGGCCCTGGCCTGCGGTTCTGCGTGAGCATGGCCGGGACGGGCAGGCCTGCCTCGCCCATGCGGGCGACGTAGGCACGCGTCTCCTGGACGACCTTGCCGCGGTCGGCGGTCTCGGGCCAGAGGCAGATCTGGGGATGTGCCTGGGTGTCACAGACCAGTTCGGAGGCGTCTCTGGCGATCACGGGGTCGTATCCGAGCGGCTTGGCCACGGGTATGGCGATCGCGAGGGCACCAGCCACCAAGGACAGCGCGAGCAGGGCCGTGGCCCGCGTCGCGCGGTGGATGACGGCCAAGGATGCGGCGCACACTGCCGCTGCGAAAAGTACGGCTACCCAGACTGCCCTCTGGCTGATGACGCTGCCGACCGAGCAGCAGCTCCCGAAGCCGCCTGCAACGAGCTGGCGGGGCCAGGCGCTTTCCCAGGAGGCGGGGAAGGCCATGAGGAAGAAGCCCGCAACGAGGCCGAGTGGCGCGGCGGCCAGTCCCGGCAGGCGGCAGCCGAGGAGGTAGCCGATGAGGGTATTGGCTGCCAGCAGCAGCCCTTGCGCGAGGAGCATGCCCCAGTGCGTCAGTGGCGGGGCCGCTGCGACGGCGGTCGAGGAGACGGCCAGAGCCACGGCCAGGCCGCCGGCGCCCATGGACCAGACCGGTACGAGAACGGGCAGAGCGATGCCGAGCCGGCTTCGCGCAGGGGCCTGTTCGAATACCCGGCCGCGCTTGAGGCGGGCGGCTTCCCATGCGGCACTTCCCGCGCAAGCCGCAGCGGCGAACGGCAGCGCCATGGACGCCTTGCCGAGCGCGGAGGGGCCGTAGCCGTGGGTCACGAAGCCTGTGAGAGTGTCGTTGAGAAGGAAGGCGACGAACATGGCAAGCAGGAAGAACATGACCGTCGCGGAAGACGACCGTATGAGAGTACGGGTCAGCATGGTTCAGATCTCCTGCCCGACCAGTAGCGCGTAGGCGGCTTCGGCTCGTTCGCGAGCTCCCTGGGCGGCCGGGGCGAGGGCATGGAATTGTGCTGGGCTTGCTTGGAAGCGGACAACGCCCTGGTCGAGGACGACCACCTGGTGGTAGAGGTCGGCGAGGTCCTCGGTCTGGTGCGTCGAGACGAGCACCTGCACCTTATGGGAGAGCTCACTCACCAGCTGGCGAAACATCTGGCGCTGCTGCGGGTCAAGTCCCGCGGTCGGTTCGTCCATCAGAATCAGCTCACTGTGGTGCGTCAGGGCACCGGCGATACCCATACGGCGCAATTGGCCTCCGCTGACCTGGTGGCTCTTGCGGTCCGCCAGCTTGCCCAGCCCCACTTGCTCGACGGCTCTGGCCGATGCGTCCCATGCTGCCCGGCGGCCCATTCCCTTGAGCCAGCCCGCATAGGCGACCTGCTCACGCACGGTGAGACCGGGGACCGGAGTGATGTGCTGCGGTATCCACGCGACACGCTTGCGATAGGCCGCCTGCCTGCGGCCATCGGGGCGCGCGCGGTTGAAGCTCACCGTTCCGGAGACCGGTGCCAGTTGCGAGGCCGCGATGGCCATCAGGGTGGACTTGCCGGCCCCGTTGGGGCCGAGAAGCACCGTCGCAGGTGCTTCGACCACCAGTCTTAACCCGGTGAACACCGGCGCCTGCCTCCCGTACCGGAAGACGATGTCATCGAAAACCAGAGCCATGTCGTAGCGCGCAATCCGCCGCCTTGGGGGCAGCAAGGTAGTGGGACCATGGGCAGCGCGGGTGTCCCGGCGGTGAGACCACCGGGACGCGCGTCTTGCGGGAGGTGGTTACCAGCCGATCTTCACGTAGTCGACCCAGAGGTAACCGCCGTGCAGCAGGCTGTCCAACCGGAAGTAATAGACGCCTGCGTCGTTCGGGTCGTTCCAGTCCACCCACTGGCAGTAGTTGACGCGATAGCCCTTGTTGATGTCTGGGCGGAAGTCCTGGTGCTTCCAGAGCTGGAGGCCCGCTCTGTTGAAGCCCATGCTCGAGTCCGTGCTGCAACCCTGGAAGTAGACGCCGGTCCAGGCGCTGTCCTCGTTGTTGTCCGTCCACCGGCCGGACTCCTTGCCCGGCGCCCATTGGGTGATGTACGTGTCGCGCCCACCCTCGGCCTGCGCGGGGCCGGCCCCGGCAAGGCCGACCAAAGCAACACCGGCCATGACTACAGCAATCTTCTGACGGTAGTTCTCCATGTGCTTCCCTTCGTTCGGGCACCTCGGACGATCAGAGTCCGAGTGCATCCGGGCGTGCGGGCGCCGCCTCGTGCTGTGGCGACGAAGGCCACATCGAGGCTGGTGCGTCGATCCGCGGAGAGTGAAGGCGAAAGTCGTCGGCACCGGCCGAGAGTGCTACCAGCCGATGCGTACCTTGTTCACCCAGAGGGCTTCACCGTTCGCAAGGCTCTTGAGAGCGAAGTAGTACTGACCGGCGTCGTCGGGGTCGTTCCAGTCGACCCAGCCGCAGCGGTTGGTACGCGAGCCCTTGAACACGTCAGGGCTCCATGAGATGTCCTTGTAAAGATGCAGACCCGCATACGCGAAATCGGCATCCGTGGAGCAGCCTTCGAAGTAGACCCCCGTCCAGGCGCTGTCAGAGTTGCTGTCGTACCAGCGGCTTGACTCCTTGTGGAGCGTCCATCCGTTGATGTAGGAGTCGCGTCCCCCTTCAGCGTGAGCGGGCATGGCGCCCGCAGCACCGAGCAGGAGGGCGCCAGCCGTCAGGGTCGCTAATCGATGGCGCTGTAACACGTCGTAGTTCTCCTTCCATGGCGAATGAGCGGAGGTTTTGGTCCCAGGGTTAGTAGCCGACAGTGACCTTGTTAACCCACAGACGGCTTCCGCTGCTGATGCTCTCCAGCACGAAGTAGTACTCGCCGGCGTCGTCGGGGTCGTTCCAGTCGACCCAACTGCAGTAGTTGGTACGGGACCCCTTGCTCGGGTCGGGCTGCCAGTCCACTGCCTTGCGGAGCATGAGTCGTGCCTGATTGAAGGCGCCGTTGGTGGAGCAACCCTCGAAATAGACACCGGTCCAGGCACCGTCGGAATTTCTGTCGCTCCAGTGGCGCGACTCGTTGCTCACGTACCAGTTGGAGATATAGGTGTCGAAGGACCCTTCAGCGTGCGCCGGGGTCACGGCTGCAGTGCACAGCAGCGTCAGGCCAGCCATGATGCCGGCAGTGCGCTGTAGGCGGATCTTCACTCGTCCCTCCCCGAGTCCGATGCCCGGGCAGGATTCAGCGCCGTACGCCTGTCCCCCCGAAGCAATGCGCAGAATCGAACGTACTGCCGGAAGATCTCGTTCCTCCGCACCTGCACCGCAGATGGCTGGAATCACCCGACGCGCCATTCACGTGCATGCGGACCAAGAACAAAGGCCGAGCGACCTTTTAAGAGCGTTCGGTCACAGGTTGACATTGGCCAGGAGTGGTCTACCTCGGTTCGCCGCCAGTCGTACCTAACGCGCCAGCGGTGCGAGGGCGGCAGTACCCGCGGGACGGGACCGCAAGCCCGGTGACGGCGGCCGGCACACTCCCGACGAGGCGACCGGCCCTCTCTGACCGTCTCCGTCGATCTCGGACGTGCACGACAGATGCCCCCGACCGGGATCGGTCGGGGGCATCCTGGCTGGTGGGCGCGGACGGTTTCGAACCGCCGACATCTGCTTTGTAAGAGCAGCGCTCTACCCCTGAGCTACGCACCCGTGGATGGATGGACAGCCTACATGGAGGGGACACCGCCGACGCAAACGCGTTCCCTTGGGGGAGAATGGGGCGCGGTAGGGCGGACGCGGTACGGGAGAGGGATTGTGGCGACGGCATCCCGGCGGTGGTTCGGTGGGCGGGACGAGAGCCGGCGGGCCGAGGCTCAGGCCGCGAAGGACGCCGCTGCCGCCGCGTTCTACGCGTTGGACACCGCGCAGCGGGACCTGCGCATCTCCGTCGAGACGATCGTCGCGGTCGACTCGTCCCCGGCTGCGCGGCAGGTCGTCGACGGGTTCGCCGGGCTGGGGCGGCGGATCGACGAGGTCAGCCACGCCTACATCGAGGCCGTCGACGCGCACGACCTGGACCGGGCCGAGCTCGACGGGGCCACGGCCGCTCGGGCCAAGCAGGAGCTGGACCGGGCGCGGGGCGAGCTGGAGCGGGTCGGCCGGGAGCTGGAACGGTTCGCCCAGGGGTTGCAGCCGCTGCTGGACCGGGCCGAGACCCAGCTGGCCCGGGTGGCGCCGGCCCGCGAACGGGCCAAGGCCGCGCTGCGGGCCGCGAGCGACGCGCTGGACGCCGTACGGGCCTCGGGGCTGCGGGCCGACGAGCTGGCGGCCCGGCTGGCCCGGCTGGCGCCGGAGCTGACGCTGCTCAACCAGGGGGCCGGGCAGCACGGGGTGCCCGAGACCATCCAGCGTGCTGAACGGATTCTGCGCGATGCCGAGGCCGTACGGGCCGAGGCCGAGCGGCTGCCGGAGCGGGCGGCCGAGATGGGCCGGCGCCTGGTGAGCCTGCGGACCCGGGCCCAGGCCCTGCGGCACCGCGCGGACGGGGTGGTCCCGGTGCTCAGCGAGTTGCGCCGCAGGTTCAGCGCGGCGTGCTGGCAGGACCTTCAGCGGGTTCCGGAACAGGCCGCCCGCGACGTCGCCCAGGCCGAGGAACGGCTCCGGGAGGCCGGGACGGCTCTCGCCGAGCAGCGCTGGGCGGACGTCACCTCGCTGATCACGACCGTACGGGCGCTGCTGGACGCCGTGGACGACGGCGTGTCGGCGGCCCAGGACCGGCTGGCGCGGCTGGACGCCGTGGCCGAGGACCCGGAGGACGAGGTGCGCCGGACCCGGTTCGCGATCAGGGACGCGCAGCGGCTGGCGATGGAGGGCCGCAGCGTGCCGGACCCGCGGCATGCCGGGCCGCTGGACGAGGCGGTGGCCCGGGTGGACCGGGCCCTGGCGGGGCTGGAGGGGCGGCACCCCGACTACTGGCACTTCCTCCAGGAGATGGAGGGGGTCCGGGCGGCCACGGCCCGGGTGGTCGGCGAGATCCGCGCCGGACGGGCCTCCTCCTCCCCCATGTGATTCCTTGTCCGTGCGGCTTTCCGCGCGCCTTCCGCGCGCCTTTCCGCGCGGCTTTCCTTGCGCCTTTACGCGCGCCTTTCCGTGCGCCTTTACGTGCGGCTTTCCGTGCGCCTTTACGTGTGATGCCCTCCCGTGTGGTCCCGCCCGCGTGATCCCTCCCGGTGTGC
>NZ_RPRY01000249.1 GCF_003949795.1 Streptomyces sp. WAC06614
CGCCAGGGCCGTGCCCGCGCCCGCCCCGGTCCGGGTCAGGAGGCCGGGGTGTCCGACAGTTCCGCCGTGATGTCCGCCGGGCGGCGCCAGCCGCGCTCGCCGCGGGCCAGGAGCCAGGCGGTGGCCTCCTGCGGAGGCATGGCGGCGGCGACCAGCCAGCCCTGGACGGCGTCGCAGCCCAGGTCGCGCAGGCGCTCCCAGGTCTCGTCGTCCTCGACGCCCTCGGCGACGACCAGCAGGCCCAGCGAGTGGGCGAGGTCCACCGTGCAGCGGACGATCTCGGCGTCCTGGGCGTCCACCGCCAGCCGGGCCACGAAACTGCGGTCGATCTTCAGCTCGCTGACCGGGAGGCGGCGCAGGTGCACCAGGGAGGAGTAGCCGGTGCCGAAGTCGTCCAGGGACATCTTCACCCCGTGGCCGGTCAACCCGGCCATGGTGTCGGCCGCCCGCTGGGGGTCCTCCAGCAGGACGTGTTCCGTTATCTCCAGCTGCAGGGCGCCGGCCGGTACGCCGTGCCGGGCCAGGCGCGCCGCGACGGCGCCGGCGAAACCCGGGGTGTGGACGTCGCGGGGGGAGACGTTGACGGCGACCGGCACCTTCAGGCCCTGGGCGCGCCAGCGGGCGACCTGGGCGAGGGCCGTCTCCAGGACGTACTCGGTGAGGTGCGGCATCAGGCCGGACGTCTCGGCGATGGCGATGAACTCGTCCGGGGGGACCCGGCCGCGCTCGGGGTGGACCCAGCGGACCAGGGCCTCCAGGCCGGCCACCTGGCCGTCGAAGCGGACCTTGGGCTGGTAGTGCAGTTCGACCTCGCCGGCGTCGAGGGCACGGCGCAGGTCACCGAGGAGGCCGAGGCGGTCGGGGGTGTTGCTGTCCCGCTTCGACTCGTAGACCTCGACCCCGGTGCGGTCCCGCTTGGCCTGGTACATGGCGACGTCGGCGCGGCGCAGCAGGCCCTCGGCGTCGAGGGCGTGGTCGGGGAAGACGGCGAGGCCCGCGCTGGCCTCCAGGACCAGGGTGAGGCCGTCGAGGTCGAGCGGGGAGCTGAGCTCGGCGACCAGGTGGCGGGCGACCCGCTGGGCGCTGGTCTGGGAGTCGGCCACGGGCAGGAGGACGGCGAACTCGTCGCCGCCGAGCCGGGCGGCCTCGGCGTCCTCGGGGAGGGCCTGGCGCAGCCGGTCGGCGATCTGCAGCAGGAGGCGGTCGCCGGCCAGGTGGCCGAGGGTGTCGTTGACGGCGCGGAACCGGTCCAGGTCGATCAGCACAAGAGCTGACCGGGTGCCCAAACGTTCAGCCTCGTCGAGTGCGGTCCAGGTGCGTTCCAGCAGCCACTGCCGGTTGGGCAGTCCGGTCAGGGGGTCGCGCAGCTGCTCCTCGGCCCGGGCGCGGGCGATCCACAGGGTGGAGTCCAGGGCGATCAGGGGGACCGCGAACAGCGGCAGAACGGTGGGCAGGGTGACGGCGACCACGCAGATCAGCGGGGCGATGCCGAGGAGTGCGACCGCGACCAGGCCCTGTCGGAGCACGGCCGTGCGGGCGATGGTGGGCAGCCCGCCGCCGGGCGGGGACTGCGCGGCCCACAGCAGCACCCGGGTGACGGCCAGGTAGGCGAGGGCGGTCAGGAGCACCGCGGGGGCGGCCGACAGGGACCAGTCGGTGGGCCGCCACGGGGTCTCCACCGACGGGGTCCGGCCGAGGGCGGCCAGCACCAGGGCGCCGGCGCCGATGCCGAGGATGTCGGCGGAGCCGTGCAGCAGGCCCTGGCGCCAGCGGTGCCGGCGGGCGGCGCCGACGAGGGAGACCACGGCCAGGGAGACCAGGCCCGCCGCCAGCCAGCCGTACAGGAGCAGGACGCCGAGGGTGAGGGCCGCGCCCGAGCCGGTGCCGCCCCACCAGCGGTCCCGGCCGAGGGCGACGAGGTGGCCGACGATGATGCCGGTCAGCAGGGCCAGGGCCCAGCCCACCGAGCCGCCGGGGAACAGGGCGTGACGGTAGGTCAGGGCGTGGACGAGGCCGATCGCGACGAGGGTGAGGGCGAGGCCGACGACGGCGAAGGGCAGCACGGTGCGCCGCCCCGGTCCCGCCGCGACGGCGACCGTCAGCGGGTGCGTCTCGGGCGTCCTGGCGCGCAGGACGCCGAGTCGCCGCGTCCGCACGGCGGGTACGTTCCCGCCGAGATCAGGTGACGGGTCGGCGCTTTCGGTGGGTTTCATGCCCGTCCCTCTCACAGCCGGCGATGCCGATGCCTGGGGGCACCTCCCAGCGGTAGCTGGGGGAGGCCCCGATGTCATGCCATCACGGCTGAAATCGCGTCACCGCAGCCGTGCACGACAGGCGCACCCCTCAACAGTAGGCCGCAGGAGGCTCTCAGGGGCAGCGGTCGGCGGCGGTTGCCCGAATGCGACCCAGCCATCCTCATCAGTACGGTATCCGCCGAACGGGTGAGTTTGGACCAGGACCCGGGTGTCACCCGTCCGATGATCCGACAGCTCACGGCCCTACGGCCAGCCCTCGTCCGGCCGTTCACGACCGGCGGTCGCACCCGGCGTGCGCCCGCCCGTACGGCCGCACGCCACGCATCCGTTCGCCTTCGCTACGTCGTCCGGTGGGCCCTTTACTCCACCCCGGCGGCGCCTTCCACCGGGAGGGCGGCCTCGCGCGCCGCGTCAGGGCCCTGCTCCAGCAGCACCTCGAAGCCGGCGTCGTCGAGGATCGGCAGCTTCAGCTGCACGGCTTTGTCGTACTTGGAGCCGGGGTTGTCGCCGACGACCACGAACGAGGTCTTCTTCGACACCGAGCCGGTGACCTTGGCGCCGCGGCTCTGCAGGGCCTCCTTGGCGCCGTCCCGGGTGTGGTTCTGCAAAGTGCCGGTGACGACGACGGTCAGGCCCTCCAGCGGGCGCGGCCCCTCCTCCTCGCCGGATCCTTCCTCCTCCGTCCGGACGCCGGCCTCGCGCCACTTGCGCAGGATCTCCTGGTGCCAGTCGACCGCGAACCACTCCTTGAGCGAGGCGGCGATGATCGGGCCGACGCCGTCGGTGGCGGCCAGCTCCTCCTCGGTCGCCGCCTGGATCCGGTCGATCGAACGGAACTCGCGGGCCAGCGCCTCGGCCGCGACCGGGCCGACGTGCCGGATGGACAGACCGTTGATGATCCGGGCCAGCGGGCGGTCCTTGGCGGCGGCGATGTTCTCCAGCATCGCCAGGGTGTTCTTCTTGGGCTCGCCCTTCTGGTTGGCGAAGACCGTGACGATCTTCTCCTCCCCCGTCTTCGGGTCCCGCTTGGGCAGACCGCTGTCGGGGTCGAGCACGTAGGCCTTGATGGGCAGGAGCTGCTCCACCGTGAGGCCGAACAGGTCGCCCTCGTCCCGCAGCGGCGGCTCGGCCGGCTCCAGCGGGTTCGTCAGGGCCGCGGCGGCCACCGCGCCGAAGTTCTCGATGTCCAGGCACTGCCGACCGCCCAGGTAGAACAGCCGCTCGCGCAGCTGCGCCGGGCAGGTGCGCCCGTTGGGGCAGCGCAGGTCGATGTCGCCCTCCTTCATCGGGCGCAGCGCCGTCCCGCACTCGGGGCACTCGGCGGGCATGACGAACTCCCGCTCGGTGCCGTCGCGCAGGTCCACCACCGGCCCGAGGATCTCGGGGATGACGTCGCCCGCCTTGCGCAGCACCACGGTGTCGCCGATGAGCACGCCCTTGGCCTTGACCACCTCCTGGTTGTGCAGGGTGGCGAACTCGACCTCGGAGCCGGCCACCGTCACCGGCTCGACCTGCGCGTACGGGGTCACCCGGCCGGTGCGGCCGACACCGACCTTGATGTCGATCAGCTTGGTGTTGACCTCCTCGGGGGCGTACTTCCACGCGATCGCCCAGCGCGGGGCGCGGGCGGTGGAGCCCAGCCGGCCCTGGAGCGGGATCTCGTCGAGCTTGACCACGACTCCGTCGATCTCGTGCTCGACGGAGTGCCGGTTCTCCCCGAAGTACGCGATGAAGGCGCGCACTTCGTCCAGGGTGGCGACCACCTTGTTGTGCCGGGCGGTGGGCAGGCCCCACTCGTGCAGCAGCGCGTACGCCTGCGACAGCCGGTCGATGTCCAGGCCCTCGCGGGCGCCGATGCCGTGGACCACCATGTGCAGCGGACGGGTCGCGGTGACCTTCGGGTCCTTCTGCCGCAGCGAACCGGCCGCCGCGTTGCGCGGGTTGGCGAAGGGCTTGTCCCCGGCCTCGACCAGGCGGGCGTTGAGCTCCTCGAACTTCTCCATCGGGAAGAAGACCTCGCCGCGGATCTCCACCAGCGCCGGGATCCGCTCGCCCCGCAGGCGGTCGGGGATCTCGGCGATGGTGCGGATGTTGGGCGTGATGTCCTCGCCGGTGCGGCCGTCGCCGCGGGTGGCGGCCCGGGTGAGGCGGCCGTGCTCGTAGGTGAGGTTGACGGCCAGGCCGTCCACCTTGAGCTCGCACAGGTAGTGGTACGCGGAGGTGCCGGTGTCCCGGGCCACCCGCTCGGCCCAGGCCGCCAGCTCCTCGTCGTCGAAGGCGTTGTCGAGGGACATCATCCGCTCGCGGTGCTCCACCGAGGCGAAGTCCGTCTCGTACGCCCCGGCCACCTTCTGGGTGGGCGAGTCCGGGGTGCGCAGCTCCGGGTACTGCTCCTCCAGCGCCTCCAGGGAGCGCAGCAGCGTGTCGAACTCGGCGTCGCTGACGACCGGCTGGTCGTTGACGTAGTACCGGAAGCGGTGCTCCTCGACCTGCTCGGCCAGCAGCTGGTGCTGCTCACGCACCTGCGCCGGTACCGTCTCCTGCTGTTCGGCTGCCATGCCGTGTCCTCCCGTGGCCCCGTCGGTCCGTCACTCAGGGTTGTCGGCGAGCGACCTCGCCGCCCTGACGCAGTGGGCCTGTACCGCGCGGGCATAGGCGGGCGAAGCACCCGCCAGACCGCACGACGGAGTGACCACCACGGACTCGGCGAGAGTCCCCGGGGCCAGCCCCAGCCTGCGCCAAAGCTTCCTGACACCCATGACGCTACCGGCAGGGTCCGACAATGCGACGTCGGTACCGGGCACCACTCCGGCGAAGAGCCGCATGCCGCTCTCGACGGCCTCCCCGAGGGCGTCGTCATCGCGCTCGGTGAGCAACGAGAAATCGAACGACACGGCCGACGCGCCGGCCCGGCGCAGCAGCGCGAAGGGCACGTCGGGCGCGCACGTGTGCACCACGACCTCGCCGTCGTGCACGGCGAACAGGTCCCGCAGGCTCGCCTCGACCACCTGGCGGTCCACGGCCCGGTACGTGCGGTAGCCGCTGGCGGTGCGCACCCGGCCGCTCAGGACGGCGGTCAGCGAAGGCTCGTCGAACTGGAGCACGACCGAGGCCCCCGGCACCCGCTTGCGCACGTCCGCCAGGTGCTCGCGCAGCCCGTCGGCCAGCGATCCGGCCAGGTCCCGGCAGGCGCCGGCGTCGGAGAGCAGGGCCTCGCCGCTGCGCAGCTCCAGCGCGGCGGCCAGCGTCCACGGCCCCACCGCCTGGATCTTCAGCCGGCCCTGGTAGCCCTGGGTGTACTCCTCCAGCGCGTCGAGGTCCTCGCCGAGCCAGGAGCGGGCCCGCCGGGTGTCGCGGCCGGGCCGGTCGCTGATCCGCCAGCCGCTGGGCTCGACGTGCGCGTACAGGTCGACCAGCAGGCCCAGCGAGCGGCCGATCATGTCCGCGCCGGGGCCGCGGGCGGGCAGTTCGGGCAGGTACGGGAAGTCCTCGAAGCTGCCGGTGACGGTCTTGACGGCCTCCCGGGCGTCGCCGCCCGGCATCGAGCCGACGCCGGTGGCGGTCATCGGCCGGGCCTCACGGTCAGGTCGTTGACCTCGGCGTCCCGCGGCAGGTCCACGGCCATGACGATGGTGGTGGCCACCGACTCGGGGTCGATCCACGCGGCCGGGTCGTACTCCTTGCCCTCCTGCGAGTGCACCTTGGCCTGCATCGGGGTGGCGGTGCGGCCCGGGTACACCGAGGTGACCCGGACGCCGTTGCCCTTCTCCTCGCCGCGCAGGGAGTCGGCCAGCGCCTTCAGCCCGTGCTTGGAGGCGGCGTACGCGCCCCACTCCGGATGGGCGTTGAGCCCGGCGCCGGAGTTCACGAACACCACCTGGCCCTTGGCGGCGCGCAGCGAGGGCAGCAGCAGCCGGGTGAGTTCGGCGGGGGCGATCAGGTTCACGTTGAGCTGCTGGTGCCAGGTCTTGGGGCGCAGGTCGCCGACCGGGCCGAGGTCGACGATGCCGGCGACGTGCAGCAGCGAGTCCAGCCGGTCGGGCAGGGCCTGGTGGGAGAAGGCCCAGGCGATCCGGTCGGGGTCGGCCAGGTCGGCGACGAGGGCGCGGGAGCCGGGGTAGCGGGCCGTGAGCTCCTTGCCGCGGGCCGCGTCGCGGGCCAGGAGGACGAGGTCGTCGCCCCGGGCGTGCAGGCGGGCGGCGACGGCGGCGCCGATGCCCGAGCCGGCACCGGTGATGAGGTGAGTAGCCATGCGCCCATGCTCGCACCTCGCCGACCGGCGCCGACGCGGCGGCTCAGCGGTCGCCCCGGGTGCCGTGGAGCTGGGCGGCCGTGGGGCTCAGGGCCCGGCGACCGTACGGCTCAGAGCCCGGCCCGGGCGCGCAGGGCGGCCGCCGTGCGCGCGGCCCGGTAGCCCTCCGGCACCCCGTCGACCAGGATGATCTCGGCGGGCATGTGGCGGGTGCGCAGCGGGACGAGGTCCTGGTAGGCCTCGGAGTCGTACCAGTCGCGGGCGGCGTCGAGGCCGGGGAAGGCGATCACGACGACCGTGCCCGGCCAGGTCCCCTCCTTGACCTCGACCTCGGCACCGTGGACGAGGAAGCGGCCGCCGAACGGCTCGAAGGTGGACTCGATGGTCTCGATGTAGCGCAGGACGTCCTCGTGCAGGGCGCCGGGGCGGATGTGGCCGATGGCGTAGGCGGTCATCTCGGGCTCCTTCGGGGGGAGTTGGACGAGCGTGTCGGGACGGCCCGGGGTGCCGGGCCGACCCGGCCCCATCCTGCCCGCCGCAGGGTGCGCGCGGCGATGACCTCCGAGGTCATGCCCGCGGGTGCGGATCCCTACGGGGCCGTTCCCGCGGGCTGGAAGGTGCGGCGGTAGGCGATCGGCGAGACCCCGATGCCCGCGCGCATGTGCTGGCGCAGGGAGTTGGCGGAGCCGAAGCCGGCCCGGTGCGCCACGAGGTCCACGGGCAGATCGGTGGTCTCCAGCAACTGGCGTGCCAGTTCCAGACGTTGGGCGGTGAGCCATTGCACCGGGGTCATGCCGACCTCGTCGCGGAAGCGGCGGGTGAAGGTGCGCAGGCTCATCCGGGCGTGGTCGGCGAGTTCGGCGAGGGTGAGCGGGGTGTCGAGGCGTTCCAGGGCCCAGGCGCGGGTGGCCGTGGTGGTGGCCACGGTCGGCTCGGGCACCGGGCGGTCGATGTACTGGGCCTGGCCGCCGTCGCGCCAGGGCGGTACGACGCACATCCGGGCGGCGCGGTTGGCGGCGGCCGCCCCGTGGTCGCGGCGGATCACGTGCAGACACAGGTCGACCCCGGCGGCGACCCCGGCCGAGGTCAGGACGTCCCCGTCGTCCACGAACAGCACGTCCTCGTCGAGCCGGACCCGCGGGTAGGCGCGGCGGAACTCCTGGGCCAGGTTCCAGTGCGTGGTGGCGGGGCGGCCGTCGAGCAGCCCGGCGGCGGCGAGCACGTAGGAGCCGGTGCAGATGGAGACCAGCCGGGTGCCCGGCCGGATCCCGGCGATGGCGGCGGCGACCTCCGGCGGCAGCGGGCCACCGCGGCCCAGCTCGGGCATGGCGTGGGTGGGCGGCACGATCACGGTGTCGGCGGCGGCGAGCGCCTCGGGTCCTGCCGCGGGCTGCACGGTGAACCCGGCGTCGCTCAGCACGGAGGCGCCGTCGGCGGTGCAGACGGTGACCTCGTAGAGCGGCTGCCCGTCGGGCCCCTCGGCGCTGCCGAAGACGCGGGACGGGATGCCGAGCTCGAACGGGGGCACGCCGGGCAGCGCCAGCACGGCGACACGATGCGGCCGCCCGGCTCCGGCCTCGGGCCGGGGCTCGCTCCGGGTCTCGTCGGGGTGCGGGCGGGGACGGGTCTCGCTCATGGCCAGATCCTGTCACATAGTGGCCATCCGGCCAACACCACGGGCGGCCGGGCTGCCGGATCGTGGACTGCGTCGCCGGGAGAGGCCCGGCAACCGGAAGCAAGGCGGAGAACATGCGCGCGGTGGTCGTGGAGCAGTGGGGCGGACCCGAGACCCTGGTCGAGCGGGAGATCGAGCGCCCCGAGCCGGGACTGAACGAGGTGCTGGTCCGGGTGCACGCGGCCGGTGTGAACCCGGTGGACTGGAAGGTCCGCGGCAGCGGCGCCCTGATCGAGTGGGGCGAGGTGCCGGTGCTGGGCTGGGACGTGTCCGGCACGGTGGAGGCGGTCGGTCCGGGCGTGACGGTGTTCCGCCCCGGTGACGAGGTCTACGGCATGCCGCTGTTCCCGCGGCAGGCGGGCGGCTACGCCGAGTACGTGGTGGCCCCGGCCCGCCAGCTCGCCGCGAAGCCGGCGTCCCTGACGCACGTGGAGGCGGCGGCGCTGCCGCTGGCCGCGCTCACGGCGTGGCAGGCCCTGGTGGACGCGGCGGACGTGCGTCCCGGCGAGCGGGTGCTGGTGCACGCGGCGGCCGGCGGCGTCGGGCACTTCGCGGTGCAGATCGCCAAGGCGCGCGGCGCGTACGTGATCGGCACGGCCAGCGCGGGCAAGCACGAGCTGGTGCGGGGGCTGGGCGCGGACGAGGTGGTCGACTACCGGTCGGTGCGCTTCGAGGAGGTCGTCTCCGACGTCGACGTGGTCCTGGACGGGCTGGGCGGCGAGACCGCGCAGCGGTCGCTGGCCGTGCTGCGGCCCGGCGGCCGGCTGATCACCCTGCCGGGGCCGGACGACGTGCCGGCGGTGACGCCGGAGGGCGTGCGGGCCGAGTGGGTGCTGGTCGAGCCGGACCAGGTGGGGCTGCGGGAGATCGCCGCGATGGTGGAGCGGGGTGAGCTGAGGCCGGTCGTGGACGCCGTGCTGCCGCTGGCGGAGGCGGCCAAGGCGCATGAGCTCGGCGAGCGGGGCCGCACCACGGGCAAGATCGTGCTCACCGTGGCCTGACCGGCCCCGGGCCCCGGCCCGAAAAGACCCCCGGGCTCCGCGCCGGACCCGTTCCGGGCGCTCCGGACCCGTTCCGGGCGCCCCCGGACCCGTTCCGGGCGCCCCGCGCCCGGGTCGCCTCGAACGCCGGCGGGGCTGGACGAATCCAGCCCGCCGGCGTTCGGGGCGCTGGGGCTCGGGGGCGGAGCGCCCGAAAGCGGAGCCTGGGCTAGACCGTGGTGGCCGCTGCGCGGACCGTCGTGGCGATGGTGGCCGAGCCGACCACGCGGGTGTCGTCGTAGAGGACGATCGCCTGGCCCGGGGCCACACCCCGGACCGGGGTGGTGAAGGTGACCTCCAGGGTGCCGGACGGCAGCAGTTCCGCGCGGACCTCGGTCTCCCCTCCGTGGGCCCGGAGCTGGGCCGTGTACGTCGCCGCCCCCACCGGAGGCGTCCCGCACCAGCGGGGCTTGATCGCCGTCAGGGCGGTCACGTCCAGCGCCTCGGCCGGGCCCACCGTCACCGTGTTCGTCACCGGCGAGATGTCCAGGACGTACCGCGGTTTGCCGTCCGGCGCCGGGTGGCCGATCCGCAGGCCCTTGCGCTGGCCGATCGTGAAACCGTACGCGCCCTCGTGGGAGCCCACCTTCCGGCCGGCCTCGTCCACGATGTCGCCCTCGGCCTTGCCGAGCCGCTTTGCCAGGAAGCCCTGGGTGTCGCCGTCGGCGATGAAGCAGATGTCGTGGCTGTCCGGCTTCTTCGCCACCGCCAGCCCGCGCCGCTCGGCCTCGGCGCGGATCTCCTCCTTCGTCGTGATCGTGTCCCCCAGCGGGAACATGGCGTGCGCGAGCTGCCGCTCGTCCAGCACGCCCAGCACGTACGACTGGTCCTTGGCCATGTCGGAGGCCCGGTGCAGCTCCCGCGTGCCGTCCGGGTTCTCCACGACCGTGGCGTAGTGGCCGGTGCACACCGCGTCGAAGCCCAGCGCCAGGGCCTTGTCGAGCAGCGCCGCGAACTTGATCTTCTCGTTGCAGCGCAGGCAGGGGTTCGGCGTGCGTCCCGCCTCGTACTCGGCGACGAAGTCCTCGACCACGTCCTCGCGGAACCGGTCGGCCAGGTCCCAGCAGTAGAACGGGATGCCGATGACGTCCGCGGCCCGCCGCGCGTCCCGGGAGTCCTCGATGGTGCAGCAGCCCCGGGCGCCCGTGCGGAAGGACTGCGGGTTCGCCGACAGCGCCAGGTGGACGCCGGTCACGTCGTGCCCGGCCTCGACGGCGCGGGCGGCGGCGACCGCGGAGTCCACGCCGCCGGACATGGCGGCCAGGACGCGGAGGGGGCGGGAGTGCGGCAGGTTCTCAGTCATAGCCCGTCCAGGGTACGGGGGAACCGGGACACGGTCACAGCGCGTTCTGCGGAGGGAGGG
>NZ_RPRY01000250.1 GCF_003949795.1 Streptomyces sp. WAC06614
CCGTACGGCAGCCCCCGGCCCCCCGCCGGGGGACCGGCCCCGGACGGCGGGCCGGGGTTCCGGGGTGCGGCCCCGGAGGCGTACCGCGGCGGGGGTGCGGGGGTCCGGGTGACCCCCGCCCATCTGCCGCGGCCTCCTTGGGGCTTCGTCGGCCGCGAGGCCGAGCTCGGGGCGCTCGGGCGGGCCGTCGGGCCCGGGGCCGGGTCCGGGGGGCTGTGCGTGGTCGTCGGGCCGGCAGGGGTCGGCAAGACCTCCCTCGCCCTGCACTGGGCCCACCGCACGGCCGCGGGATTCCCCGACGGCCAGCTCTACGCCGACCTGCGCGGCTTCGACGACAGCCCCCCGGTCGAGCCGATGCAGGTGCTCCGCGGTTTCCTGACCGCCCTCGGCACGCCCGACCGGGCCGTCCCCGACGACGACTCGGCCGCCCAGGCCCTGTACCGCTCGCTGCTCGCCGGCCGCCGGCTCCTCGTCGTGCTCGACAACGCCCGCGACTCGGCGCAGGTGCGCCCCCTCCTCTCCGGCGGCGACGGCTGCGCCACCGTCGTCACCAGCCGCAACCGCCTCGACGGCCTCGTCGCCCGCGACGGCGCCCGGATCGTGCCCCTGGGCGTACTGGAGTCCGAGGAGTGCCTCGACCTGCTGCGCGCCGCCCTGCCCGACGAGCGGGTCAGCGACCGGCCCGAGGCCGCCCACACCCTCGCCCGCCTGTGCGGCGGACTGCCGCTGGCGCTGCGGATCACCGCGGCCCGGCTCGCCGCCCACCCCTCCTGGTCCCTCCAGTGCGTCGCCGACGAACTCGCCGACGAACAGCACCGCCTGGCCCGGCTGTCGGCCGAGGACACCGACTTCGTCGCCGCCCTCACCCTGAGCGTGCGCGCCCTGGACGAGGACACCCGGCGGCTCTTCCCGCTGCTGGGCGTCCACCCCGGCACGGACTTCGACGCGTACACCGGCGCCGCGGCCAGCGGCATCCCGGTGCCCGAGGTCCGCCGGGCCCTCGGCCGGCTGGCCGCCGCCCACCTCCTCCAGGAGCACGCCCCGGGCCGCTACCGCTGCCACGACCTGGTGCGCCTGTACGCACGCCAGTTCGCGCCCGCCGAGGTCCGCCGGACGCAGACCGCCCGGCTGCTCGACGGCTACGTGCACACCGCCTACGCCGCCTCCCGGCTGTCCGACCCCGCCGGCCGGCCCTGCTGCGACCTGCCCGACCGGCTGGTCCGCCCCGCGGAGCTGGCGCCGATGGCGGACCGGGCCGACGCCCTGCGCTGGTACCGGACCGAGGCCGAGAACCTCTGCGCGGCGATCGACCTGGCCGAGCGCACCGGCGACACCGCACGCGCCTGGCGGCTGACCGTGCTCATCTGGCCGCTGCTGACCTGGCAGAGCCACCGCGACTGGATCCCCACCCTGGAACAGGGCCTGCGCGCGGCCGTGGGGACGGGCGACCCGGTCGCCGAGAACCGGGTGCGCAACCTGCTGGGCTGGGCGGTCATCGAGGCCGGCCGGCCCCGGGAGGCGCTGGCCCACCTGGAACGCTGCCTGGCCCTCGCCGACGCCGCCGGCGACGCCTGCGACCGCGCCCTGAACCTGCTGAACCTCGGCCTGGCCCTGGCCGGTTCGGGCGACCCCGACGGGGCCGTCGCGCGCTTCACCGCCTCCGCGGCGGCCGCCGAGGCCATCGCCGACCACGGCACCACCGCCCTGGCCCTGCACCACCTGGCCCGGCTCTGCCTGGACGTTGACCGCCCCGAGGAGGCCCTGCGGCACAGCGAACGCGCCCTGGAACTGTGCCCGACCAGCCGGCTCGGGCTCACCGGGATCCTCCTGCTCGACCTGCGCGCCGTGGCGCTGCACCGCACCGGCCGGCCGGCGGCCGGGCTGCCGCTGCTGCGCGAGGCGCTCGCGGGCGCGCAGGCCGAGGGCTACGCCGCCGGAGAGGCCGACTGCCTGGAACACCTGGCCGACATCATGACCGACCTGGTGCTCCCGGCGGACGCCGAGGCCTACCGGGCCCGCGCCCGGGAAGTGCGTGCCGCCATGGCCCGCCACCGCGCGAGCCTGCTCGCCCCGGCCGCCTGAGCCGAACCGCCCCACCCGGCCGCCGATACGGGCCGAGGCCCGGTGGTCGGGCGGGCCCGGCAGACCGGGCCCGGCCGGCACTACGGCGTCGGGCGCAACCGTTCGGCCAGCGCGCCGAGCCCCCGCACCGCCCACTGCTGCACGCTGCGCGCCCGGGCCCGGTCGCCGAACCGCCCGTGCGCCCCGAAGTCCCGTACGGCGTCGGCCGGCGCGTAGAGGTTGTCCGGGGCGCCGGGCGCCTGCCGCTCCCCGGTCTGCTGCGCCGCGAGCCCGGTACGGGCCAGGTAGCGGTCGAGCAGGCCGGGCGCGACCGCGTTCGCGATCAGTGTCGCCACGGTGCTGGCGCCCACCCAGTACTCGCGCCGCTGCGGACGGTCGGCCGCGAGGAGCACCGCCCGCGCGGCGACCTCCGGCTGGTAGATCGGCGGCATCGGCTGGGCCCGCCGGGGCAGCCGGGACCGGACCCAGTCGAACTGCGGGGTGTTCACCGCGGGCAACTGCACCATCGTCGACCGCACCCGGGTGCCCGAGGCCAGCAGCTCGCAGCGCAGCGCCTCGTGCCAGCCCTGCACGGCGTGCTTGGCACCGCTGTACGCGCTCTGCAACGGAATGCCGCGGTAGGCGATGGCCGAACCGACCTGCACGATCGTGCCCCGGTCCCGGGGCAGCATCCGGGCCAGTGCCGCCCGGGTGGCGTAGACGTAACCCAGGTAGGTCACTTCGGTGACGCGCCGGAACTCCTCGGGCGTGATCTGCGTGAACGGTGCGAAGACCGAGGTGAAGGCGTCGTTGACCCAGACGTCGACGGGCCCGAGCTCGTCCTCCACCCGCCCGGCCGCCGCATCGACGGCCTCCGGGTCCGCCACGTCCAGTTCCAGCGTGATCACCTCGGCCGCGCCCGCCCGCTCGGCGTCGCGCCGGGCCGCCTCCAGCCCCGCCCGGCCGCGGGCGATGAGCGCGAGCCGGTCTCCGCGGGCGGCGAACGCCAGTACGCAGGCCCGGCCGATGCCGCCACTGGCACCGGTGACGACGACCGTTCGCGGGGCGTGCGCACGAGCTGTCATGCCCGGCGTCTGTCCACCGCGGCCGGCCCCAAACCCGTACGCTCTCGCCCGGCCGCCCGGCCCCGGCGTTCAGTCGCCCGCCCCCACCCGGACCGCGGTCTCCAGCATCAGCGCGTGCACGAAGGCCTGCGGGAGGTTGCCGCGGAGCTGGCGCTGGACGACGTCGAACTCCTCCGCGTACAGGCCCGGCGGCCCGCAGGCCGCCCGGTTGCGTTCGAACCAGCGGGCGGCCTCGACCGCTTCGCCCTGCTGGTGCTGGGCCAGCGCCACGAGGAACCCGCAGAGCAGGAACGCGCCTTCGGCGTCCTCCAGCGGCCGGGCGTCGTGCCGGAAGCGGTAGCAGTAGTGGTCCTCGGCGAGTTCGGCGAGGACCGCGTCGAGCGTGGCCCGGCTGCGCGGGTCGTCGGCCGGGAGGGCGCCGCGCAGCGCGGGCAGCAGCAGCGCGGCGTCCACCCCGGGGTCGTCCGGGGCGCGCTGCCAGCGGCCGCTGGGGTGCGTCCCGGACGCGGCGGCCTCCGCGGTGATCCGGTCGGCGAGTCCCTCCCACGCGGCGGCCGGGCTCCGGCTCGCGCGGGGCAGCGTCGCCGCCATGGTGCGCAGCCCGGCGGCGCAGATCAGCCGGCTGTGCGTCCACCGGGCGGGGCGCAGTTCCCAGATGCCGGAGTCCTCCCGGGTGCGGTGGGCGGCGATCGCCTCGGCCGCGATCCGGGCGGCCCGCCGGCCGTCCGCGTCCAGCCGGTCCTGCCGGGCCGCCGCGGCGAACAGCAGCAGGCTCTCGCCGAAGCAGTCGAGCTGGAACTGCCGGTCGACCCGGTTCCCGACCACGTCGAAACCGCCCGGGTAGCCGGGCAGGTCCAGCCGCCGCGGCGGCGGGACGGCCGCGCCGTCGACCGTGTACGCGGGGGAGAGGTCCGGGCCGTGGTCGAGCAGCCTCGCCGTGACGAACCGGACGGAGTCGTCCAGCAGCGGGTGCGTGCCGGCCGCGGCGGCGGCCTGGCCGACGAAGCACTGGTCGCGGATCCACACGTAGCGGTAGTCGTAGTTCCGTCCCTCCTCGGCCCGTTCGGGCAGGGAGGTGGTGGCCGCCGCGACCGTTCCGCCGCCGGGCCCGGTCATCGCGCGCAGCACCGCGTACGCGTGGCGGGCGTCGCGCGGCCCGGACGGGCCGCAGCGGCCCGGCAGGTCCTTCTGCCACGCCGTGGTCGTGGCCCGCCAGAGCTGCTCGGCCGGCACGGCCCGCCCCAGCGGCCGTCCGGTGAGCTCCAGGACCAGGTCGTGGCGTTCACCGGGCTCCAGGCGCAGTCGCCCGTGCAGCTCGGGATGCCCTCCCGCGCGTCCGACCCGCGCACCGGGCAGGCCGCTCCAGCGCATCCGCAGGCCGTCGGCGGTCCGCCCCGTCCAGCAGCCGTCCTCCCCGCGCCGCAGGTGGCCCGTCCGCCGGTCGCCGAACCCCGGGGCGATCTGCAGCCGTACGGTGAGCTCCGCCGGGCCGTGGACCGCCTCGATCCGGCGCAGCAGTACCGCGCGGTCCCGCTCCCCGGGGTAGGCCAGGGCCTCGTGGCACTCGACGGTGCCGGTGCCGGTCGTCCAGCGGCTGCACCACATCAGCGTGCCGGTCCGGTACGAGCCGCCCCACACGTACGGGCCCGCGGGGGCCACGGTGTACCAGCCGGGGCCGCCGACCAGGCCGGCGAAGACGGCGTCGTCGTGCCAGGCCGGCAGGCACATCCACACGATCTCGCCGCGCGGCCCCACCAGCGCGCCGCGCCGGCCGTCGGCGAGCAGGGCGTAGTCGCGCAACGCGTGCTGCACGGGCCCCTCGTACGCTGCCACGCGGGCAACCTCCTTCGCTCACGGGCCGGTCGGTGCAGCCGGTTCGACGGATGTGGCCCCGGCCGGTCGTCCGTACCGTGCCAGCACGTCCTTCCGCGGGGTGAGCCCGAGCCCCGGCGTTCCGTCGGCGCCGGGCCGCAGCTCGCCGCCCGTGGCCTCCAACGCGCCGTCGAACAGCAGGTGTTCGATGCGCACATGGTCGTGGTACCACTCCACGTGGCGCAGGTTCGCCGACGCGGCCGCCGCATGGGCGTGGACGTGCGGCGCACCGTGGGCCGACAGGTCCAGCCCGTGGGCCTGCGCCAGCGCCGCGACCCGCAGCCAGTCGGTGAGCCCGCCGCACCGCGTGGCGTCGGCCTGCAGACAGTCCACGACGCGCACCAGGGCCGCGAAGGAGCGCAGCGCGAAGCCGTACTCGCCCGCCGCCACGTCCGCGACGGTGGCCGCCCGGACCCGGGCGAGGCCCGCCAGGTCGTCGGAGGACACCGGCTCCTCGAACCAGCGGATGTCGAACGGGTGGAAGTGCTCGGCCACCCGGACCGCCTGCTGGGCGCCGTAGGCCCCGTCGGCATCGACGTACAGTTCGGTGTCCGGGCCCACGGTCTTGCGGGCCAGCCGGATCCGGGTCAGGTCCCGGTCCTCCCGGGTGCCCCGGGCCTCCCCGATCTTGATCTTGACACGGGGGATCCGCTCCGCCTCGGTCCAGCCGCGCAGCTGCCCGACGAACTGCTCGTCGTCGTAGCTGGTGAAACCGCCGCTGCCGTACACGGGCACGCCGGCCCTGGCCCGGCCGAACAGGTCGGCCAGGGGTACGCCGAGCAGCCGTGCCTTGAGGTCCCACAGCGCGATGTCGACGGCCGAGAGGGCGTACCCGCCGATGCCGGGCCGGCCGGCGTCGCGCAGAGCCCGGTGCATCGCCTCGTGCGCGGCCGGTACGTCGTACGCGGCGCGCCCGGTGACCTCGCCCGCCAGGAGCTCGGTGACGACGCCCGCGGCCGCCGCGGCCCCGTACGTCCACCCGTACCCGCGCTCGGGCCCGGCCCGCGCCTCGACCAGCACCATCGTGGTGGAGTCCCATGCGGCGGTCCCGTCGGCCTCCGGGGCGTCGGTGGGGAAGTCGAGCACGCGCACGTGCAGCGCCTCGACCACCGGCGCCGGCCCACCGCCGCCCCGGGGAGCGGCGGCCGGCGCCGGTCCGCCGCTCATGCCGTTCCCTCGGCCGCCTGCCGGGCCGCCTCCCGTGCGTACTGGAGGAAGTCGGCCCCCGCGAGCGCCGCCAGGGTGGCGGCGGCGAGGCGGGTGGCGCGGGGCGCGAAGAGGGAGGCGCCGGTCAGCCCGGTGGCGATCCACAGACCGGTGCAGAACGGGCAGCTGAGGAGCTCGCCCATCATCTTCCGGGCCCCGCTCCCTCGGACCTCCTCCTGCAGCTCGGCGGGCCCCGACGTGCCCCGGAACCGGGTGAACGGCATCCGCAACGGGCTGGTGACCGGGTCCTTGGCGAGCAGCCGGGCCAGCTGGTGCGTGGCGACGGCGTGCAGCGCGACGTCCCGCAGCCCCGGCTCGGGAAGCCGGCGCCCGGCGGCGCGCGCCGCGGCGGCCAGGCCGAGGACGGTGGCCGAGTAGACGCCCATGGCGCCGGTGTAGGCCGCGAGCGGCCGGTCCTCGTCGGCCTTGTACCGGCGCGCTTCCCGGTCCAGCCGGTCGTGCAGGGCGTTCCACGTACGGTGTGCGCTGTTCACGTCGTCCTCCTGACGTCTCGTCCGGCGGCCTCCGGGCGGGCCGGCCACGGTCAGCCCCGTCCGCCGCCGGGCAGGAACTCCTGCACCTTCGCCTTGACGCCCTGACGGACCATCGCCGCCCGGTCGCTGTCCCCGAGCAGCACGGACGCGGCGGCCGACTTGATCTGGTCCCACGTGGCGTGCGGCGGGATCGGCGGCACGGCCGGATCGGTACGGAAGTCGATGACGTACGGCCGGTCGGCCGCCAGCGCCCGCTCCCAGGCCGGCGCCACACCGCCGGGCTCCTCCACGCGCTCGCCACCGAGGCCGAACAGGGCGGCGACCTCGGCGTAGCGCACATCGGGGAGCCGCTGCGAGGGCTCGAACTGCGGGGCGCCCTGCAGGGCCCGCATCTCCCAGGTGACCTGGTTGAGGTCCTGGTTGTTGAGCACCGCGACGACCAGCCGGGGATCGGACCACTCGCCGTAGTACTTCGCCGCGGTCAGCAGCTCCGCCAGTCCGTTCATCTGCATCGCGCCGTCCCCGACGAGCGCCACGGCCGGCCGGTCGGGGTGGGCGAACTTGGCCCCGATCGCGTACGGCACGCCCGGCCCCATCGTCGCCAGGGTGCCCGACAGCGAGCCGCGCATGCCCTCGCGCAGCCTCAGGTGGCGGGCGTACCAGTTCGCGGCCGACCCGGAGTCCGCGGTGACCATGGCCCGGTGGGGCAGGAGTTCGTCCAGAGCGTGGACGACGTACTCGGGATTGACCGGATCCGCCGACACCTCGGCCCGCCGCTCCATGACCTCCCACCAGCGCGCGGCGTTGCTCTCGATCGTCTCGCGCCACCGGCCGTCGTGACGGCGTTCCAGCAGGGGCACGAGGCGGCGCAGTGTCTCGCCCGCGTCACCGACGAGGTTGAGCTCGAAGGGGTAGCGCAGGCCGATCATGGCCGGCTCGATGTCGATCTGCACCGCGCGGGCCTGGCCGAACTCGGGCAGGAACTGGGAGTACGGGAAGCTGGAGCCGATCACCAGCAGCGTGTCGCAGTCCCGCATCATCTCGTACGACGGCCGGGTGCCGAGCAGCCCGATCGAGCCGGTGACGTACGGGAGGGTGTCCGGCAGTGCGTCCTTGCCGAGCAGCGCCTTGGCGACCCCGGCACCGAGCAGTTCGGCGACCTGTTCGACCTCGGCGCGGGCCTGCCGGGCGCCCTGTCCGACGAGGATCGCCGGCCGCTCACCGGCGTTGAGGATCTCCGCGGCCCGCGCGAGGTCCTCGTCGGCCGGTACGGGGGCGTAGCGGGACACCCCGAGGCTGGAGGGGACCTGCTTGAACGCGTGGGTGGGCGGCTCGTGGTCGAGTTCCTGCACGTCCGCGGGGATGATCACCGCCGTGGGCGCCCGCCGGGTGGCGGCGATGCGCAGCGCGCGGTCCAGGACCGCCGGCAGCTGCTCGGGGACGGTGACCATCTCGCAGTAGGCGGAGGCGACGTCCTTGTAGAGGGACAGCAGGTCCACCTCCTGCTGGTAGGAGCCGCCCATCGCGCTGCGGTCGGTCTGCCCGACGAGGGCCACGACGGGCACGTGGTCGAGCTTGGCGTCGTAGAGCCCGTTGAGGAGGTGGATGGCTCCGGGGCCGGAGGTGGCCGCGCAGACGCCGGTCCGCCCGGAGAACTTGGCGTAGCCGACGGCCTGGAACGCGGACATCTCCTCGTGCCGCGCCTGGATGAACCGCGGCCGGTCCCCGGCCCGGCCCCAGGCGGCGAGCAGTCCGTTGATGCCGTCCCCGGGATAGGCGAACACGTATTCGACATCCCATTCCCGCAGTCGGTGCAGCACATGATCGGCAACCTTCATCGTCCCTCTCCCTGGTCCGCCTGGTCCGCCTGGTCCGGCTGGCTCCGCTCGGCTCCGCCCGGTTCCGCTCGGCGACGCCCGGTTCCGCTCGGCTCCGCGACGGGGCGTCTGCCCGACGGGGGCCTGGCCATTCCTGGGCGGGTGCTGCGCGGGCGCGCGGGGCGGCTGCCGCCGGTGCGGTGCGGTGCGGTGCGGTGCGGTGCGTGCGGGGCAGGGCAGGGCAGGGCCGCAGGGCCGCAGTTCCCGCCCCGGCCAGGCGGGTGCGTGCCCGCCCACCCGCCGGTATCGTCCGAAGGGTGCGATACGCGCTCGCCCGTGCGGCGGCCGGCGCAGCCACCACCGCCGCGCTCCTCGTGCCCTCGGCCGCCCCGGCCGGGGCGGCGGGCACCGCCGCACCTGCGACGGCGGCGCCGGCGGGGTCGACCGGGGCTGCCTTCGTGCCGGGGCCGTGCCCGGCGACGCCCGAGCCGATCGAGGCCCTGAGCGGCGCGAGGTGCGGGTACCTGGAGGTCCCCGAGAACCGTGCCCGGCCCGGTGGCCGCACGATCCGGCTCGCCGTGGCGGTCATCCCGGCCGTGGCGCCCAAGTCCGGCCAGGACCCTGTCGTGTTCATGGCGGGCGGCCCCGGCGGGGACACGTTCGACGACATCCCCTTCCTCGTCGACTCCGGCCTGAACCGGGACCGCCCCCTGGTGGTCATGGCCCAGCGCGGCAACCGCTACGACCGGCCGGACCTCGCCTGTCCGGAGATCGACCGGTTCAACGAGCAGTCCGTGGGCCTCGGTTGGAGCTCCGACCCGGCCCGGAAGCTGCTGCTCGACGCCGTCGAGGAGTGCCGGCACCGCCTGACGGCCCAGGGGATCGACCTGAGTGCGTACAACACCACCGAGAACGCCGCCGACTTCGCCGACCTGCGCAAGGCCCTCAAGATCCCGCGGTGGAACGTCTACGGGTACTCCTACGGCAGCGACCTGGCCCTCACCTACCTGCGCCTGCACCCCGAGGGGATCCGCGCGGTGGCGCTCGACTCGGTCACCCCGCCGCAGGTGGCGGCCCTGCCGTGGGGCTGGCGCAGTGCCCGTGAGGGGATCGACGGCATCCTCGGCGCCTGCGCCGCCGAGCCCCGGTGCAAGAGCCGCTACCCGGACGTCCGCCGGATCCTGGACGAGCAGGTGCGCAAGCTGGAGGCGCAGCCCCTGACGCTGAACGCCCGCCCGCCGAAGGGCGGCGACCCGGTGAAGGTGGTCCTCGACGGTGGCACCCTGCTGAACCTGCTGGTCGCCTTCGCCGTCAGACCGCCCGACATCCCGGCCGCCCTCACCGAGCTCGCCGAGGGCAAGCCGGACCGCTTCGCGCAGGGCCGCGCGGCCGACTCGGTCCAGCCGACCGGGATGAACGCGCACGGGCTGACGGAGTCGGTGGCGTGCAGCGAGTGGGTCCCGGGCACCGCACCGGCCGACGTCCTGGCCGCGGGGCGCAAGGCCTTCCCCGGCTGGCCGGACACGGTCCTGGCCCAGCCCCCGCAGCTCGTGTTCCCGTACGACGTGTGCCGCGTCTGGAACGTCCCGGGCCGCGCCGCCGAGCAGCGCGTGGCCACCCGCAGCACGGTCCCGGCGCTCCTGCTGTCCGGGACGTTCGACCTGAAGACCGCCGCGAGCTACGCGAAGGACGCCGCCCGGACCCTGCCCCGCTCCACCTCCGTCCTGATCCCCGGGATCGGGCACTGGGTGGTTCCCCAGTCGCCGTGCGCCCAGCAGGTACTGGCCTCGTTCCTGGCCCGTCCGACCGCCCGGCCCGACACCGGCTGCGTGGCCGGCCTGACACCGGCCCCGTTCACGATCACCCCGAAGTGACCGGGAGGACAGATGGCCCGCACGCACGCGTCCCGCCGACGGTGCACCGCCCGCCGGTGCACCGCTCGCCGGCTCCCCGCCCCGTCCGCCGCCCTGGCCGCCGCTCTCCTCGTCACCGGCCTCCTC